>NZ_JADBQO010000003.1:0-117922 GCF_014895875.1 Enterobacter cloacae complex sp. P12RS
GTGGAAATACACTGCTCAATTGGTGATTTTGTGGGGCATTTTATTTTAATGCCCTTTTAATAACGCTTAAAAAAGTATTTATTGAATTTAATGATTTTATACTGTAATCATATATCAAGTTCTTCTAAAATTTTTGTAGCAAAATCCTCTTTTGGCCTACCTGCCGTCTGTTCAATTCACTTTCCGTCCTCGTCCAATTCTGAGGATGGCAACGTGGCCGAGTACGCGGACGGCGGCTGGTTCGAGTATGAACCCGAAACCGGGCGCTGATAAGTCCAAGGGATTAAATCCATGGTGATCGCGGCTACGATAACTTCACTTTCAAGACTGAAAACTTCGTAATAGAAGCCGACACCACCCACATTAACAGCAACGTAGTGATCAACAGTGCCGTTAACCAAAGCGGCGGTTCGAGGGATTCAAACGGGATTGTGGTTGATAGCCATGCGTATAACAAAGTTAAGTCCGGCGGTGAAACATCAGGAGGCCCGATATAACAATGTATTACGGCATGAACAACACCACGGGCAAAGCCATTTCAACGAAACCAAAGAACGCTATAACCAGTGCGCTAATATTGAGTGCGGGCATACCTTCGTTACGCATGAAATTTTTGTCCGATCGCGTGTTTTTACTGCGCCGCTAATCTTCTTTTCAAACCCCGCTCATTTGCAATATCCATTAAACGTGCTTCAACTGCCGCTTGAGTGCGCATCCGCGAAAGCGTGGGTTTAAAGCTGTGAGCATTTCCCTGAATATTCAAAGGAAGGGGAATGGATGCAATCAACTTGACTTCAATCTCCCACGGCGCTTCAAAAGGAAACCAATGAATCCTGGCATTTTGTTCCATCCAAAGGTCAAGCCACTGCTCGCCTGGGTGAGTAAATGTCATTCTGGAACCGGAACCAACCCGGCGAAGGGGAAAGTGACTGATATCGCTCAGTAGCACGCCAAGTGTGCGTCGAAGTGTAGAGCCTGCCGCATTGCCGCTGTAATGCGTTTTGATTCGTTTCCTTAAATTTGAACGGCTGTTAGGTTTCCCTCTCTGGTCGGGCGAAATACCAACGTATAGCAGCGTGTAGCCGTCTGAGGTGATGCAGCCCTCTGTCGGCACACCCGGAGGGATCTCCTTAAACCACCAGAAGTAGACGCCATTTACTGGCGGAACTGGCGATGGCTTGCTCATTACTTCTGTTCTGCTGTAGGTTTTCTCGGGATAAAAATCGAACATGCGGCTTTGCTTGCTGAGGTTTTTCCTGATTTTATTCTTTTGCTGTCAGGGAGCGATAGTTTTTAGAAGCCATGAAGAAAAAATGTAAGGGGATAGGGTTTTTGTCTGGCGCTTACGTCCAACATCAGAAAGCGTGGCTGTCGCGATTGATTTTGTGTGTGAGGGAATTTCAGGCAACAAAAAACCCATCAACCTTGAACCAAAACGGCGGGGTTGATGGGCTCCACAAATTGGGGACATCAAAGAAAAGCAGTGGCACTAGTTATGACTGCCCCCTGCTAAAAAAGTTCTGCGCGTTACAAAAATTTTTTCATTACGCGCAAACTTAGGAGTTATCCGAGTCCCGGCCAGATGATGATAATCAGCGTACCCGCCAGCGTCAGCAGTACGTTCGCGATAGCATAGGTGCCTGCATACCCCAGCGCCGGGATGTTGCTGCGCGCGGTATCGCTGATGATTTCCATCGCCGGCGCGCAGGTACGGGCCCCCATCATTGCCCCGAACAGCAGGGCGCGGTTCATACGCAGCACGTAGGCGCCGAACAGGAAGCAGATCACCACCGGCACCAGGCTGACGATAAGGCCGGAAACCAGCATCTGCCAGCCGACGGCGCCCAGGCTGTGGCCGATGCCGCTGCCCGCGCTCAGGCCGACGCCCGCCATAAACACCATCAGACCGAACTCTTTCACCATGTTCAGCGCGCCCTGCGGAATGTAGCCGAAGGTCGGATGGTTGGCTCGCAGGAAGCCCAGCATGATCCCGGCGAACAGCAGACCGGCAGCGTTACCGATGCCGAAGCTGAAGTTGCTGAACTGGAAGGTAATCATCCCGATCATCAGGCCAACGATGAAGAAGGCGCAGAAGGCCAGCAGGTCGGTGACCTGGCTGTGAATGGAGATAAAGCCGATGCGGTCGGCAACGGTTTTTACGCGTCGCGCGTCGCCGCTGACCTGCAGCACGTCGCCTTTGTTGAGCACGACGTTATCGTCGATGGGCATCTCAATCTGGCTGCGGATCACGCGGTTGAGGAAGCAGCCGTGGTCGGTCAGCTTCAACTGCGCCAGGCGGCGGCCCACGGCGTTATGGTTTTTCACCACGATCTCTTCGGTGACGATGCGCATGTCGAGCAGGTCGCGGTCGAACACCTCTTTGCCGTTACGGAAGCTCGGGTCGAGACGGGCGTGGGCGTCCGGGTAACCCACCAGCGCAATGTCGTCGCCCATCTGCAACACCGCGTCGCCGTCCGGGTTCGCCAGAATGCCGTTGCGGCGGATACGTTCGATGTAGCAACCTGTCTGGCGGTAAATCCCCAGTTCGCGAAGATTTTTGCCGTCTGCCCATGCCACCAGCTCCGGCCCGACGCGGTAGGCGCGGATAACCGGGAGATAGACTTTACGTTTGGAATCGGTATCCAGGCCGCGCTCGCGGGCGATTTGCTGGGCGCTGGTCTGCAGATCCTGGTGCTGCAGTTTTGGCAGGTAGCGCGCGCCAACGATCAGGCTCACCAGACCAATCAGATAGGTCAGGGCATAGCCCAGGCTCAGATGGTCGAGGGCGGTAGAGAGCTGCGCGCCCGCCATGCCGGAATGGCGCAGGGTATCACCGGCGCCCACGAGCACGGGGGTTGACGTCATAGAGCCGGCCAGCATACCGGCCGTAAGCCCGATATCCCAGCCAAACAGTTTGCCCAATCCTAACGCGATCAGCAGCGCGCTGCCGACCATCACCAGCGCCAGCATCAGATAATTTTTGCCGTCGCGGAAGAAAATTGAAAAAAAGTTAGGTCCCGCTTCTACGCCAACGCAAAAAATAAACAGCATAAAACCTAAGTTCAGCGCGTCCGTGTTAATGCTGAAGTGCTGCTGGCCTAATAATAAGGAGACGACTAAAACGCCAATGGAATTACCGAGTTGAACCGAACCCAGACGCAATTTACCCAGGCAAAGACCCAGCGCCAGTACCACAAATAATAACAGGATGTAATTCCCATTTAACAAGTCTGCGACGTTTATATTCACGGAGGCTAACTTCTTGTTTACCAGTAAGTTGTTGAATGAAAGGACTTTTTGGGCTACTGTTTTCTGGATCAGGGAAAAGCGCTAACGCTCCCTGTTTCCTGCTTTATTCCCTAAAACATTAGCTGGCGTGTAGTTTAATCGCATTAGCTACTGACAGCTACTGATTATCGCATCACCCTGTGCGTACTTTGGCATGGATTGCCGCACTGCTTTATCTGACTGGGCGTCTACCCGACGAATGTGTATTTGATAGAGATAAGTCAGGAGGATAGTTTGAATATGAAACGAAACTGGGCGGGGGTGATCAGCTGTTTTTTGCTGTTCACGGTCGTGTGCATGTCGCTCGCATTTAATGTAAAGGGCGCGTTCAGGGCGTCCGGGCATCCTGAGCTGGGGTTGCTCTTCTTCACGTTGCCGGGGGCTGCAGCCAGTTTTCTCTCCCGTCAAGGGGAGGTGGTGAAGCCGCTGCTGGGCGCCATGCTCGCTGCACCGCTGTGTCTGCTGATGATGCGCCTGATGTATATTTCAACGCGGAGTTTCTGGCAGGAGCTGGCATGGTTGCTGAGCGGCGTATTCTGGTGCGCGCTTGGCGCGCTGTGCTACCTGTTTGTGCGCAGCCTGGTTCAGCACCGACGGCACCGCAAATAAAAACGCCCTCAGGGTGAGGGCGTCTCTTCATTACTGCTCGGCAAACAGGCCCAGATGCTCTTTAGCGTAGGCCTCAAAGTCGGTGCAACCGCCGATGTGTTTCTGATCGAGGAAGATCTGCGGCACGGTTTCAACCGGCTTACCGACGGTTTTTTCCAGGTCGGCTTTGGTGATGCCTTCCGCGTGGATGTCCACATAGCGGAAGTTGAAGTCATCGCGCTCTTCGGTCAGTTTCTCAGCCAGCTCTTTCGCGCGCACACAGTAAGGGCACCCTGGACGACCAAAAATTACTGCAAACATTTCTCTCTCCTCAAAAAACAAGCCTGACGGCGAATGACACGTATAGTGCCCCATAACCCGCCGTCATTAAAGAAGGTTTCGCCTGTCGTTATAATACCTATGAGCTATGTTTCGCCAATTACACCGCGCACATCATTGCCTATACTGGCTGCCATACGTATTAAGCAAGACTAAAGAGAGACAAGATGACGCCAACCATAGACCTGCTCCAGTCCCACCGCTCCATTCGCCACTTTACCGATGAGCCGATTACCGAGGCGCAGCGTAATGCGATTATCGACAGCGCAAGAGCCACCTCCAGCTCCAGCTTTTTGCAGTGCAGCTCGATTATCCGTATTACTGATAAGGCCATGCGTGAACAGCTGGTGACGCTCACCGGCGGGCAGAAGCATGTGGCTCAGGCAGCCGAGTTCTGGGTGTTCTGCGCCGACTTTAACCGCCACCTGCAGATCTGCCCTGAGGCCGAGCTGGGGCTGGCCGAACAGCTGCTGCTGGGCGTGGTGGATACCGCGCTGATGGCGCAAAACGCCTTTACGGCCGCGGAATCGCTGGGGTTAGGCGGTGTCTATATCGGCGGGCTGCGTAACAACATTCAAAGCGTGACCGACCTGCTGAAGCTGCCAAAACACGTGCTGCCGCTGTTTGGCCTGTGCCTCGGCTGGCCGGCGGACAACCCGGATCTCAAGCCGCGCATTCCTGCCGCGATGCTGGTGCATGAAAACCATTACCAGCCAGTCGATCAGGATGTCCTGAATCAATACGACGAAGAGCTGGCGAACTACTACATGACGCGCGGCAGCAATAACCGTCGCGACACCTGGACGGACCATATTCGCCGCACCATCATCAAAGAAAACCGCCCGTTTATTCTTGAGTATCTGCACAAGCAGGGCTGGGCAACGCGATAGTCCATTCCTCCTGCGCCTGCCTGCGTATATGATATGCAGGCTTTTTCCATGTCTTCAGAGAGGTGCAGGGTGAAAATTGCCATATTGTCCCGGGACGGAACGCTCTATTCATGTAAGCGCCTGCGAGAAGCGGCGGCGAAACGCGGGCATCAGGTTGAGATCCTCGACCCGATGTCCTGCTATATGAACATCGACCCCGCCGCCTCGTCGATTCACTACAAAGGCCGCAAGCTGCCGCACTTTGACGCGGTGATCCCCCGCATCGGCTCCCAGATTACCTACTACGGCACCGCCGCGCTGCGCCAGTTCGAGATGCTGGGCAGCTATCCGCTCAACGAATCCGTCGCCATTTCCCGCGCCCGCGACAAGCTGCGCTCTCTACAGCTGCTCGCCCGACAGGGGATCGATCTCCCCGTCACGGGCATTGCTCATTCACCGGACGACACCAGCGATCTGATCGATATGGTGGGCGGCGCGCCGCTGGTGATCAAGCTGGTGGAAGGCACGCAGGGTATTGGCGTGGTGTTAGCGGAAACGCGTCAGGCGGCGGAGAGCGTGATCGACGCCTTTCGCGGGCTGAATGCGCACATTCTGGTGCAGGAGTACATTGAAGAGGCGAAAGGGCGCGACATTCGCTGTTTCGTGGTGGGGAACGAGGTCGTGGCGGCCATCGAGCGCCAGGCCAAAGAGGGCGACTTCCGCTCTAACCTTCACCGCGGCGGCGTTGCGCGGGTAGCCGATATTAGCGAACGCGAACGGGAAATAGCCGTGAAAGCGGCGCAAACCCTGGGGCTGGACGTAGCGGGCGTGGACCTTCTGCGGGCGACGCGCGGGCCGCTGGTGATGGAGGTGAACGCCTCCCCAGGGCTGGAAGGTGTGGAAAAAACCACAGGGGTCGATATTGCAGGTAAAATGATCTCATGGATCGAGCGTCATGCCACGCCGGGTTACTGTCTGAAAACGGGCGGTTAAATGGATTACCGGGCGCTTTTTGAGTACCCTATGCGAAGTTTTTACTAAAGAGGCTGCACAGCGATGGATTTACAGGTCGTACCTACACTGGATACGTTACGTCAATGGCTTGATGATGCCGGGATCACCTTCTTCGAATGTGATTCCTGCCAGGCGCTGCATCTGCCTCATATGCAGAATTTCGACGGCATTTTCGATGCCAAAATCGATCTGATTAACGACGTGATCCTTTTTTCCGCGCTGGCCGAAGTGAAGCCTTCTGCGCTGCTGGCGCTGGCCTCCGATCTCTCGGCTATCAACGCCAGTTCTTTGACGGTGAAAGCATTTCTCGATATACAGGACGATAATCTGCCAAAACTGGTCGTTTGCCAGTCTTTATTCTCCGGGGCAGGGCTGTCGTTCAAGCAGTTCGCCTGGTTTATGCGCCTGAGCGAAGAGCAAATTTCCATGGTTATGATGGAAGCCAATGCACATCATCTGCTGTATAGCGCGGAAGACGATGCTGAGAATAATGATGCATCTCCCAATTTTCTTCACTAAGCCTGTCTGACTTTTGCGCAGTCGCTGCCATAGCGGCTGCAGAAGGCCATTTTTTCTGCTGCCTTTAACCTTTCTTTAAAGAATTTTTCACCTCCCTCAAGGCCATTTCGGCTTATCACGTAGACTTAACCTGCATAAAAAATTGATAAAAGGCGTTTTTTCGTCTGGGCTATAGCCGGAGACACGGGCTACAGTTATTCTTGCGATGCTTAAAAAAGCGAGCGGATCCTGCCGGATAAAGAGGTTTCTTTTTATTTTGAGCAGAGCGACAAACTATGCATGATTTTTGCATATATCCAGATTGCACAGTTTAGTTCGTTTGTTAACGAGCTTTCAGAAGGAATAACACTATGATCGCCTTGAATAAAAAATGGTTATCGGGTCTGGTTGCGGGTGCTCTGATGGCCGTCTCTGCCGGCACGCTCGCTGCGGAACAAAAAACGCTGCACGTATACAACTGGTCTGACTATATTGCGCCGGACACGGTCGCTAATTTTGAAAAAGAGACCGGCATTAAAGTGGTCTATGACGTTTTCGATTCCAACGAAGTGCTGGAAGGAAAGCTGATGGCAGGCAGCACCGGTTTTGACCTGGTCGTACCTTCCGCAAGCTTCCTGGAGCGTCAGCTGACGGCGGGCGTCTTCCAGCCGCTGGACAAGAGCAAGTTATCGAACTGGAAAAACCTCGATCCGGAAGTGCTGAAGCTGGTGGCGAAGCACGACCCGGACAACAAATACGCCATGCCTTACCTGTGGGCGACCACCGGTATCGGCTACAACGTGGATAAAGTCAAAGCCGCGCTGGGCCCGGACGTTAAGCTGGACAGCTGGGACGTGGTGCTGAAGCCGGAAAACCTTGAGAAGCTGAAAAGCTGCGGCGTCTCCTTCCTCGATGCGCCGGAAGAGATTTTCGCCACCGTGCTGAACTACCTGGGCAAAGACCCGAACAGCAATAAAGCCGATGATTACACCGGCCCGGCGACCGATCTGCTGCTGAAGCTGCGTCCAAACATTCGCTACTTCCACTCGTCCCAGTACATCAACGACCTGGCGAACGGCGACATCTGCGTGGCGATCGGCTGGGCTGGGGACGTGTGGCAGGCGGCGAACCGCGCGAAAGAGGCGAAAAACGGCGTGAATGTGTCCTACTTCATTCCGAAAGAGGGGGCGCTGGCCTTCTTTGACGTCTTCGCCATGCCGGCTGACGCGAAAAACAAAGAGGAAGCCTACCAGTTCCTTAACTACCTGATGCGTCCTGAGGTGATCGCCCACATCAGCGACCACGTTTACTACGCCAACGGTAACAAGGCCTCCGTGCCGCTGGTGAGCGAAGCGATCCGCAGTAACCCGGCAATCTATCCGCCAGCGGACGTGTTCGCCAAGCTGTTCACCCTGAAGGTTCAGGATCCAAAAATTGACCGCGTGCGTACCCGCGCGTGGACCAAGGTGAAAAGCGGTAAATAACGGCGTTTGGTAACGTTGCCCGGTGGCGCTATCGCTTACCGGGCCTACACAACCCGTAGGCCGGGCAAGCGTTCGCGCCGCCCGGCGATGCGCACCCAGACGGTGCGTTTGCACCAGTATTGATCTATGCCGGAGAGCACCCCGTGAATGACGCGATCCCCCGCCCGCAGGCGAAAGTCCGTAAAGCGCTGACCCCGCTTCTTGAAATTCGTAACCTCACCAAATCTTTCGATGGCCAGCATGCCGTGGACGACGTCAGCCTGACTATCTATAAAGGCGAAATATTCGCGCTACTGGGCGCATCGGGCTGCGGTAAATCGACCCTGCTGCGTATGCTGGCCGGTTTTGAACAGCCTACCGCCGGGCAAATTATGCTCGATGGCGTGGATCTCTCCAGCGTGCCGCCGTATCAGCGCCCGATTAACATGATGTTCCAGTCCTACGCGCTGTTTCCGCACATGACGGTGGAGCAAAACATCGCCTTTGGCCTGAAGCAGGACAAGCTGCCGAAAGCCGAAATCACCGCGCGCGTGGCCGAAATGCTGAGCCTGGTGCATATGCAGGAGTTCGCGAAGCGTAAGCCGCACCAGCTTTCCGGCGGTCAGCGTCAGCGCGTAGCGCTGGCGAGAAGCCTGGCGAAACGCCCGAAACTGCTGCTGCTCGACGAGCCGATGGGCGCGCTGGATAAAAAGCTGCGCGACCGTATGCAGCTCGAAGTGGTCGATATCCTCGAGCGCGTGGGGGTGACCTGCGTGATGGTCACCCATGACCAGGAAGAGGCCATGACCATGGCCGGGCGTATCGCGATCATGAACCGCGGGAAGTTCGTGCAGATTGGCGAGCCGGAAGAGATTTACGAGCATCCGACCACCCGCTACAGCGCGGAGTTCATCGGCTCGGTCAACGTTTTTGAAGGGCTGCTGAAGGATCGTCAGGAGGATGGTCTGGTCATCGAATCGCCGGGGCTGCAGCATCCGCTTAAGGTCGATCCTGACAGCTCGGTGGTGGATAACGTGCCGGTCTACGTGGCGCTGCGCCCGGAGAAGATCATGCTCTGTGACGATCCGCCTGCTGATGGCTATAACTTTGCCGTCGGGGAAGTGGTGCACATTGCCTATCTGGGCGATCTCTCCATTTACCACGTGCGCCTGAAAAGCGGACAGATGCTCAGCGCGCAGCTACAGAACGAACATCGCTACCGCAAGGGGCAGCCGACCTGGGGCGATGAAGTGCGCCTGTGCTGGGACGCGGACAGCTGCGTCGTGCTGACGGTATAAGGAGCGATCATGAGCACACTTGAACCTCCAGCCCGCGTCAAAAAACCGGGCGGCTTTGCCCACTGGCTGACGCGCCTTAAGATGAACCACGGGCGCAAGCTGGTAATCGCCATGCCTTACGTGTGGCTGATCCTGCTGTTCCTGCTGCCGTTCCTGATCGTCTTTAAGATCAGCCTGGCGGAGATGGCGCGGGCGATCCCGCCATATACCGATCTGTGGGAGTGGGCCGACGGGCAACTGACGCTGACGCTGAATCTGGGCAACTTCCTCCAGCTCACCGAGGATCCGCTCTATTTCGAAGCCTATCTGCAGTCTCTGCAGGTGGCGGCGATCTCGACGCTCTGCTGTCTGGTGATGGGCTACCCGCTGGCGTGGGCCGTGGCGCACAGTAAGCCGTCAACGCGCAACATCCTGCTGCTGCTGGTGATCCTGCCGTCGTGGACCTCGTTTCTGATACGCGTTTACGCGTGGATGGGGATCCTGAAAAACAACGGGGTGCTGAATAATTTTCTGATGTGGCTTGGGGTTATCGATCAGCCGCTGACCATCCTGCACACCAACCTTGCGGTCTATATCGGCATTGTCTATGCCTATCTGCCGTTTATGGTGCTGCCGATTTACACCGCCCTGACGCGGATTGACTACTCGCTGGTGGAAGCCTCGCTCGATCTCGGCGCGCGTCCGCTGAAGACCTTCTTCAGCGTGATTGTCCCGCTGACCAAAGGCGGAATCATTGCCGGGTCGATGCTGGTGTTTATTCCGGCGGTCGGGGAGTTTGTGATCCCGGAACTGCTCGGCGGGCCGGACAGCATCATGATTGGCCGCGTGCTGTGGCAGGAGTTCTTCAATAACCGCGACTGGCCGGTGGCGTCGGCGGTGGCGATTATCATGCTCCTGCTGCTGATCGTCCCGATCATGTGGTTCCATAAGCATCAGCAGAAACAGATGGGAGATCGCGGATGAACAACTTACCGGTAGTACGCTCCCCGTGGCGCATTCTGATCCTCGTTATCGGCTTCACCTTCCTGTATGCGCCGATGCTGATGCTGGTGATCTACTCGTTCAACAGCTCTAAGCTGGTGACGGTCTGGGCGGGCTGGTCGACGCGCTGGTACAGCGAGCTGTTCCACGACGACGCAATGATGAGCGCGGTGGGGCTGAGCCTGACCATTGCCGCGCTGGCGGCCACGATGGCCTGCGTTCTGGGCACCATCGCCGCGCTGGTGATGGTGCGCTTCGGGCGTTTTCGCGGCTCAAACGGTTTCGCCTTTATGATCACTGCCCCGCTGGTGATGCCGGACGTCATTACCGGCCTGTCGCTGCTGCTGCTGTTCGTGGCCCTGGCGCACGCCATCGGCTGGCCGGCGGATCGCGGCATGCTCACCATCTGGCTGGCGCACGTCACCTTCTGTACCGCGTATGTGGCGGTGGTGATCTCCTCGCGCCTGCGCGAGCTGGACCGCTCCATTGAAGAGGCGGCGATGGATCTCGGCGCCACGCCGCTAAAGGTCTTTTTCATCATTACCCTGCCGATGATTATGCCGGCGGTGATCTCCGGCTGGCTGCTGGCGTTCACGCTCTCCCTCGACGATCTGGTTATCGCCAGCTTTGTTTCGGGGCCGGGCGCGACGACGCTGCCGATGCTGGTCTTCTCCAGCGTGCGCATGGGGGTGAACCCGGAGATCAACGCCCTGGCCTCTATCATCCTCGGCGTGGTCGGAATTGTCGGATTTATCGCCTGGTATTTGATGGCGCGCGCGGAAAAACAGCGCGTGCGCGATATCCAGCGTGCAAGACGCGGCTGAAGGATTTAATATTTCCGGTGATGTGCCGCGCATGACGCGGCACTGTTTTTCAGGGAAGTAAAACATTGGGATTAGTAAAAAAATCACGTATTACGCACGCTCGTCCTAACGTTCCTGCGCTGGTTCAGGTGGCGGCGCTCGCCATTATTATGATCCGCTGCCTGGACGTGCTGATGATTTTGAATACGCTGGGCGTGCGCGGCATCGGGGAATTCATTCACCGCAGCGTGCAGACGTGGAATCTGACGCTGGTCTTTTTAAGCAGCCTGGTGCTGGTGTTTATCGAGATCTACTGCGCGTTTTCGCTGGTCAAAGGGCGAAACTGGGCGCGCTGGGTCTATCTGCTCACGCAGGTGACCGCCGCCAGCTATCTGTGGGCCGCCTCGCTGGGCTATGGCTATCCTGAGCTGTTCAGCATTCCGGGCGAGTCGCGACGTGAGATTTTCCATGCGCTGGTCATGCAAAAACTGCCGGATATGCTGGTGCTCTGCCTGCTTTTCGTTCCGGCGTCCAGTCGGCGGTTCTTCCGCCTGCAATAATGTGTATAATCGCAGCCCTCGTTTTCCTTAAGGTTTTCATATGCAGTGCGCACTCTATGACGCCGGACGCTGCCGCTCCTGTCAGTGGATAGAACAGCCGGTTTCTCAACAACTCACCGCCAAAATGGCCGACCTGCAACAGCTGCTGGCAGCGCACGCGGTGGGCGAGTGGTGCGCACCCGTCAGCGGCGCGGAGCAGGGGTTCCGTAATAAAGCCAAAATGGTGGTCAGCGGCAGCGTTGAAAAACCGCTGCTGGGGATGCTGCACCGCGACGGCACGCCGGAAGACTTAACCGACTGCCCGCTCTATCCCGCCTCGTTTGAGCCGGTCTTTGCCGCACTGAAACCGTTTATCGCTCGCGCGGGGTTAACGCCTTACAACGTTGCCCGCAGGCGTGGCGAGCTGAAGTACCTTCTCCTGACGGAAAGCCAGATCGACGGCGGCATGATGCTGCGCTTCGTGCTGCGCTCGGAAGCCAAGCTGGCGCAGCTGCGCGCGGCGCTGCCGTGGCTGCAGGAACAGCTTCCTCAGTTAAAGGTGATTACCGCAAACATTCAGCCGGTGCATATGGCGATCATGGAAGGGGAGAAAGAGGTTTTCTTCACCGACCAGCACGCGCTGGCGGAGAGCTTCAACGGCGTGCCGCTGTGGATCCGCCCGCAAAGCTTCTTCCAGACCAACCCGACCGTGGCAAGCAGCCTGTACGCCACCGCCCGCGACTGGGTGCGCGCGTTAAACATCCATCATATGTGGGACCTGTTCTGCGGCGTGGGCGGTTTTGGCCTGCACTGCGCCACGCCTGAGATGCAGCTCACCGGCATTGAGATCTCCGCCGAAGCGATTGCCTGCGCAAAGCAGTCCGCCGCCGAGTTGGGGTTAACCAATCTGCACTTCCAGGCGCTGGACTCTACGCAGTTCGCGACCGGGCAGGGCAACGTGCCGGAGCTGGTGCTGGTTAATCCGCCGCGTCGTGGGATTGGCAAATCCCTGTGCGACTACCTGAGCCAGATGGCGCCGGAATACATCGTCTATTCAAGCTGTAACGCACAGACCATGGCGAAAGACATCGCTCAACTGCCGGGCTACCGCATTGAACGCGTGCAGCTTTTCGATATGTTCCCGCATACCGCGCATTATGAAGTCCTGACGTTGCTCGTGAAATCTTAAACAAAATGTGAACTCTGCCCGCCCATAAAATCAGGTAAGCTTACGTCATAAGAGATGAATAAAGGCTTACCCATGAAGCAGATCCTGCTGGTGGAAGACGACCACGATATCGCGGCGCTTCTGCGGCTCAACTTAGAAGACGAAGGCTACGCCATCACCCACGAGCCCGACGGGGGCAACGCCCTGCAGCGCCTTGAAAAACAGCCGTGGGATGCGGTGATCCTCGACCTGATGCTGCCCAACGTTGACGGCCTGGAGATCTGCCGCCGCATCCGCCAGATGACCCGCTACCTGCCGGTGATCATCATCAGCGCCCGCAGCAGCGAAACCGACCGCATCACCGGGCTGGAAACCGGCGCCGATGATTATCTGGCAAAACCCTTTTCAGTGCAGGAACTGATTGCCCGCATCAAAGCGCTGTTCCGCCGCCAGCAGGCAATGGGGCAGGCGCAGGCTGACGGGCAAATTCAGGCCCACGGCCTGACGATCGATCCTCTGGCGCGCAGCGTGCTGCTTCACGGCCAGGTGGTGGATCTCACCCCGCGCGAATTCGAACTGCTGTACTTCTTCGCCCGCCATCCCGGCGAGGTGTTTTCCCGTCTGGCGCTGCTGGAGCAGGTGTGGGGCTATCAGCACGAAGGCTACGAGCACACCGTCAACACCCATATCAACCGCCTGCGCATCAAGATTGAGAAGGACGCCGCCGAGCCGGAGATAATTCGCACCGTCTGGGGCAAGGGTTACAAATTTGCGGAGCCAAACCATGATGCGCCGCTTTAGCCTGAGCCAGCGCCTGACGCTGCTGTTTGTCCTGCTGATGATGCTCTGCGCTACCGTCGCCTGCGCGGTACAGCTCTACAGCAGTATGCAGTACGGCAACGCGATGGTGCAGCGGTTGTCGGGCGGCCTGGCGCAGCAGATTGTCCAGCGGGAACCGATTCTGGACGCGCAGGGCAGGGTTGACCGCACCGCGCTGAAGCCGCTGTTCGACCGGCTGATGACCTTCAACCCGAGCGTTGAACTGTACGTTATCTCGCCGGACGGCGAAATCCTGGCCGATGCCGCACCGCCGGGCCATATTCAGCGGCAAAAAATCGACCTGGCACCGGTTCAGACCTTCCTGAGCGGTACCGCCATACCGGTACTGGGCGACGATCCGCGCAGTCAAAATAAAAAAGTGTTCAGCGCCACGCCGCTGCGGCAGGACGGCGAGCTTAAGGGCTACCTGTACATTATTTTGCAGGGCGAGGAGTCGAACGCGCTGGCGGAAATGGCCTGGCATAAGGCGCTCTGGAGCACGGTGCTCTGGTCATTGCTGTGGGTCGCGCTGTTTGGCCTGCTGGCGGGTCTGCTGGTCTGGTACTGGGTAACGCGTCCGGTTAAGCGCCTGACGGAAGAGGTCACCGGCCTGGAGCAGGACAGCATTAGCGCAATCAGGCTGCTCGCAGCACAGCCGCCGGATGCCGCGGCCAATGACGAAGTGGCGCTCCTGCGCAACAGTTTCATCGAGCTGGCGCGGAAAATTACCCGCCAGTGGGACCAGCTGGCCGACAGCGATCGCCAGCGCCGGGAGTTTATCGCCAACATTTCGCACGATCTTCGTACGCCGCTGACCTCGCTGCTGGGCTATCTTGAAACCCTGTCGCTCAAATCCGCCACCCTGACGCCGCAGGAGCACCAGCAGTATCTCGCCACCGCGCTGCGTCAGGGACAAAAGGTACGACATCTTTCCCAGCAGCTTTTCGAGCTGGCGCGCCTTGAGCACGGCGGCATTAAGCCGCAGCGCGAGCGTTTCGCGATGGGAGAGCTGATCTCCGACGTGGCGCAGAAGTTTGAGCTTACCGCCCGCACGCGCGAGGTGAATCTGCATATTGACGTGCCGGGGCCGCTGCCCCTGATAAACGCTGATGTGTCGATGATCGAGCGCGTGGTGACCAACCTGCTCGATAATGCGATGCGTCATACGCCCACTGGCGGGGAAATTCGTCTGGCGGTGTGGCAGGAGAATGAACGGCTTCAGGTTGAAGTGGCAGACTCCGGAACGGGCGTGGATGCCTCGCTGCGCGACGATCTGTTCCAGCGGCCTTCGGCGCTGAATACCCAGGCATCGCGGGAGAACCGCGGCGGGTTAGGGCTGTTAATCGTTAAGCGAATGCTGGAGCTGCACGGCGGCGGGATCAGGCTGATGGAGTCCGTGAGCGGGGCGCGGTTCAGGTTCTTTGTGCCGCTGTGAGAAATTGCCGGGTGGCGCTGCGCTTACCCGGCCTACAGACCACCCCCGTAGGCCAGACCACCCGGCAAAAAGAGATTACTGCGGGAACCACTGCTCGCTGATTTTCTGGTACGTGCCGTCTGCTTTAATCGCCTTCAGCGCGCCGTTCAGTTTTTCCAGCAGGGCTTTGTTATCCGGGCGTACCGCGATGCCGAGGCCCGTGCCGAAGTACTGCGGATCGGTCACTTTTTCCGTTGCCGTACCCAGCTGCGGGTTGGTTTTCAGCCATTCGTTCACCACTGCGGTGTCGCCGAATACGCCGTCGATACGGCCGTTTTTCAGGTCGATAATCGCGTTCTGGTAGCTGTCATAGGCCACGGTTTTCACTTCAGGATGTTTGTCCTGCAGGTATTTCTGGTGCGTGGTGCCATTTTCCATCCCGATGCGTTTGCCTTTCAGCTCGTCAAAGGATTTATAAGCCCCTTTCTTCGCAATCACCACCGCCGAGTTGGCGTAGTACGGGTCGGTGAACGCGACCTGCTTGCTGCGCTCCGGCGTGATGTCCATCCCGGAGATCACCGCATCGTATTTCTTGAATTTCAGCGACGGGATCAGGCTGTCGAAGGCATGGTTGGTAAAGGTGCAGTCGGCCTGCATCTGCTTGCACAGGGCTTTCGCCAGGTCGATATCGAAACCGACGATCTGATTGCTGGCGTCCAGCGATTCAAACGGCGGATAGGTGGCCGAAACGCCAAAATTGATTTTATCAGCAGCGGATGCGCCAGCGGCGAAGGTGGCGAGTAGTGCGGCCAGAACTAACTTTTTCATTGTAATGCTCCCGTCTGTCTATCTTGTCATTATGCGCCGTGTCTGCGGCATGGATGTACAATGCCAGTTAATGAATTTATATGCAATAAATATGATTAAATATTGTATGTGGTATAAAAAAAAGCGGATAAGCCATCGGGTTATCCGCTCTGGTAATTACATTTTATGCACTCGCGTGATTAATTTCTGCGCTCAAACGCTAACGCTTTACGCTCAATCAGTCGCATCATCAGCGTCAGCAGACCGTTCACCACCAGATAGACCACGCCGGCCGCGCCGAACACCATCACGTCATAGGTGCGCCCGTACAGCAGCTGCCCGTGACCCATCACTTCCATCAGGGTGATGGTGTAGGCCAGAGAAGTACTCTTAAACACCAGCACCACTTCGTTAGAGTAAGAGGAGAGCGCGCGCTTGAAGGCGTACGGCAGCAGGATCGCCAGCGTGTCTTTTTTGCTCATGCCCAGCGCCCCGCAGGACTGCCATTGTCCTTCCGGGATGGCACGGATCGCCCCGTAAAACAGCTGGGTGGTATAGGCCGCGCTGTTCAGCGAAAGGGCAATCAGAGCGCAGAGCCACGGCTCAGAGAGCAGGTGCCAGATAACCGGATACGCCTGCAGTGACGGGAACTGGCCCGGTCCGTAGTAAATCAGGAAGATCTGCACCAGCAGCGGCGTACCGGTAAACAGGGTGATGTAACCGCGCACGATCCACACCAGCACCGGCGTTTTCAGCGTCAGGATGATGGTGAAGATGAGCGCCAGGATCAGCGCCACAATGATGGACGCCACGGTCAGCGTCAGGCTGGTGTGCAGCCCTTTCATCAGCTCCGGGAAATATTCAAGCATCAGCCTGGTCTCCGTTCAAAGCGCGTCGCACGCAGGTCAATACGCTTGAGGATGTACTGACTGAGCAGCGTGATTACCAGGTAGATAGCCGCCGCCACGATGTACCAGGTAAATGGCTCCTGAGTACGGGTGGCGATGCTTTTGGTTTGCAGCATCAAATCGTTCACGCTGATCAGACTCACCAGCGCGGTATCTTTCAGCAATACCAGCCACTGGTTGCCCAGGCCCGGCAGGGCGTGGCGCCACATCTGCGGCATCACCAGACGGAAGAAGATCGCTGCTTTCGACATGCCCAGCGCCTGACCGGATTCCCACTGCCCCTGCGGTACCGCTTTCAGCGCACCGCGCAGGGTTTGCGACGCGTACGCGGAGTAGAGCAGGGAGAGGGCAATCACGCCGCAGAGGAACGGGCTGACGTCAAAGTTGTCAATCTGCATCTGCACCGGTATCTGCGCAAAGCCGAGATTGATCGTGAAGCCGTCCGACAGCGTGAGCAGCAGCTGTGAGGAGCCGAAATAGATGAACAGGACCACCAGAATTTCCGGTAGCCCACGCAGTACGGTGACCAGCGCGGAGCCCGCCCAGGCGACGGGGAACCATTTTGCTGATTCCCACACCGCAAAGAACATCGCCAGCACCAGGCCGATAATCAGTGCGCAAACGGCAAGGCCGACGGTCATCCCGGCGGCGCTTGCTAAAGGAAAAATTTCATTCATCAGGAATTACTTCTGGAACCATTTTTTGTAGATGGTTTCGTAGGTGCCGTCTTTCTTCACTTTTTCCAGCGCAGCGTTGAATTTCTGCTGCAGCTCGGTGTTGCCCTGACGAACGGCAATCCCCAGACCGGTACCGAAGTAATCTTTATCGGTCACTTTGTCGCCCACTGGCGCCAGTTTGTCGTTGGCTTTCAGCCACTCGGTCACGACAGCGGTATCACCAAATACCCCGTCGATACGGCCATTCTGCAGATCCAGCTTCGCGTTCTGGTAGCTGTCGTACGGAACGGTGGTGATTTCCGGATGTTTATCCATGATGAACTTCTGGTGCGTGGTGCCGTTCTGCACGCCGACTTTCTTGCCTTTCAGCTGATCGACAGAGGTGAATTTACCTTTCTGACCAATAAACAGGGCGGAGTTGTCGTAGTAAGGGGTGGTGAACAGCACCTGCTTTTCGCGCTCAGGAGTGATGTCCATACCGGCCATGACGGCGTCAATACGGCGGAACTTCAGGCTTGGGATCAGGCTGTCGAACGCCTGATTGCTGAAGGTACAGGTTGCGTCGATCTCTTTACACAGGGCGTTTGCCAGGTCTACGTCGAAGCCAACAATTTTGTTGTTCGCATCAATGGACTCAAACGGAGGGTAGGAGGCTTCCGTGGCGAAACGAATGGTCTGGGCTGCGGTAGCGGAAAGGGTAACGCCAGCAAGCAGCACGGCAAGTAATACTTTTTTCATTATATTTCCCCTGACACAATCAATGAGATAAATAGTTTTTGAAGGCATCGGTTTGCGGGTTCGCGAAGCAGCTCGCGTCACCTTGCTCAACGATATACCCGTTTTCCATGTAGACCACACGGCTGGCGGTTTTACGCGCCACTTCCACTTCGTGGGTAACAATGACCTGCGTAATATTGGTTTCCGCCAGCTCGCGAATGATGCTGACGATCTGGGCGGTGATTTCCGGGTCCAGCGCCGCGGTCGGCTCATCAAACAGCAGTACCGCGGGTTCCATCATCAGCGCGCGGGCAATCGCCACGCGCTGCTGCTGACCCCCTGAGAGGTGCAGCGGATAGCGGTCGCTGTAGGGCTTAAGGCGCAGACGCTCCAGCAGCTTTTCAGCACGCGCGATGGCCTGATCTTTGCTTAACCCCAGCACGCGGCACGGGGCTTCAATCAGGTTTTGCAGCACCGTCAGGTGCGGCCAGAGATTGTATTGCTGGAAGACCATGCCGACGTTTTGACGCAGTTCGCGTATAGCTTTATCTGACGGGGTTTTCGCGAAATCAAAATGGTTACCGGCGATAGCCAGCGTACCGGAACGGGGCATTTCAAGCAGATTAAGGACGCGCAGAAGGGAGCTTTTGCCTGCACCGCTTGGGCCAAGTAAAACCAGCGTTTCGCCTTCCGGGCAGTTCAGCGTGATGTCAAACAGCGCCTGGTGTGCGCCGTAGAAGCAGTTAATGCCGTTTAGTTTAATACTCATCGGGGCAGTCTTTACTCATCCAGGCAATCTATAGCAATTGAGGCCGCAGATAGTACCGTTGACAGAATAGTTATGCAATATTTCTGCGTTAAAAGTTAAATATAACCCGCATTTCCTCTTAAACATAGCACAAAATAGCGAACGGCAAGGTCGGCGAGTATAAATGTCGGCATTCCGCGTGAAATGCCGGACATTTTACGGGGGTAACATTTTTATCACTAATGATCTAGCGGTTCTCAATCGACTGGCGCAGCGTGCCGGCCGGGGCATGAACGCTGCCGCCGATATAGCGCACATCGTCCACCGCCCAGCACTGGCCTTCACGGATCATCAGCACTTCGTCCTGCCAGGTTTGGGTTCCCTGGGTCAGCTTCACGCGCAGCGGAATGTTCCGCGCATCGGTGTTCGGGATGGTTGACGCGCTGGCCACCTCGGCGCTGTCCGGCAGCGTGGTGCGGCTGGAGAACGGATCGGATTTCAGCAGGGCGTTATGCTGCGGATCGCGAGTGGCATCGTTGAGCAGTTTTGCAAGATTATCGCTCAGGTACGGGCGCAGGGCGGTGAGATCATTTCCGCGATGCTGAATGCGGTAATCATAGAACTGTTGCGCCACGGTATCCGGGCCGCCGTCTATGCAGGGGCCGCTGCGGGTACCGATATCCTTAAAGGCTGGCGTGACCGTGGTAGTACAGGCGCTGAGCACCAGCGCGCAGGGCACTAAAAGTGTTAAAGCAGAGTAGCGCATGTTGATTTCCTTATTTATTAACTATCCTTTCAATCATAGCGTAACGAACCGATAATGCTGTTGCTAACGCATTGAACGCTAAAGAAGGAGAGAAAGTATGCAGTTTTCAACAACGCCAACCCTGGAAGGACAGACCATTACCGAGTATTGCGGCGTGGTCACCGGCGAAGCGATTCTGGGCGCGAACATTTTCCGGGATTTCTTTGCCGGGATTCGTGACATCGTCGGTGGACGCTCCGGCGCGTACGAAAAAGAGCTGCGTAAAGCGCGCGAAATTGCGTTTAAGGAGCTGGGCGAGCAGGCCAAAGCGCTGGGCGCAGATGCCGTTGTAGGAATCGATATTGATTATGAAACCGTCGGCAAAGATTCGAGCATGCTGATGGTGAGCGTAAGCGGCACGGCGGTGAAAACCCGTCGATGAAGCGCTCGCTTTCAACGTTCCTGCTGGCGATGTTGCTGGCAGGATGCGCCCAGGAAAAAGGCATTGTTGATAAAGGTGCCTACGAGCTGGATACCCGCCATCAGGCGCAGGCGGCCTATCCGCGGATAAAGGTGCTGGTGATCCACTACACCGCCGACGACTTCGACACCTCGCTTGCGACCTTAACCGACAAAAACGTCAGTTCCCACTATCTCATCCCCGCAAAACCGCCGACGCCGGACGGCAAACCGCGCATCTGGCAACTGGTGCCGGAGAGCGAGCTGGCCTGGCATGCCGGGATCAGCTTCTGGCGCGGCACCAACCGGATCAATGACACGTCTGTCGGCATTGAGCTGGAGAACCGCGGCTGGCAGAAGCGCGACGGTGTGAAAGTTTTCGCCCCGTTTGAGTCCGCGCAAATCGCGGCGCTTATCCCGCTGGCGAAAGACATTATCGCCCGGTACGACATCAAACCGCAGAACGTGGTGGCGCATGCTGATATCGCGCCCCAGCGTAAGGACGATCCCGGCCCGCTGTTTCCCTGGCAGGCGCTGGCGAAGCAGGGGATTGGGGCCTGGCCCGATGCCGGGCGCGTGAACTTCTATATCAATGGTCGTCCGCGCTATCAGGAGGTAGATCGTGCAGCCCTGCTCGATCTGCTGATGCGCTATGGCTATGAGGTGCCGGACAACGCCACGGATCAGCAGCAGCAACGCGTTATCACCGCCTTCCAGATGCACTATCGCCCGCAGGTATGGAACGGCGTCGCGGATGTGGAAACGATGGCCATTGCAGAAGCCCTTTTAGAGAAATACGGGCAGGGGTAAACCTTCGGTTTGCGCCCGAATGCACGTTTTCCCCTTATTTGTGCTTGAGATTAATCTTAAGTACAAACTCAATTCATTTTTAGTAAATTGACTTAAAATTATCCGGATTTAAGATAGACACATAGCTTGCTAAGTAAATCAAAAAAATATTGCTGGCGGCAGGCGTTATTATTTTCTCCTTGAGCCTTTCATCAGGAAAAGATTGTTGGTTTTCGGTTTTAATACCGCGGCCATGCTATGTCTAATAAATCTAATCTTAAATGGGTATAACAATGTTAAGCATTTACGGTAAAAAATTACGTCCACAACCTGAAATGGAAGCCATTATTTCTGCCACTGAAGGTTTTGAAGAGAAAACCTTAAAGAAATGGCAGAAAATTTCCACGGCTGACTCTCAGTATATTCATATTATCGTCAGCGGCGAAGTCGAATTCCGTCGTGAATCAGACGAACTCTGCATGTTTACCGTCACCGGACAGTGCGTGTTTGGCCTGTCCGCTATTTTCTATCAGTCAGCCCATATGTACGGCCTGGTCCGCGCAAACACTGTGGTACGCAGCATCAAAAAAGAGGCCTTCGCGCAGCTTATGACCGAGAAAAACCTGTGGCCTGAATTGACCAAAGTGCTCTCCTGGTACATCTGCCTGCTGAGCAAACGCGATGATGTTCTGGTCGCCCGTAGCGCCTATTCTGTGGTCCGCGAATTCCTCTACGAAATTAATGAGCTGATTGTTCACCAACAGCGCGATATTAATATCTATGACTATATTCAGGAATATACCAACCTGGCCCGCAGTACCATTATTAAAATCCTCTCCGACCTGAAAAAAGGTCAATATATTGTGGTAGAGAAAGGTCGTCTGCTTAACCTCACTACGCTGCCTGAAAAATATTAACTACTCCAGCCGGTCTCCTTTTTTACTCAAAGGAGACTGGACGTTATCGTTATGCAACAAACTGCTTTGCGATTGATCCTGCGTTTCGTCAACCGGCGGCGCGGGAATTTTGCCTTGAGAATAATCCTGCTCTTGTTCTTTCAACGCCTGCTTAAACAATTCGGCTAACGAAGCATCCTCACTTCCCGACGACGCGGTGGCGTTTTCGTGCGCCTCGGTTCCCGGCAGAGTATCACGCGAGGTATCGTGCCCGGCATCCTGCGGCACGGTGCTGTCAGGGGCCTGTTGCCAGTCAGCATCATCGGTGCTTATCGGTAGATCCTGCATGGGCGGCATCTCTTCCCGTACCGGCGCCGGTTTAGGATGCGGATGCGGGAACGGTTTACTCACGTACACATAATGCATATCGGAAAGCTGCGTTTCCGGTTTAGCGACGCTCGCTTTTACCGGTTCAGGGGCCGGGTGGCGGAAATTCCAGTAAATATGCGCGTACAGCCCCGCCATGACCAGGGCGCACAAACCCAATACCCATAAAAAAGTATGACCGCAAATTTTTCTCAGGCTGGGGAGGCGGTACGAAAACCAGACCGCCTCTCCGGTGGTGTAGCTGCGCTGAGCCGCAAGACAGATGGTAGACATTAGGAATGCTTCTCCTGCGTGTTGGCGTCCGGTGTGGCATGCGTGGCCTGAATCAACACGCTCGGCGTGGTATGGGTTTCACGCATTAACTGCATCAGCGTATCTTCCCCTGGAATACCATCCACATGCAGATGCATTTTTTGCTGGAACTCGCGGGTGCGTTTCATCATCTCAGCCGTCCAGGTCTGAGCATGGGTTTCAGGCTGGCCAAGAGCCAGACTCAGCGCCTGATCCAGCCAGCCCATGTCTTTCGCATCGCTGGCGGCGCTGATGGCATCTTTGCCTTCCGGCGTCAGGCGATGCAGCTGGGTAAAGTTACCGGTGGCATGCTGGTTAAACCAGCTGCGGCTCACCTGCCAGGTGCGGTTATTCATCAGCAGATCCATCGAGTCATCGCCTACGCGGGCGACAACAGCGTAGTTAAGATGGGTACCGGTTTTGAGTTCACTGACCCACGGATAACCCTCCTGTGCCAGCGTATCCGGTGACGCGTTACCCTGTTTACACATCAGATTGACCTTCCCGGCGTTCTGACACAGCGCATCATCCGCGGAGGCGTCATACCCCCACATCAGGTACAGCTGGTGCATCGCATCCGGCTGATTAACCACTTCATTGTCGATAACCGGCACGACAGGCGCGTCGGCTTTTGGCTTCTGCTGTTTCCAGCTCGCCGGTACGGGAAGCTGAATCGGCAGTTTTGCATTGATTGAGGCGGTTAAATACCATCCGCAGGCGGCGAACAGAACCGAGGCGAACAATCCCACGGTCGCCAGGCGCTTACCGTGTTTTTTTGCCGGGAGGATCTCGCCTGCCGCCAGGCGTAAATGACGCGGGCTGACCTGCGCTGCACGTTCGGTCCAGGCCGCGAGCATTGACAGGTGCGCCAGTTCATTCAGTTTGCTGATGTTGCCTTTGGTCAGCGCGTGCATCTTGCGCACGCGCGCCGGGGTTAGCGGCGAATTCTCGCACCCGTGCTCTTCACACTGCGCCTGCACATAGCTGAGAAATTCCCGGCAGGTCAGGGGACGCAATGTATGACGGGTATGGGCATATTCGCGAAGTTCAGATGGGTGTAAGAGGGCGGCTTCCTGATCCGCGCTGCCCATCAGCACGATGGACAGACGGAACTCCAGCTCCTGAGCACGCGTAAGCAACATCCCCAGCACCTCACGGCAGGTCTCCTTCATCGCTTCCGCGTGACGGATGACCAGGGTTTTGCTGCGGTTTTTTCCGCCCTGCCACTGATGCAGCACGGCATCCACCGCCTGAATGCGACTCTTGCTCTCTTTCGTTCCCGGGTTGAGCTTGTACAGCAGGCTACTGGCACTCAGCTTAGGAAACGCGTTGATGGCAATGGCGCCAGGAAGGCTGGCCTTCAGCGCATCGCTGAAGTGGCCCAGCAGCGGTGCGTCGTTGCAAAAGAGCCCGATAATTCCCGCCACCTGGCTTTTCTCTTTCAGCAGGTTGAATACGTCCTGATGATAAGGCACCAGAAAATCGCCGGAGAAACCCGTGATTGTTCTGAATGGCGGTTGTTTAAATTTAAAGTGGCTCTGATACATAACGACTTACCGTCTCTGATTAGGAATAGCAACAGGACGAGAAAGTAAAGCAACGCCACAGGGTGGTCAATTTGCGCACAGGGTAAAAATATCCAGTTGCAATGACCTAACATCCCGATTTTATTTGGTCAATAGTTTTTTTTATTAAAGTTAATGGCGAAGTCGATGGTCGTATTTACGGCAGTTAATTACTATTTTTCACACATATTGGCGCAGCCCGACGCTGCTTATTTCCGCTTTGTTAAAGGCCAGATGAAAAATGAGGTTCTCATTTCTGTCACGGTGGATAACGCCTTGTATTATGTTTGTGCTGTTAATTTTTTGCGGCCAGCAAGGCTATCTGACGTTTAAAGATTATAAAAAAGTTACGAATAAGTTGGCTAAATCTGATGAACAGCCGCTGAAAAATCGTCGTGAAGAAAAGACATTTACTCTGTTCACGGCTGCGGTGCGTCAGGATAACTTACCGGCTGCCGCGAAAGCCCCGCTGGCAGCGGAAATTGAAGGAATTGTCAGCAGTGACGATGCCTGGCTCTCCTTTGCGGTGATTAAAACCCCGGCAGGCCAGCGCAGCTATCGCGAAGGCGAGCCGCTGACCGGTTTTAACGATGCCTTTATTCAGGAAATTAACAAAGACAATGTGGTGGTTAATTATGAAGGTGCTACGCAGGTACTGGCGTTAAATAAGCCTGACTATTTTAAGGGCGGCGTTGACAGCGGCCCGGTAACCAAATCGACGAAAGATGCAGGCGCGGAAAGCGTGCATCTGGATGATTATCTGGTGTTAAAACCAGTAATCGAAAAAGGCCAACTGGAAGGCTACAACATCAATCCAAGGAATGCCTCAGCGTTCTTCAGCCATTCCGGGCTGGAAAAGGGCGACGTGGCTGTGAAAGTCAACTCTGTCGATATGACCGATGAAGCAAAGGCAAAAAGTATTATTGCCAACTGGTCGAAAATGAAAGAAGCGGAGGTTGTCGTCAGACGTCACGCTCACCTTGAAAATATTCGGGTTAATGTTCTAAACAATTAACAAGTGTACAGACATGAAGAAATTTCCTTGGGCGTGCGTGGCGCTGACCGCATTGTCGTTATATTCCAGTTCGCTGCTTGCAGCTAACTTTAGCGCGAGCTTTAAAAATACCGATATCCGCGAGTTTATCGATACGGTAGGCCGCAATCTTAACAAAACCATTCTCGTCGACCCGTCCGTTCAGGGCACGGTGTCGGTCAGAACCTATAACGTGCTGACGGAAGATGAGTATTACCAGTTCTTCCTGAGCGTGCTGGACCTGTACGGTCTGTCGGTGATCCCGATGGACAACGGCATGGTCAAAGTGGTGCGCTCAAGCGTAGCCCGCACCGCCGGGGCCCCGCTGGCAGACAGCAAAAATCCGGGCAAAGGCGATGAGATCATCACCCGCGTCGTGCGCATGGAAAACGTGCCGGTGCGTGAGCTGGCGCCGCTGCTGCGCCAACTGAACGATGCCACCGGTATCGGTAACGTGGTGCATTTTGAGCCGTCGAACGTCCTGCTGTTAACCGGGAAAGCCTCGGTGGTGAACCGCCTGGTGGATCTGGTGCAGCGCGTCGACAGAGACGGCATTCAGCGTCGCGAAATCGTGCCGCTGCGCTTTGCGTCCGCCAAAGAGCTCTCCGACATGTTGAACAACCTCAACAACGAAGAGCAGAAGGGGCAGAACGCGCCGCAGCTCGCCACCAAGGTGGTAGCGGATGACGAGACCAACAGCCTGGTGATCAGCGGTTCGGAAGATGCGCGCATGCGCACCCGTTCCCTGATCCATCAGCTGGATCGCGAGCAGAACAACGAGGGGAATACCCGCGTCTTCTACCTCAAATACGCCAGCGCCACCAAAGTGGTTCCGGTGCTGACCGGTATTGGCGAGCAGCTGAAAGACAAGGCGGGTGCGCCGAAGTCGAAAACCGCCACGGCGGCCAGCGATCTGAATATTAGCGCCGACGAGTCAACGAACTCGCTGGTGATCACCGCGCAGCCTAACGTGATGAACTCCCTGGAGAAGGTGATCGACAAGCTCGACATTCGCCGTCCACAGGTGCTGGTGGAAGCGATCATTGCTGAAGTGCAGGACGGTAACGGCCTGGATCTCGGCGTGCAGTGGACCAGCAAGCACGGCGGCGTGCAGTTCGGCTCAACCGGCCTGCCTATCAGCCAGATTAAAAACGGCACCATGAAGGGGGCAAGCTTCACCGGCCTGGCGACCGGTTTCTTCAACGGCGACTTCGGCGCCCTGATGACCGCGCTCTCCACCGACGGTAAAAACGACATTCTCTCCACGCCGAGCGTGGTCACGC
Organism: Enterobacter cloacae complex sp. P12RS; assembly: GCF_014895875.1. Classification (NCBI taxonomy): domain Bacteria; kingdom Pseudomonadati; phylum Pseudomonadota; class Gammaproteobacteria; order Enterobacterales; family Enterobacteriaceae; genus Enterobacter; species Enterobacter cloacae complex sp. P12RS. Next base: position 26,387 of record NZ_JADBQO010000003.1, read on the forward strand.
TGGATAACAAAGAAGCGTCGTTTAACGTGGGCCAGGACGTGCCGGTCCTTGCCGGTTCGCAGACCACCAGCGGCGACAACGTCTTTAACTCCGTTGAGCGTAAGACCGTCGGTACCAAGCTGAAAATTGTGCCGCAGATTAACGACGGTGACATGATCCACCTGAAGATTGAGCAGGAAGTTTCCAGCGTTGACAACAGCGCGACGGAAGACGCCAGCCTCGGCCCAACCTTCAACACTCGCACCATTAATAACGAAGTGATGGTCCACAGTGGCCAGACGGTGGTGCTCGGCGGCCTGATGGAAAACGTCACCAAGCAGTCGGTTTCCAAAGTGCCGCTGCTCGGCGATATCCCGCTGGTGGGCCAGCTGTTCCGCTACACCTCGCAGGACACATCGAAACGCAACCTGATGGTGTTTATCCATACCACCGTCCTGCGTGACGACGACAACTACAGCGCCGCGTCGAAAGAGAAATATGACCAGATCCGCGTTCGCCAGATGCAGCGCGTGGAGGAGAAAAAGCTCGGCATTATTGAGCCAGCGGATAACGCCATTCTGCCCGCGTTTCCGTCTGCCGACACTAAGACTGCCACCCATGCCGCACCGGTGAAAACCAGCGCGACACGCAATCCGTTTAAAGAGTAAGGCGGAGGGGCAACGTGGACGAACTGAGTAAAACACTGTGTAGCAGCAGCTACGCAAAAGATAACGGCGTTTTATTTTATAACAATGACGTCTATATCCGTGATGACACCCCGGCATTTGCACTGCTGGAAGTGCGCCGGGTGCTGGGACGCGCGTTCGTCCCGGTCACCCTCACGCCGGAAGCGTTTGACGAGATGCTGGCCAAAATCTGGCAGCAGAGCAGCGGCGTCTCGCAGCAGCTGGTGGACGATATGGACGCGGATATCGACCTGATGGCGTTAACCGAGGAGATCCCGGATAACGAAGATCTGCTCGATAACGACGAAAACTCGCCGGTAATCCGCCTGATCAACGCCATTCTCGGCGAGGCGGTGAAGGACGGCGCGTCGGATATTCATATCGAAACCTTCGAGCGCACGCTGAGCATTCGCTTCCGCGTTGACGGCGTGCTGCGCCCGGTGCTGCAGCCTGCGCGCAAGCTCGCGCCGCTGCTGGTATCGCGCATCAAGGTCATGTCAAAACTCGACATCGCCGAGAAGCGCCTGCCGCAGGATGGCCGTATCTCCCTGCGCATTGGTCGCAAGGCGATCGACGTGCGCGTCTCGACCATTCCGTCCCAGTACGGCGAGCGCGTGGTGATGCGTCTGCTCGATAAAAGCAATCTTAAGCCTGACATCAACAAGCTGGGCCTGATTGATGAAGAGCTGGAGAAGCTGAAAGGGCTGATTGACCGCCCGCACGGCATTATCCTGGTCACCGGGCCGACAGGCTCCGGTAAAAGTACCACCCTGTACGCCATTCTTTCGGCGCTGAACGGTCACGAACGCAACATTCTGACCGTTGAAGACCCGATTGAATACGAGCTGGAAGGGGTGGGGCAGACGCAGGTTAACCCGCGCGTGGACATGACCTTTGCCCGCGGGCTGCGCGCCATTCTGCGTCAGGACCCGGACGTGGTGATGATCGGGGAAATTCGTGACGGTGAGACCGCGCAAATTGCGGTGCAGGCGTCGCTTACCGGTCACCTGGTCATGTCTACGCTGCACACCAACAGCGCCGCAGGGGCGATAACCCGCCTGCGGGATATGGGGCTGGAATCCTTTTTAATCGGTTCATCGTTGCTCGGTGTCATTGCCCAGCGTCTGGTGCGTCGGCTGTGTACGCACTGCCGGACCACCAGTCCGCTGGATGCCAATGAAAAAGCGCTGTTCAGCTTTATGGACGCGCCGCCAAAAGCAATCTACCGCGCGGTGGGCTGTGAACACTGCCGCCAGAGCGGCTATCAGGGCCGGGCCGGTATTCATGAGTTCCTGGTGGTGGACAGCACCATGCGCCGCGCCATTCATGAAGATAAGGACGAAATGTCCATCGAGACGCAGCTCTTTAAGCAGGCTTACAGCCTGCGTGAAAACGGGCTGCTGAAGGTGATTAGCGGCGTGACCTCGCTGGAAGAGGTGATGCGCGTCACCGCCGAGCGTGGGGGGGATGCGTAATGGCCTTCTACGCCTGGACCGCAACGGACGGCGCGGGGAAAACCCAGCGCGGCACGCTGCAGGCCGAGGGGCAAAAGCAGGTTCGCCAGTGGCTTCGCGAGCAAAAGCTGATGCCCGTCAGCATCAACGAAACCCGCGAGGCGGCGGCGTCCGGTAAAGCGAAAACCGGCGCAAAGCTCTCCACGCCGGTGCTGTCGATGTTTACCCGCCAGCTTTCGACGCTGGTCAACGCCGCGCTGCCGCTGGAAAGCGCCCTGAAGGCTATCTCGAAGCAGACGGAGGACAAAAAGCTGGCGGCGATGGTGGTGGAGATCCGCGAGAAAGTAGTGGAAGGCCACACGCTGTTCGACGCGTTTAGCCAGTTCCCGCGCACCTTCGACAAGCTTTACTGCACACTGGTGATGGCCGGCGAAAAAACCGGCCACCTGGGCGACGTGCTGGAGAAGCTGGCGGAGTACAACGAGCAGCGCCAGAAGATGAAAAGCAAGCTGACGCAGGCGATGGTCTACCCGATTACCCTGACCGTGGTCGCCATCGCGGTCATCAGCATTCTGCTGGTGGCGGTGGTGCCGCAGGTGATCGAGCAGTTCACCCACATGAAGCAGCAGCTGCCGATCACCACCCGCACGCTGATTGCGGTGAGTGATTTTCTGCAGGCGTACGGGATCTACATCGTGGGGATCCTCGGCGGCGGGTTTGTCGGCTTTAAGACCTGGCTGAGAAACGCCAAAAACCGTTTTCGCTGGCACAGCTGGCTGGTGAACGGATCGCCGATCAAAAAGCTGGTGTGCGCCATCAACAGCGCCCGCTACATCCGTACCCTGAGCATTCTTCAGGCCAGCAGCGTGCCGCTGCTGGAGGGGATGTATATCGCGATGGACGGTATCGAAAACCTCTATGCCCGGCAGGTACTGGAGCAGGCCGCTGATACCGTGCGCCAGGGGGCATCGCTCTATGCCGCGCTGGAGCAGGCGAAATTATTCCCGCCAACCATGCTGTATATGATTGCCTCCGGCGAAGAGAGCGGGGAATTAGGCAATTTAATGGACCGCGCGGCGGAAAACCAGGAATCGGCATTGCAGCATCGAATTACATTAACGCTGTCGGTATTTGAACCGGCGCTGGTGGTATCCATGGCGACGATTGTTTTATTCATCGTGCTGTCAATATTACAACCGCTTCTGCAACTTAATAATATGGTAGGTTAAATCATGGCTTTAAAACGTAAAAACCTGGCGCGTCAGGCGGGTTTCACCTTGCTCGAATTAATGGTGGTCATTGTTATTCTCGGCGTACTGGCGAGCATGGTGGTGCCAAACTTAATGGGCAATAAAGAAAAAGCAGATACGCAAAAAGCAACCAGCGATATTGTCGCGCTCGAAGGTTCGCTGGATATGTATAAGCTGGATAATCACCGCTACCCGACAACCGAGCAGGGTTTACAGGCGCTGGTAACCAAGCCTGAAATCGCGCCAATCCCGAACGGCTACCGTGCTGATGGCTATATCCGTCGCCTGCCGCAGGACCCGTGGGGCGGAGATTATATTCTGGTTAGCCCGGGCGAACACGGCGCGGTCGACGTATTCTCCGCCGGTCCGGACGGTGAAGCCAATACCGCCGATGATATTACGAACTGGTCTCTGGATAAGAAAGAGAAATAATGAATAAACAACGCGGCTTTACGTTGCTGGAAATTATTCTGGCGCTGGTGATATTTGCCAGCTGCGCCATGATGGTGGTGTCAACAATACCTTCACGCAGCGGTGCGGATATATTTGGCCAGCAATTAAAAGCCCTCGTTGATTATGGTTCAGACCGTGCGGTGATGGACGGAAATATCGTCGGGCTGGTCATCACGACGGATAATTATCAGCTGGTGACGCTCGAGGATAAAAACGGCGAACGTCACTGGGCGCCGTTATCCGCCGGGCGTATTACCACCAAAGGCGATTTCCCGGAAGAGATGCACGTTTCGCTCTCGCCCCAGCGCCTTGCCGCCACGGTAAGCGCCGACCCGCAGGTACTCTTTTTACCGGACGGCGAAATCAGCCGCTTCACGCTGACGCTGCAAAGCTATGACAAACAGCACCATTTCCGCGTTGTGTCGCAAGGCGCTGCGCCTGTATCGGTAGAGAACGATGGCTAACGGCAAAAAGCAAAAGGGGATGACGCTGCTGGAGGTGATGGTCGCGCTGGTGATCTTCTCCACCGCCGCGCTGGCGCTGATGAATTCCGTCTCCCTGAACGTGCGTTTCACTCACGGCCTGGCCGACACGCTGCAGGCCAGCTGGGTGGCGGAAAATCAGCTGGCGGAAGCGCAGCTCACGAAAACCGACTTCCCTGACGCCGAGGCGCAGGGAACGGAAATCATGGGCGGGCGCAGCTGGAACTGGCGCAAGCAGCGGGTGAAAACCGCCGACAACGGCTGGGCGAACGCCATTCGCGTCTACGCGGAAGGGGACGACAGCCAGCCGGTTATCGCTTTGCAAATCGTTCCGCCGGGAGAGAGCAAGTGAAAAAAACGCGACGCCAGCGCGGGTTTACCCTGCTGGAGATCATGATTGCCCTGACCATTTTCGCGGTGATCAGCACCCTGGCCTGGCAAATTCTGGACGGCGCAATGCGCACCAGTTCGGCAACCGACGCCAGCGCCGCGAAGCTCAATCAGTTGCAGCGGGCCTGGAATCTGATGGAGCGCGATTTCTACCAGCTGCAGGCGCGCGCCCCGCGTAACGAGCCGGATCTGTTTCGTCAGGTGGATGATGCGCTTGAGCTGACCACGCTGAATGGCGTGAGCGGAACGATCCAGCTGGAGCGTGTGCGCTGGCGCCTGGAAGAGGGGCGTCTTTATCGCGACGTCTGGCCGGTGATTGATGGCCCGGTGGACGCGAAGCCCGATGAAGTGCCAATTGTCAGTGAGGTGAAATCGCTGCAGTGGCGTTTTTATCGTCAGGGCTGGCAGAAAAGCTGGAGCGACCCGGCGCATCTGCCGGACGGCGTGGAGCTGACGCTGACCATGGAAAATGGCGATACCTGGCGCTGGGTCTTTACGACCCCGGGCGATATGCCTGAAGCGGCGGCGCCAGCGCCCGCCGCTGCGCCAGAGACCGCGCCTGCGCCGGTGGCGGCACCGGCACCGGAAGCAAAATCATGAGTGCATTACGTAAACAGAAAGGGGTAGCGCTGCTGGTGGTGCTGATCCTGCTGGTCATGATGTCGGCACTGGCCGCCAAAATTAGCCAGCAGTTCTGTCGCAATCTGCAGAAAACCCATTATCAGGTCAGCCAGCAGCAGTTGCGCTGGGCGATGCAGGCGCAGGAGAAGGTGGTGAAGGACCGCCTGCAGACCGACGCCACCGGTGAAAACAAGGCTCTGAACCTTGACGGCGACTGGCACCAGCCGCTGGAGACGCGGGGCGAAGATTACACGGTGGTCAGCCAGGTGGAAGACGCGCAGGACTGCTTTAACGTCAATAACCTGCTGGCCGCAGAGAAAATACCACAGGGGCAAAACGCGCCCGCCGTGCCGGAAAAACCGCGCAACGAGCAGATTGTTGAACAGATCCTGACGGAAAGCGGCATCAGCCACACTACGGCAGAAGAGGTATATCAACAGCTGGTGGACTATCTCGATGGCGACGCGACGACGGCCAAAGACGGTGCAGAGAGCGATGCCTGGGCGGGCGTCTTGCCCGCCCGACAGCCCGCGAACCAGATGATGCGCACCATTGCGGAGATCAAACAGCTGCCCGCGTTCCCGGTAGCGGCATATCCGAAGGTGAGCAAGCTGCTCTGCGCGCTGCCGGACTCTGCCAGCAAGGTGGATGTGAACACCCTGAAACCGGAACAGGCCGCCTTACTGGCCGCGCTGTTCCCCGGAAAATTAACGGAAGATGATGCCGTTCGCCTGATTGATTCGCGTCCAGAAACCGGCTGGGAAAATATGGAAACCTTCAGCAAAGCGCTGGAGCAGACCTTCCCGCAGTTGAAAGACGATCTCCCGCAGGTGGCTGAGCTTCTCTCCATCAGCAGCCGGTATTTCCGCGTGAACTATACCGGCAATACCGATGAATTAACGCTTCGCGTGGTTAGCCAGCTTCAGGTCAATAACGAGGCCGGTGAGATCGTGACGTGGCAACGTCGTTACCGAATGATTGAATAAGAAAAGTAGATCGCTATGAAACAGGTACTTTTTGTTCGTCCCGATAACCGCGAGGGCGGGAAAATAATGGGGTGTGTCTCCGGCAGCCAGCAGGTTGAGACGCTGGAGAGCCTGGACGCGCTGGCGGATCACCCACTGGCGGCCCGTGTTTGTCTGCTGCTGCCCGCCAGCAGCATGATCTTCCGCCATTTTACGCTGCCGAAGAAAGTCGCCTCTCAGGCGACGGCATTCTCCTAGATGGCGGAAGAGACGCTGATTGGCGAGGTGGATAATCTCCACTGGACGGTGCTGAACAAAAAAGGCGCTGAGGTTGATGCGGTGGCGATAGACGCCGATCTGCTGCGCGGGTGGTTAAGCCGCTGTCAGGAGGCGGGGTTAAAAGTGATCCAGGTGCTGCCGGATGCCTGGCTGCTGCCCGTGACGGCTGGCGGAAGTACTCTTGTCGCTCAGGACGACGGCTACTGGCTACGTTTATCACCGCATGTTGCCAGCGAAATGGAAGCGAGCCTGCTGCCGCTTCTGATGCAGAAGGCCGGAGAGGGGGAGGTGTGCTGTTACGGCGAAGCGCCTGCTGGTGTGGACGTCGACATTGCCCAGCCCTGGCAGCATCCGTTGGTGCTGATCCAGCCGCAGTGGCAGGCCTGTCGCGTGAATCTGCTTCACGGTGAATTCAGCCTTAAGGCCGGTAACGGGCGCGTCGCGAAAAGCATGAAAGCCGCAGTGGCGATTGCGGGCCTGCTGTCCGTTGGCCTGCTGCTGGGGCCGCGCATTGCGATGGCCTGGATGCTGGTGCAGCAGGAAAACCAGATACAGGAGGAGATCCTCCAGGTGTATAAGCACCATTTCCCCAGCATGCGTCACCAGACCAATATCAAATATCACTTTGGTCAGAACGTCAAAAAACAGAGTAAGGGGATCTTCCTTCAGTTGGACGAGCTGGCGGCCGCCCGGCAGTCAGTGCCTGCGATGGAAATCGATTTGCTGGAATACGATGCGCAGCAAAACACGCTGACGCTGAGCGTCAGCGCGCAAAACCAGCCCGCGTTGCAGGCGTTTGTTAACCAGACCCGTGAGAATTTCGATTTTACCTTACAGCCTGTTTCAACCACCGAACCCTATACCGCCATGATCGCAGGGAAACATAAATGAAAGAGCGAATCGCGCAGCTGAAATCACGCTACCAGAACTACAGCGCCCGGGAGAAAGTTATTTTAAAACTCTGCATCGTTGCCCTGCTTGGGGCTGCGGTGTATTACGCAGGAGTCATCCCTTTGGATAATATGATTCAAAATAGTAAATCGACGCTTAAAAGACAAAAAGAGACGCTTAACTGGATGCGCAATGAAATTGATAAAAATCATCTTCAGGTTCAGTTAGTCAAAACGGATAATCCACGCACGGTGGTAGAGAAAAGCGCCAATGAAATTAACCTGTCGCTGACGGACGTGCGCCAGGAGGGACAAACTTTATCGTTCGTGGTTAATAGGGTAAATGTTTATGAATTAAAAAACTGGCTGCGCGAAATTAATCAAACCTCCGGCGTCAGATTGCAAAAAATAAACCTCACGCCGGTTGACCATCTCAGCGATGTAAAAGCGCAGGTGCAGCTCACCTGGGCAAAAAACGCATGAATACCTTCTCGCTGATCCGGGAGGCCTGCCCGGTTAGTTTTCCGATAATGAGTGCGATCCTGGGCGGGATTATGGGTAGTTTTCTTGGCGTTGTTGCCGAGCGCCTGCCGGGGATCGTGATGGATGAAGAGGGAAGCGGCAATCTGCTCTTTCCTGCCTCGCACTGTCCGGTGTGCCAGCACACGCTTGCTGCATGGGAAAATATCCCCCTGGTCAGCTGGCTGTTATTACGGGGACGCTGCCACCAGTGCGGCACGACCATCCCGCTGCGGTTATTTTTGATCGAATTTTTCTCGGCGCTGTTTTTTGGCGTTACGGCCTGGTGCATGCCGGACGTTCAGGGGGTGTTTTCGCTGTGGTTACTCGCGCTGTTTTTACTGCCTCTGGCGATGATCGACTGGCAGCATCAGCTTCTCCCGGACTGCCTGACCCAGCCGCTGTTGTGGGCAGGTCTCTTACTCCATGCATTTGACCACAGGTTGCCGTTGCAGGACGCGCTGTTCGGTGCGGTAGCGGGCTATCTGTCGCTCTGGCTGCTTTACTGGGCCTTTCGCCTGCTGACCGGGCGGGAAGGACTGGGCTACGGCGATTTTAAGCTGCTGGCGGCCTTAGGTGCCTGGTGCGGCTGGCAGGCGCTGCCTTCAATTGAACTTGCCGCAGCGTTGAGCGGTATCGCGGGCTATTTCGCGTTAAATAATTTAAATAAAAATAACCTCACTATTTCTTTCGGACCCTATCTGTCATTTGCTGGAATAGTCGTGTTTATTGGACAGCAGTTTGCTTTCATATTTTAAATATACAGGTCAAGTTTTTTTATAAGTTTTTTTGACGGTGGAAGAGAAGGATGTCTCTTTGCGCTCAGTGTATCGTAAAAGATATAAGCTACACGGAATTTGGGCTTGTATCTTTTTATGGAGGAATACAACGCAGCAAGACGTTTTTTGTCACGGTTTTCAGGTTGGTTAAATACGCATTACGCAAATAGACTCCATGCTCTCAAGGAAGACATGGATTATTACGTTACGAATAAATTTATCAGGAAATAAAAAATGAAATTTATGAAGCCTAAATATCTGGCGCTTTTTGTTGCAGCCGCAACAAGCTCAGTATTTGCAGCGGCGCCGGGTACACCGTCAATTACATCAGGCAATGATAAGTTTGCGCTGGTAGAGGTGGATCAGGCGGCACAGGACTACAACAACCTCATCAAAGTGCATAAAGATGGCGTTGACGTGAAGGTGGAGTGGAACGTCTGGAGCGGCGATGCCCCAACGTCTGCAAAAGTTTTGCTGGACGGCAAGACCGTCTGGACCGGTGCGGGTAGTGCCGCAGGCTCTGCGACCTTTAAAGTGAAGAAAGGCGGACGCTATCAGGAGCAGGTTGAGCTGTGTAACGACAGCGGCTGCACCAAGAGCGCCAGCAAGCTGATCATCGTGGCGGACACCGACGGTAGCCACCTGCTTCCTCTGAACACCCCGCTGCTGGAAAACAACAAAGCGTTCGCGCAGCACACCGATAAAGTGGTTGGCGCTTACTTCCCTGAGTGGGGCGTGTACGACCGTAACTTCTCGGCAGACAAAATTCCTGTCGCGAACATTAACCACCTGCTGTACGGCTTCATTCCAATCTGTGGCGGCGACGGCATTAACGACAGCGCCAAATCCTCCGGCGCGCTGGAGTCTCTGAAACGCGCCTGTCAGGGCCGCCAGGACTACACCGTGGCGATCCACGACCCGTGGGCTGCGCTGCAAAAACCTCAGCAGGGCGTAAGCAACTGGGACGACCCGTACAAAGGCAACTACGGCCAGCTGATGGCGATGAAAAAAGCCCATCCTGATCTGAAAATCCTGCCATCCGTAGGCGGCTGGACTCTGTCTGACCCGTTCTATCAGATGGATAACAAAGTGCTGCGCGACCGCTTCGTTGCGTCCGTTAAAGACTTCCTGACCACCTGGAAAGTGTTCGACGGTGTGGATATCGACTGGGAATTCCCGGGCGGCGGCGGTGAGAACGCCAAGCTGGGTAACCCGCAGACCGACAAAGCGACTTACACCGCGCTGATGCATGACCTGCGTCAGATGCTGAACGAGCTGTCTGCGGAAACTGGTCGTACCTACGAGCTGACCACGGCAATCGGTGCAGGTAAAGATAAGATCGAAGACGTGGACTACAACACCGCGCAGCAGTACATCGACCATATCTTCCTGATGAGCTACGACTTCTACGGTGCGTGGAGTAATACCGATTTGGGTCACCAGACCGCGCTGTACGGTGCGTCCTGGAAACCAGATACCAACTACACCACCGATAACGCAGTGAAAGAGATGCTGGCGCAGGGCGTTCAGCCTGGCAAGATCGTCGTCGGTGCGGGCATGTATGGCCGCGGCTGGACCGGCGTTCACGGTTACACGGGTGACAATCCATTCACCGGTACCGCGACGGGTCCAATCAAAGGGACATGGGAAAACGGTATTGTTGACTACCGTCAGATTGTAAACCAGATGCTGGGCAAACCAGGCTGGGAATACAAATACGACGAAGCAGCAGAAGCGCCGTACGTGTTCAACAAATCCACCGGTGAGCTGGTGACATACGATAACGCCCGTTCCGTCAATGCGAAAGGCAAATACGTGCTGAGCAAAAACCTGGGTGGTTTGTTCGCATGGTCTATCGAATCCGATAACGGCGATATCCTGAATGCCATGAACGAAAGCCTGCTGGGCGGCAGCTCTACGCCTGTTGAGCCGGTTGTAACCAACCATGCGCCTGTCGCTTCTGCAACCGACATGACGGTAACGGGCCCGGCGACTGTCACGCTCGACGGCTCAGCCTCCAGCGACCAGGACGGCGATGCGCTGACCTATAAATGGACGCAGGTTTCCGGCGCCACCGTGACCCTGGCGAACAGCACCAAAGCGAAAGCCAGCTTCAGCGTACCGGCCGTGACCAGCGATCAGAACCTGGTGTTCCGCCTGACCGTGACCGACGCGAAAGGGTTGAGCAACGCTATCGACGTACAGGTAGTGAACAAAGCGCCTAAGGCCAACCAGGCTCCGGTGATCAATGCTATGGAATCCGTTACCGTTGAATCCGGTGAAGCGATTTCTCTGCATGCACAAGCCTCCGATCCTGATGGCGATGCGCTGACCTACAGCTGGAGCGTACCGGCTGATATGAACGCAACGGGTACTGATACTGCTAACGTTCGCATCACTGCGCCAGAGGTGAACAATACCTCTTCTTACACGCTGAGCGTTGTTGTGACGGATGGTAAAACCAGCGTGCAGTCTAACGTGCAGGTAACTGTGAATCCAAAACCGGCTGACGTAACGCCACCGGCTGATGAGGTGACCCCTCCGGCTGACGATGTGACCCCACCAACTGACGATGTGACCCCTCCGGCTGATGATGTGACTCCGCCATCTGACGAAGGTTCTGCAACCGGTAGCTGCGACGCGCCTGTCGATGCTAACGCCAGCAAATATGCTGCGTGGGATGCCAGCAAAATCTACAACAATGGCGATACCGTAAGCTTCGACCATCTGGTGTGGAAAGCGAAGTACTGGACGCAGGGCAACCAGCCTGGCTTCGGTGTGGATGCATGGGAACTGGTGAGCAACGTGAAGATGAACTGGCGTTCTGACCTGGTCTACAACGGCGGCGATACCACCACTTACCAGGGCAGCGTTTACCGTGCCAAATGGTGGACTCGTGGTGATAACCCGGCTAACAGCGATGTATGGGTAAAAGAAGGCGCAGCAACAGACTGCAAATAATCTAGCCCAATAAATGCTCCCCCCTTATTGGGGGGAGCAATTCAAACTTCATTTTACAGGATGTTGGCCAGGAGAAATAACCGAAAATGTCAGCAGGTAAAAATGAAAAAGTTAATATTGTTGTTATTGATAATAAGCCAAAGCGCACTGGCAAATTGTTGGGACAGAGCTGCGCATTATTATCATGTCGATCCTTATTTGCTGTATGCCATTGCTAACGTTGAATCCGGGATGAATCCGTATGCGGTTGGGCAAAACCACGATGGCACTCGCGATGTGGGATTAATGCAAATAAACAGCTCGCACTTTACGGAGCTTGAGAGCAAAGGCATTGATGAATATCAGTTGATGGCCGAACCCTGTACCTCAATTATGGTGGGAGCGTCAATTCTCTCAAACATGATTAAGGTCTATGGCTATAACTGGGAAGCGGTGGGTGCCTATAACGCCGGGTTGAAAAAAGAGAATTATCCGCAGCGTATGATGTATGCCCACAAAGTCTGGAAAAAATATCAAGAGTTGAAATTAGCAGCGCGTTATTAACGTTTTTTATTTTTGAAGAATTCCTTTTGGTGTTCTTCGAAAAGTGAAAACAGCTGTCTGTGGTTTATTTATTAATGGATTAATACATAAACCGGGATTCTTTTTTTAATCTTAACGAAACAGGAATATTGAAATGAACAAAAGGACGTTACTGAGTGTACTTGTTGCTGGTGCTTGCGTTGCACCTTTTATGGCGCAGGCTGCCTCTTTGCAGGCGACCACCGGCGAGCCGTACACCATGAAAGCCAGCGATCTGGCGAAGAAAGAGCAGGAGCTCACTAACTTCCCGCTGATGACCTCCGTTAAAGAGACGATTCAGACCCTTGATAACGCGCAGGTCGAAATGATTGAGCCAGGCCGTGCGGCGAACCCGGACAACGTTAAGCGCGTGGAAGGGATCGTGAAGGCCAGCGACTGGGATTATCTCTTCCCGCTGCGCGCTCAGGCCTATACCTACAGCAACTTCCTGAAAGCCGTAGGTAAATTCCCGGCGCTGTGTAAGACCTATAACGACGGTCGCGACAGCGATGCGATCTGCCGCAAAGAGCTGGCCACCATGTTTGCCCACTTTGCCCAGGAAACCGGCGGTCACGAAAGCTGGCGTCCGGAAGCCGAGTGGCGTCAGGCGCTGGTCCACGTGCGTGAAATGGGCTGGAGCGAAGGGCAGAAGGGCGGCTATAACGGCGAATGTGACCCGAAAGTATGGCAGGGCCAGACCTGGCCGTGCGGTAAGGATAAAGACGGTGACTTCCTGAGCTACTTCGGTCGCGGCGCGAAGCAGCTGTCCTACAACTACAACTACGGTCCGTTCTCCGAAGCAATGTACGGCGACGTGCGTACCCTGCTGGATAAACCTGAGCTGGTGGCGGATACCTGGCTGAACCTGGCGAGCGCGATCTTCTTCTTCGCCTACCCGCAGCCGCCAAAACCAAGCATGCTGCAGGTTATCGACGGCACGTGGCAGCCGAACGATCATGATAAAGCCAACGGTCTGGTCCCTGGCTTCGGTGTGACCACCCAGATCATCAACGGCGGCGTAGAGTGCGGCGGCCCGACTGAAATTGCTCAGTCTCAGAACCGTATCAAGTACTACAAAGAGTTCGCGAACTACCTGAAAGTGCCTGTTCCGGCCAATGAAGTGCTGGGCTGCGCCAACATGAAGCAGTTCGACGAATACGGTGCCGGCGCCCTGAAGATCTACTGGGAGCAGGACTGGGGATGGAGCGCGGATACGCCAGACGGTAAGACCTACTCGTGCCAACTGGTGGGCTACCAGACGCCGTTCAGTGCGTTCAAAGACGGCGACTATACCAAGTGCGTGCAGAAGTTCTATAACGTCAATATCGTGAACGATGACGGCTCTGCCGTAACGCCGGACGAAACCCCGGTAACGCCAGCACCAACGCCTTCAGAAGATGAAACGCCGGCACCAGCTCCAGCGCCAACGCCGGATGAAACCCCGGCTGAACCTGTTGCGGTGAACCACGCGCCGGTAGCGCAGATTGCGGGTCCAATCGGTGCCGTTGAAGCGGGCGCACAGGTTTCTCTGAGCGCGGAAGGCTCTTCCGACGCGGACGGCAACAAGCTGACCTACACCTGGCATTCTCAGGATGGCCAGACTGTGACCGGCGAAGATAAAGCGGTGGTGACCTTCAAGGCGCCTGAGTCCGCAACGGCGCAGCAGATTGAAATCAGCCTGACCGTCAGCGATGGCGAGCTGAGCAATACCACCACTTACCTGCTGAACGTGAAAGCGAAAGCGGCAACGCCATCAGGTGACGAAGGTGCTTACCAGGCGTGGAGCGCGAACAGCAAGTACAACGCAGGTGATATCGTGAACAACCACGGTAAACTGTTCCAGTGCAAACCGTTCCCGTACAGCGGCTGGTGTAACAACTCCCCGGCATACTATGAACCAGGCGCAGGTCTGGCATGGGCTGATGCCTGGACGGCTCTGTAAAAGCAAACGGCAACCGAAAGGTTGCCGTTTTAGTATTTGCACTTTCCCCTCTCCCCGGAGGGGCAAGGGGATGTAGGCCCGGTAAGGCGAAGCCGCCACCGGGCAAAAAGGCTAGCGGTGCAACTTCCCGTGATCCCGTAACCACGCTGCCGTGCGCACAATGCCTTCATCCAGCGTCACAATCGGCTTATACCCCAGCTCAGTCTCCGCGCGCGTGATATCCAGCGTAAAATCAAAGTTAAGCTTCGATACGCCGTAGTGCGTCAGCGCGGGCTCTTTGGCGGATTTACTGCCAAAACGCTCCATGCTGCGGGCGATCATGTCCAGCATCGGGTAGGGCACGGAACGGATACGGCAGTCGATCTGCAGTTCATCAATCAGCCGCTGCACAATGCTGCGCAACGTGCACGGTTCACCGTTGGTGATGTTATAGGCGCGACCGGAGATAAGCTTATCGCAGTCCGGCTGGCTTGCCAGCCACATGGCGTGGACGGCATTTTCGTAATAGGTCATGTCCACCAGCGCATCGCCGCCGCGCGGCAGCAGCACGCTGCCGTAGTGGTGCATCATCTGCGCCAGACGCGGAATAAACACTTTGTCGTGCGGTCCGAAGAGGCTCTGCGGGCGCAGGACGGTAAAACGGGTATGCGGGTTTGACTGCGCCAGCAGGTCGATTACCTCTTCGCTGGCCGCCTTGCTGCGGGCAAACTCGCAGGCAAAGCGAGCAGGGCGGAAATCTTCCTGCACGTCGCGATGGTGGTGATAATCAAAATAGAGCGACGGGGAGGAGATATGGATAAAGTTACGCACGCCCCAGGCGACGGCCCATTCGCCCAGACGACGCGTGGCGCGCACGTTGGCGAGATCGAAGGCTTCCTGGGTTCCCCACGGGGAGGTAAAACTGGAGCAGTGCCACAGCGTGTCGATACCGGCGAGCATCACCTTCGCCTGCGAGGAGACCAGCTCCGTCAGGTCGGCATGGACGAACTCCGCGCCCATTTTTTGCAGCAGTTTCCCCATCGCTTCGTTGCGACCGGTGGCCCTGACGCTGATGCCCTTGTTGCGCAGAAATTCGACCGCATTTCGGCCTAAGCCGCTGGTCGCCCCGGTAACCAGTACCTTCATATCAATCCACTGTGTTGAAAAGAATTTCGTGCGCATTCTTTCGTGAATTACGATGTGTTGCAATGGGAAAGGTGAAAGAAAGAGGGTTTTATTAACTTATTTTCGTCTTTTGTTCTGCCAGTTGCGCAATGCGTTTTGCCATACCCCGGAAGATAAACAGATGGGCGGGGATCATAAACAGCCAGTAGAACAGACCCGGCATCCCGTGTGGGTGCCACCAGGCGCGAACGTCCAGTTCCCGATGGTCGCCTTTGTCCTTGAGCGTAAAGCAGAGCCGCCCCAGCCCCGGCGCCTTCATGCCGAACAGTAGCGCCAGCTGTTTTTCCGGCTCGACGACGATCACCTTCCAGCTGTCGACCGCATCGCCTGGCGCAAGATACGGATGCGCGGGGCGGCCTTTCGCCAGCCGGTGGCCCACCAGCAGATCCATCGCACCGCGCGTCTGCCAGAGGATATTGCCGAAGAAATAGCGCTCTTTGCCGCCGATCTGGTTCACCACCTCCCACAGCGCGTGAAGGCTGGCAGAGGTTTTTACCGTGCAGCCCGCCTGCTTCGGGTAATAGCCGTACTCGGGGCGCCAGCGGGCAAAGGCCTGCGCGTCGTAGCCCCAGTCGCTGGAGTTCACCAGCTTCTCTTCTTCTTTCAGCGTATGGCGCACCGCGTCGTCAAAGCGGATCAACGCCTGGGGGATCAATGCGCGCAGCGCGCGATCGTCCGCCAGCAAATCGTGCTTTAGCCCCTGGATCAGTGCTTTGGCAGTCGTCGGGGGAACCGAGGTGATCACATTCAAAAACCACACCGATATCCAGCGGGTCGGGAAGGGAATGGGGATCAGCCAGCGGCGGCGTCCGCTGACGCGCATGAAATGTTCGAACTGCTCCTGATAGCTCAGCACTTCCGGGCCTGCCGCCTCCAGCACGCGGTGTTGCTCTGCCGGGTGATCCAGCAGGGCCACCAGATAGTGGAGCAAATTCTCCAGCGCAATCGGCGTGGTGCGCGAGCGCACCCAGCGCGGCGGGGTCAGCACCGGCAGGTTGTAGACCATATCGCGCATTACTTCGAAGGCGGCGGAACCCGCGCCGACGATGATCCCGGCGCGCAGTTCGGTGACGGGAATATTCGCCCCGCGCAGCGTGTCTGCCGTCAGCTGGCGGGCGCGCAGATGGTCGGACTGCTCGTGTTCGGGTGCCTGGAGCGAGCTTAAAAAAATCACCTGCTTCACCGGCGTTTGCAGCAGGGCATCGCGGACGTTCATCGCCACCTGACGCTCGTGGGCGATAAAATCCCCGCCTTCGCCCATGCTGTGGACCAGGTAGTAAAGCGTGTCGACCCCTTCCAGCAGCGCGGGGAGTTCCTTCGGCCAGTTGAGATCGACGTTGTGACAGGTCACGCCAGGCAAACCAAGCTTTTGCAGGCGCTCGGTATTGCGTGCCGCTGCCCGCACCTGATGCCCCTGCTGGCTTAATGCAGTAGTGAGGTGCTGACCGATATATCCGCTGGCGCCAAGCACCAGAATACGTTGCGGCACGTGATGCTCCTTAACGCTGTAAAAACGCCTGCCAGTGTTTCACCACGTCTGCCAGCTGTTCGCGGCTCACGTCGAGATGCATCACCAGGCGCACGACCGGGGAGGCGTTGATCAGCACGCCACGCGCTTTCATAAATTCACCCAGCGCAGCGGCGTGCTCGTCGCCCACGCGCACAAAAAGCATGTTGGTGTCGTGACGCATCACGTCCGCGCCGATCTCGCGCAGCTGCGTTGCCATCCACGCGGCGTTGTCATGATCGTCCTTGAGGCGCGCCACGTTATTTTTTAATGCGTACAGTCCGGCAGCCGCCAGAATGCCCGCCTGACGCATGCCGCCGCCGGTCATTTTACGCCAGCGGTTGGCGCGCTTGATGTAGTCTGCGCTGCCGACCAGCAGCGAACCCACCGGCGTACCCAGCCCTTTTGAGAGGCAAATGGTGAACGAGTCGCAATATTGCGTTATCTCTTTCAGCTCGCAGCCGTACTCCACCACGGCATTGAAAATACGTGCGCCATCGACGTGCAGGCCGAGCCTGCGCTCGCGAGTGAATTCCCACGCCGCTTTCAGGTATTCGCGCGGCAGCACTTTACCGTTGTGGGTGTTTTCGAGGCTGAGCAGCCTGGTGCGGGCGAAGTGAATATCGTCAGCTTTGATTTTTGCCGCGACTTTATCCAGCGGCAGGGAGCCGTCCGGCGCGGCGTCAATCGGCTGCGGCTGGATGCTACCGAGCACCGCCGCGCCGCCAGCTTCGTACAGGTAGTTATGCGCACCCTGGCCGACGATATACTCTTCGCCGCGCTCGCAGTGGCTGAGCAGTGCCACCAGGTTAGCCTGCGTGCCGGTCGGCAGGAACAGCGCGGCCTCCTTGCCGCTCAGCTCTGCCGCATAGCGCTGCAGTTCGTTGATCGTCGGGTCATCGCCGTAGACGTCGTCCCCGACCGGGGCAGCCATCATCTCTTCGAGCATGGCGCGGCTCGGGCGGGTAACGGTATCACTGCGTAAATCAATCATGGCATTTCCCTATAGTTAAAAAGGCGATGCCAGATGTTTTACCTGAGCCAGTTGGTTTTTGCCAGTTCGATCACTTCGTCACCGCGCCCGCTGATGATGGCGCGCAGCATGTAGAGGCTAAAACCTTTGGCCTGTTCCAGTTTGATCTGCGGCGGGATCGCCAGCTCTTCTTTGGCGACGACGACGTCAACCAGTACCGGACCGTCGATGGAGAAGGCGCGCTGCAGGGCTTCATCCACCTCTGAAGCTTTCTCCACGCGGATGCCGGTGATGCCACACGCTTCGGCGATGCGGGCAAAGTTGGTGTCGTGCAGCTCGGTGCCATCCGTGAGATAGCCTCCGGCTTTCATCTCCATCGCCACGAAGCCCAGCACGCTGTTGTTAAAGACCACGATTTTCAGCGGAAGCTTCATCTGCACCACCGACAGGAAATCGCCCATCAGCATGCTGAACCCGCCGTCGCCGCACATCGCCACCACCTGACGCTCCGGCGCCGTCGCTTTTGCGCCCAGCGCCTGCGGCATGGCGTTGGCCATCGAACCGTGGTTGAACGAGCCGAGCAGGCGGCGTTTGCCGTTCATTTTCAGGTAGCGTGCCGCCCAGACGGTTGGCGTGCCCACGTCGCAGGTGAAGATGGCATCGTCGTCCGCAAAATGGCTGATCTGCTGCGCCAGATACTGCGGGTGAATGGCTTTGTCGCTCGGTTTGGCGAGGTCGTCGAGCCCCTTGCGCGCGTCGCGATAGTCGCTCAACGCTTTATCGAGGAACTTGCGGTCGGTTTTCTCTTCCAGCAGCGGCAGCAGGGCGGCAAGGGTGGATTTGATGTCGCCCACCAGCGCCATATCGACCTTGCTGTGCGCGCCGATGCTGGCCGGGTTGATATCAATCTGAATGATTTTGGCATCCGTCGGGTAGAACGCGCGGTACGGGAACTGGGTGCCGAGCAGGATCAGCGTGTCGGCGTTCATCATGGTGTGGAAGCCGGAAGAAAAACCGATTAGCCCGGTCATGCCCACATCGTACGGGTTATCGTATTCGACGTGCTCTTTGCCGCGCAGGGCGTGGACGATCGGCGCTTTCAGCTTTCCGGCAAATTCCAGCAGCTCTTTATGCGCGCCCGCACAGCCGCTGCCGCACATCAGGGCGATATTGCTGGAGTAGCGCAACAGCTGCGCCAGCTTTTTCAGCTCCTCTTCGGCTGGCGTTACCACCGGCTGCGGGGCGTGATACCAGTGGGTGCTGGCCCCTTCGGGCGCAGCCTTGAGCGCCACATCTCCCGGGATAACGACCACGGAAACGCCACGGTTTAGTACGGCTTTGCGCATGGCGATCGCCAGCACCTGCGGGATCTGCTCCGGGGATGAAACCAGCTCACAGTAGTGGCTGCATTCACGGAACAGCTCCTGCGGATGCGTCTCCTGAAAATAGCCGCTGCCGATTTCGGAAGAGGGGATATGGGCGGCAATCGCCAGCACCGGCACGTGGTTACGGTGACAGTCGAACAGGCCGTTGATCAGATGCAGGTTGCCAGGCCCGCACGAGCCTGCACACACGGCCAGTTCTCCTGTGAGCTGCGCTTCGGCACCGGCCGCGAAGGCAGCGACCTCCTCATGACGGGTCGGCATCCATTCGATGGTTTTCATCTTGTTCAGGCTGTCGCTGAGCCCGTTCAGGGAATCGCCGGTCACGCCCCAGATACGTTTTACGCCAGCCTGTTCGAGCGTTTTCGCTATATATGCAGCCACGGTTTGTTTCATGGTTGTCCGTCTCCTTTTTGTGATATCGCTTACAAGCTTAGAAGAAAGTCACTGTATTGCCCGTCAAATCCCCCCATTTAAAAGGTGCTTTTCACGCGCCACGCTTCGGCATAATCTGGTGATGCCTCAGTGAAAACAGGAATCATTTCAAATTGTTAAATCATTGTTAATTGCTGTTAATGAAAAGCTATCGTACGACGATCTCGGCAAACTCTTGTTACGACTTGCCGTCGGTGGGCTGATGCTTTTTCACGGTTTACATAAGCTGTTTGGTGGCGTGGGATTTATCAGCGGCATGCTGGTAGAGAAAGGGCTGCCGGGATTTATTGCCTACGGCGTGTTGATTGGCGAAGTGGTGGCACCGATCCTGATTATTGTCGGGCTCTTTACGCGCCCGGCCGCGCTGGTGCTGGCGTTTACGATGATCGTGGCATGGCTGATGGTGGGAGTGGGTGAAACGTTCGCGCTCGATAAGGTTGGGGCATGGGCGATTGAAAGCCTGGTGTACTTCTTTGTTGGCTCGCTGGCGGTAGCGTGTTTAGGGGCAGGGCGGTTTGCGTTAGGGAAAGCGCCTGCGTGGCAATAAAGCTGGGTGCTAAAAATATAAGGGTCTCTGGACCCTTTTTTATTGGTGGTTTTTAAGTCTTTGATTTTATTAAGCGGAATTATTTGTGATGAAAAAAGGGTTTAAAGGGTATTTTTTAGGGGAATTCTTTATCTGACAAGGTGATAGATGTAGATTGTTCCCTTCACTGCCGTACAGGCAGCTTAGAAAACTATGACCACAAGACAAAGAGCTGCCCAAAGCTTCACTGCCGTACAGGCAGCTTAGAAATGAATTGGGATTGACGGGCCATTCAGGTTGTCGTTCACTGCCGTACAGGCAGCTTAGAAAAGTACGTCCCGCACACCGGGTTGATCGCCTTGTTCACTGCCGTACAGGCAGCATGCACAACGTAGGCCGGGTAAACGCAGTGCCACCCGGCAAAAAAGCCCGGTGGCGCGAGCGTTTACCGGGCCTACGATCGAACGTTTATCGCTTATGCGAGGACCAAATTCCCCTGCGGGTGGCACGAGCACGCCAGCACGTAACCCTCGGCAATTTCCGCGTCGGACAGCGTCATGGTGCTGGTGACGGTATATTCCCCTGAAACCACTTTCGTTTTACAGCAGCCGCACACGCCCGCACGGCAGGCCGCGACTACCGGCACCTTGTTGCTTTCCAGCGCTTCCAGCAGCGTGGTGCCCACGCGGCCAAAGAAGGTCTGTGCGGGCTGCAGTTTGGTGAACTGAATCCCGCTGGTTGCCGCTTCCGCCACCGGCGTGAAGAACTGCTCTTTGAAGAAGCGGGTCACGCCAAGCGCTCTAACTTCTTTCTCCACGATATCCATGTACGGCGCCGGGCCGCAGGTCATCACGGTACGGTTCGCAATATCCGGCACGCTTTGCAGCAGCTCGCGGCTCAGGCGACCGGGCACAAAACCGTGGGTCGCGTTGTGTTCCGCCACCAGCGTCACCGGATAGTCACGCCACTCACCGGCAAAAATCACATCTTCCGGAGAGCGCACGCTGAAGATTGTCTGCACGTCGGCCTGCGGGCGGTTCTTCGCCAGCCAGCGGCGCATCGACATGATCGGCGTTACGCCGCAGCCCGCCGCCAGCAGCAGGAATTTATCGTCTGCCTTGTCGTCACAGGTGAAATCCCCCTGCGCGTCAGACAGCCAGATGTAATCCCCGCGCTTCACGTCACGGGTCAGCCACTGGGAGCCTGCACCGTCATCAATGCGGCGGATAGTGAGCGTAATGTACTCGCTCACGTCCGGCGTGGAGGAGATCGTATAGGCGCGAAGCGTGTCCGCCGAGTTGCGAACGCTGACCAGCGCATACTGGCCCGCACGGTACGGATAGTAGTCGTGGCAGAGCAGCGACAGCGTCCACACATCCGGCGTCTCCTGATGGATGTGATGAACCTGCATCCGCCACGGACATTGTGAGGTTGGCATGGTCATGAATCGCTCCTTACGCGCTCAGCAGTTGCTTCATATCATCTTCAACGTTGGTCACGGAACGCAGACCGAATTTCTCGTTCAGCACCGCCAGCAGGTCCGGCGTCAGGAAGCCTGGCGCGGTCGGGCCGGTTACGATGTTGGTCACGCCGAGAGAAAGCAGGGTCAACAGAATGACGATCGCTTTCTGCTCGAACCAGGAGAGCACCAGCGACAGCGGCAGATCGTTCACGCCGCAGCCGAGTTTTTCCGCCAGCGTGACCGCCAGAATGATGGCCGAGTAAGCATCGTTGCACTGGCCTGCATCAATCAGGCGCGGCAGGCCTTCGATGTTGCCGAAGTCCAGCTTGTTGAAACGGTATTTACCGCACGCCAGGGTCAGGATCAGGCAATCATCCGGCACGCTGGTGGCGAAATCGGTGAAGTAGTTACGCTCGCCGCGCGCGCCGTCGCATCCCCCAACGAGGAAGATGTGGCGCAGCTTTTCACGGCTGACGAGGTCAATCAGAGAATCTGCCGCACCCAGCAGCGTTTCGCGACCGAAGCCAACGGTGATCAGATGTTCGATTTCGCTGTACGGGAAGCCCGCCATCTGCTGCGCCTGCTCGATAACCGGACCGAAATCGTCGCCTTCAAGGTGGCTCACGCCCGGCCAGCCGACGATGCTGCGGGTCCAGATGCGGTCGTCATACGCGCCCACGGTAGGGTCGATGATGCAGTTGGAGGTCATCACGATAGGGCCAGGGAAGCGGGCGAACTCTACCTGCTGATTCTGCCAGCCGCTGCCGTAGTTACCCACCAGATGCTTGAACTTGCGCAGTTCCGGGTAGCCGTGGGCGGGCAGCATTTCGCCGTGGGTATAGACGTTAACGCCGGTGCCTTCGGTCTGCTTCAGCAGGTTGTAGAGATCTTTCAGGTCGTGCCCGGAAATCAGGATGCATTTGCCTTCGGTCGCTTTGACGTTGACCTGCGTCGGGGTTGGATGACCGTAAGTGCTGGTTTCACCGGCATCAAGAATGCTCATGACCCTGAAGTTCATCTGGCCGATTTCCATTGCGCACTCGAGCAGGGCGTTCATGTCGGAAGGCCAGGTGCCGAGCCACGCCATAATTTTGTGGTACTGGGCGTAAATGTTGTTATCTGACTTCCCGAGAACGTGCGCGTGTTCCATATAGGCCGCTGCACCTTTCAGGCCATACAGGCACAGCAGACGCAGGCCGAGGATGTTTTCGCCAATCGCCGCTTTGTCCTTATTAGGGGTAAATTCTGCGGCCTGGCGCTGTAGCTCGCCGAGGTCGTCGCTAACCAGCTGAAGCTCCGCCATTGGGTTGTCCACGCGGGCACTGGTATCGGCATTCAGGCACTGCGCTTTCAAAGCTTCGCGCAGGGCAATCGCTTCGCGGGCATAGCCGACGATGCGCGGAGAATCGAAGTTGACGTTAGTCAGCGTGGAGAAAAACGCGCGCGGCGCGAAGCTGTCGACGTAATGGTCGACGATGCCGTATTCACGGGCTTTGAAGGCCCAGGCGGAAAGACCATGCAGGGCGGCTATCAGCAGATCCTGAAGGTCTGATGTTTCTGCGGTTTTACCGCACATACCCTGCGCGTAAGAGCAGCCGTTGCCTGCCGGGGTACGGATGGTTTGTTCACATTGCACACAAAACATAATCACACCTGTAAAAGTTATATTTAATATACATGTTTAAGGGTATGCCTGTGCCAGAACGGTGAAAAGAGCTTTCTGCGACAAAATAGAGGGAGATTGATTTAGCGCAATTTTGGCGGCAGGAGCCCTACCGCCACAGAGGTATCAGGCAGAGAAAAACGCCATCAGGACGGGAACCAGCAGGCTCAAAATAAAGCCGTGAACGATGGCTGCGGGCACCATCTCCAGCCCGCCCGAACGCTGGAGGACCGGCAGGGTAAAGTCCATCGACGTGGCGCCGCACAGGCCCAGTGCCGTCGAGCGGCTGCGGCGAACCAGACCCGGGATCAGCATGATGGCAATCAGCTCTCGCGCCAGATCGTTAAAGAAGGCGGCGCTACCGATCACCGGGCCGAAGGATTCGGTCAGCAGAATACCGGAGAGGGAGTACCAGCCAAACCCGGAGGCCATCGCCAGGCCGGTTTTTAGCGGCAGATCGAGAATAAAGGCATTAATCACGCCCGCGACCATTGAGCTGACGACAACCATAACGGCAACGATCATTCCCCGACGGTTCAGGACAATCTGTTTCAGCGTCATACCGTTATTTCGCAGCTGAATACCAATCAGGAACAGCAGGAAGATCAGGGTATATTCGCTGGCGTCCGTCGCGTGCTGCAAAAATGTCCATCCGGTAAGGCCCAGAAGAAATCCAAGCACCACGACGCCGCAGAGCTTTAATGATTCCAGCGCCATTGCAATTCGGGAGGGAAGCTTTTCCTGGTGGTGATTATTTTTCCACGGAATAGTGCGTTCCAGCCACAGCAGGGCGGCAATATTGCACAGCAAAATAACCACCACGGTGACCGCAGAATAATGCAGGATGGAAAGTAAATTTGTCGCCAGATTATCCAGGAAGGCCAGGCTGATCCCCATAAAGAACAGAATGACGTAAACAATCCAGCTGAGAAAACGGTTAATAAGCTTTAAGGCCGATTCATGACGCAGCGGAATAAGATAGCCCACAATCAGGGGCAGCAGAATAATGAGGAGTCCTGAAAACATGAACAGCCGGTCCTTTTGAGTTTCTGTTAAGCGCCAGAGACACTACCCAATAAAGGCTGCTCAGTAAAGCGGCAAAAGAAAGCCGGGCGGCGGCTGCGCCTTACCCGGCTTGTGTCTATGTGGGGGTGCGGCCTGTTGCCCTCACCCCGACCCTCTCCCACGGGGAGAGGGAGGGAAAGATTAATCGCGTTTTTCCAGCAGAGTGCGGTACAGCACGCCGCCCAGAATACCGCCGACGATCGGCATCACCCAGAACAGCCACAGCTGCTCAAGCGCCCAGCCGCCCTGGAAAATGGCGACGGCGGTGCTGCGCGCCGGGTTAACGGAGGTGTTGGTCACCGGAATGGAGATCAGGTGGATCAGCGTCAGAGCCAGACCAATGGCGATGGGCGCGAAGCCTGCAGGCGCGTGTTTGTCGGTTGCACCGTGGATCACCAGCAGGAAGCCTGCGGTCAGTACAATTTCAATTACAATGGCAGAAAGCATGGAATAACCGCCCGGAGAGTGTTCGCCGAAGCCGTTAGAGGCGAAGCCGCTGGCCGCCGCGTCAAAGCCTGCTTTACCGCTGGCAATGACGTACAGCACGCCCGCCGCAATAATACCGCCAACCACCTGCGCCACGATGTAGCCAATAACCTCTTTCGCCGGGAAACGTCCGCCCGCCCATAAGCCTAATGTCACCGCCGGGTTAAAATGACCGCCGGAAATATGCCCCACGGCGAAAGCCATGGTTAATACGGTTAAGCCAAATGCCAGCGCGACGCCGACAAAACCAATACCTAATTCCGGGAATGCTGCTGCCAGAACGGCGCTACCGCAGCCACCAAATACCAGCCAGAATGTACCAAAGCATTCTGCTGCCAATTTTCTAAACATAACCACCTCAAAATAATTTTCCACGCGTTTTCCCGCGCACGGGATATATCGCCATAAAGGGATGACGACTCAAAGAGCCCGTATTTTAAAAACCAACAACATCCCTTCGCCACTTAAATAAATTCGGTTAATTTGATTTAAGGCAATGTGATGTCAATCCTTGTTCAAATCAGCGGTAAATAGAGCATAGTTCAAATCTCGCAAGGGTGAATGTTCTGCTGTCGTGCCAGGGTTCCTGCCGCTATACTGCTGATAACTTAAAGGAAAAAGTGATCATTTCGCGGGGGATTTATGCTTCTCGAACGTGTGGAAATTGTCGGGTTTCGCGGTATTAACCGCCTGTCGCTGCAGCTGGAGCAGAACAACGTCCTGATCGGCGAGAACGCGTGGGGTAAGTCCAGCCTGCTTGATGCGCTGACGCTGCTGCTTTCACCCGAAGACAAGCTGTATCACTTCGTCCACGATGATTTCTGGTTCCCGCCCGGCGATATCGCGGGCCGCGAGAAGCACCTGCATATCATCCTGACGTTCCGTGAATCTGAACCCGGCCGTCACCGCGTGCGTCGCTTCCGCCCGCTGTCGCCCTGCTGGGTGCCCTGCGACGACGGTTTCCACCGGATTTTCTATCGGCTGGAAGGTGAAATGGCGGAAAACGAGGGGGTACTGACCCTGCGTGAATTCCTCGATGAGAAAGCCAACCCGATTCCGCTGGAGAATATCGACGATCTGGCGCGTCACCTTATCCGCCTGACGCCGGTGTTACGCCTGCGCGATGCGCGCTTTATGCGCCGTATTCGTAACGGCACCGTACCGAATATGCCGGAAGTGGAAGTCACCGCCCGCGAGCTGGATTTCCTGGCGCGAGAGCTGGTGTCGCGTCCGCAAAACCTCACCGATGGTCAAATTCGTCAGGGGCTGTCGGCGATGGTGCAACTGCTGGAGCACTATTTTTCCGAGCAGGGCACCTCGGAGTCGCGCCATCGTTTGATGCGCCGCCGTTCTCATGATGAACAGCGCAGCTGGCGCTATCTCGACATCATCAACCGGATGATCGACCGGCCCGGCGGGCGTACTCATCGGGTGATTTTGCTGGGGCTGTTTTCAACGCTTCTGCAGGCGAAGGGCACCGTGCGTCTTGACCGGGATGCCCGCCCGCTGCTGCTGGTGGAAGATCCGGAAACGCGCCTGCACCCCATCATGCTCTCCGTAGCGTGGCACCTGCTGAATCTGCTGCCGCTCCAGCGGATTACCACCACCAACTCCGGTGAGCTGCTATCGCTGACGCCGGTGGAGCACATCTGCCGTCTGGTGCGCGAGTCCTCCCGCGTATCCGCATACCGCCTCGGGCCCGGCGGGATGAACGCCGAAGACGGGCGGCGAATCGCGTTTCATATACGCTTTAATCGCGCCTCGTCGCTCTTCGCCCGCTGCTGGCTGCTGGTGGAGGGGGAAACGGAGACCTGGGTCATCAACGAACTGGCGCGCCAGTGCGGCCACCATTTTGATGCCGAAGGTATTAAGGTGATCGAATTTGCCCAGTCGGGATTAAAACCGCTGATAAAATTTGCCCGCCGAATGGGAATTGAATGGCATGTGCTGGTGGACGGCGACGAAGCGGGGAAAAAATATGCCTCAACCGTGCGCAGCCTGCTGAACAACGAGCGGGAAGAAGAAC
The DNA here is from genome assembly GCF_014895875.1 of Enterobacter cloacae complex sp. P12RS. Taxonomy (NCBI): domain Bacteria; kingdom Pseudomonadati; phylum Pseudomonadota; class Gammaproteobacteria; order Enterobacterales; family Enterobacteriaceae; genus Enterobacter; species Enterobacter cloacae complex sp. P12RS. The sequence goes on from NZ_JADBQO010000003.1 coordinate 53,287, forward strand.
GGGACCATTTAACGATGCTGCCCGCGATGGACATGGAGCATTTTATGTACCGTCAGGGCTTTGACGACGTATTCCACCGCATTGCGATGGTGCCGGTCGACGTCCCGATGAACATGCGGCGCGTGATCGCCAAAGCTATTCACCGTTCGTCGAAACCGGACTTAGCCATTGAAGTGGCGACGGAAGCGGGAAGGCGGGGCGTAGAGGCGGTTCCGACCCTGCTGCGGAAAATGTTCTCCCGCGTGCTGTGGCTGGCACGCGGAAGGGCGGATTAACGTTCGGTCGCCTGTTTCACCTGCTGAATCAGGCTATCCAGCAGCGCGTAGCGGCGACGGTATTCGGCGCGTTTTTTGCTCGCGATCTCTTCTACGGGTTTACGCGGCATGGCAAGCGGCAGCATAAAGTGGCCGCTCTCCTGTTTTTCCCCACCGAGGGAACTCCAGAAGCCGTCGTAATCGGCCAGCAGTTTTCCCTCTTTTTTCTTGCGGTAGCGCCAGCTGCGATAAATATGGGTGGCATTACTGACGGCAACAATCTGCACGACCGGGAATGCGGCGCCGAACGTCATGGCGGCTTCAACCAGCAGGCGTTTCGGGAACAGACCGTGGCAGGCCTTCGTCGCTTTCTGGATCAGCTCATGGGGAACATGCGCTTTCGCGCCCTGCAAACCGCCGATGAACAGCGTCGATTTACCTTCAAACTGGCAGAGCGTAAAGGTTAGCTCCGCCAGCACCGTATTCTGAACGTCGCAGAAGGTGAGGGTGGCCTCTCCCTCTTTATCCAGGAACGCATCGGCACACAGGCGGACGGTAAATTGCTGTTCATCTTTCCCGGTTAAGGTCAGCAGCGTAGTCCCCTGTGTCGAAAGATAGCCCTTCAGGAGCGTGGCCGGGAGCTGGCGGCTCATGGCCTGATAGTGCCAGTTCAGGGATTCCAGCGCGTGCTGGCGATCCATCTTCACCGTCAGCCAGGGACGATGAAGCCGACACGGCAGACCGGGCTGCACCTGCAGCATCTGCATCAGACGCGGCTGCTTAGCGAGGTTTGTTAACAGGCGAGAGGTGCTCACGGGCGTCGCCAGAGAACGCAGCATGAACTTACGGCGATAGGCGGGGTTCTGCCATGCAAGGCCGGGCGCGATCTTGCCGAACGCCAGATTTTTGAAGAGCTGCCAGCCGGATGTCGGCTGCGTCAGGTTTGGAAGAGGTGTATCGACGATAGAAGACATGATAAATCCTGAGTCTTTTGGAATACCGCTATTTCAGCAGGGGAAATATCAACGTCTTGTAAACAAATTAGGGTGATTTCGGAGAACAGGGGTTTCGTTAAGGAGTCGTTTAGATAGAATCAACGTTTATTATTGCCAGAACATTTATTTGGAATATTTATGAACCTCAAGGGAAAACGCAGAACGCTGTTTCTGCTGCTGGCGCTGGTGATTGTAGCCGGTGGATTCTGGTTATGGCAGGTGCTTAACGCGCCTGTGCCGCAGTACCAGACGCTGATCGTTCGTCCGGGTGAACTGCAGCAAAATGTCCTTGCGACGGGCAAACTTGATGCGCTGCGCAAAGTTGACGTCGGCGCTCAGGTCAGCGGCCAGCTGAAAACGCTGTCGGTAGAGATTGGCGACAAGGTGAAAAAAGGCCAGCTGCTTGGCGTTATCGATCCCGAGCAGGCTGAGAACCAGATCCGCGAAGTGGAAGCGACGCTGATGGAGCTGCGCGCGCAGCGTGCGCAGGCGCAGGCAGAGCGTAACCTGGCGCAGGTAACGCTGACCCGCCAGCAGGCGCTGGCGAAAACCCAGGCTATCTCGAAACAGGATTTAGACACCGCCGCGACTGAACTGGCGGTGAAACAGGCGCAGATTGGCACGATCGACGCGCAAATCAAGCGTAATCAGGCCTCGCTGGATACGGCGAAAACCAATCTTGATTACACAAAGATCGTTGCGCCGATGGCCGGGGAAGTGACGCAAATTACCACGCTGCAGGGCCAGACGGTGATTGCCGCCCAGCAGGCGCCAAACATTCTGACGCTGGCGGACATGAGCACCATGCTGGTGAAGGCCCAGGTCTCCGAGGCGGACGTGATCCATCTTAAGCCGGGACAGAATGCCTGGTTTACCGTACTCGGCGATCCCCAGACCCGCTACGAGGGCGTGCTGAAAGACATTCTGCCGACGCCGGAAAAGGTTAACGACGCCATTTTCTACTATGCGCGTTTTGAAGTGCCAAACCCGAAGGGCGTGCTGCGCCTGGACATGACCGCGCAGGTGCACATCCAGCTGACCGGCGTGAAGAACGTGCTGACCGTTCCGCTCTCCGCGCTGGGTGAATCCGCCGGGGACAATCGCTACAAGGTGAAAGTGCTGCGCAACGGTGAAACGCGCGAGCGCGAGGTGGTGATTGGCGCGCGCAACGACACCGACGTGGTGGTGGAGAAAGGGCTGGAAGAGGGCGAGGAGGTTGTTGTCAGCGAAAGCCTGCCCGGAGCCGCTAAATGACCGCGCTACTTGAGCTGAACGACATTCGCCGCAGCTATCCGTCCGGCGACGGCCCGGTGGAGGTGCTGAAAGGCATCTCCCTGAGCGTGGAGGCGGGCGAGATGGTGGCGATTGTCGGGGCATCGGGCTCCGGTAAATCGACGCTGATGAACATTCTCGGCTGTCTGGATAAACCCACCAGCGGTACGTACCGCGTGGCCGGGACGGACGTCTCGACGCTGGACGGCGACGCGCTGGCGAAGCTGCGCCGGGAACACTTTGGCTTTATCTTCCAGCGTTACCACTTGCTCTCTCACCTGAGCGCGGCGCAGAACGTGGAGGTTCCCGCGGTGTATGCGGGCGTTGAGCGGAAGAAACGCCTTGAGCGCGCGAAGGCGCTGTTAACGCGCCTGGGGCTGGCGGAGCGGGTGGAGTACCAGCCGTCGCAGCTGTCCGGCGGCCAGCAGCAGCGCGTGAGTATTGCCCGCGCCCTGATGAACGGCGGGCAGGTGATCCTCGCGGATGAACCGACCGGGGCGCTCGACAGCCACTCCGGCGAAGAGGTGATGGCGATCCTGCACCAGCTGCGCGATCAGGGCCACACGGTGATTATCGTGACCCACGATCCGCAGGTGGCAAAGCAGGCCGAACGCATTATAGAGATCCACGACGGCGAGCTGGTGAGCAACCCGCCGCCGCGTGAGTCCCGCGCGGCGGCACCGAAGGAAGCGCTGCCTGCGTCAACCGGCTGGGCGCAGTTCTCCAGCGGCTTTCGTGAAGCGCTGACCATGGCCTGGCTGGCGATGGCGGCCAACAAAATGCGCACCCTGCTGACCATGCTCGGCATCATTATCGGTATTGCCTCGGTGGTGTCGATTGTGGTGGTGGGCGACGCGGCCAAGCAGCTGGTGCTGGCGGATATCCGCGCCATCGGGACCAACACCATTGACGTCTATCCCGGCAAAGACTTCGGCGACGACGAGCCGCAGTATCAGCAGGCGCTCAAGTATGACGATCTGGCGGCGATTCAGAAGCAGCCGTGGGTGAACTCCGCCACGCCTGCGGTCTCGCAAAACCTGCGTCTGCGCTACGGCAACATCGACGTGGCGGCCAGCGCCAACGGCGTGAGCGGCGACTACTTCAACGTCTACGGCATGACCTTCAGCGAAGGCGCCACCTTCAACGCCGAGCAGCTGGCGGGGAGGGCGCAGGTGGTGGTGCTGGACGCCAACTCGCGCAGGCAGCTTTTCCCCAATAAAGCGAATGTGGTGGGCGAAGTGATCCTCGTCGGCAACATGCCTGCCACGGTCATTGGCGTGGCGGAAGAGAAGCAGTCGATGTTCGGCAGCAGCAAGATCCTGCGCGTCTGGCTGCCGTATACCACCATCTCCGGGCGGATTATGGGCCAGTCGTGGCTTAACTCCATCACCGTGCGCGTGAAGGAGGGCTATGACAGCGCGCTGGCGGAACAGCAGCTGGAACGGCTGTTAACGTTGCGCCACGGGAAGAAGGATTTCTTCACCTGGAATATGGACGGCCTCTTGAAAACGGCGGAAAAGACCACACGTACTCTTCAGCTGTTCCTGACGCTGGTGGCGGTGATCTCGCTGGTCGTTGGCGGTATCGGGGTGATGAATATCATGCTGGTGTCGGTAACTGAACGCACCCGGGAGATTGGCATCCGCATGGCGGTCGGGGCCAGGGCCAGCGACGTGCTTCAGCAGTTTTTAATTGAAGCGGTGCTGGTATGCCTGGTGGGCGGCGCGATGGGCATTGCGCTCTCGATGATGATTGCCTTTGCGCTCCAGCTCTTTTTACCCGGCTGGGAGATTGGCTTCTCGCCGATGGCGATACTCACCGCGTTTTTGTGTTCCACCTTTACCGGGATTTTGTTTGGCTGGCTGCCTGCGCGCAACGCGGCGCGGCTGGATCCGGTGGACGCGCTGGCTCGGGAATAACCCGAAAATAAAAATGCCAGCCGATCGGGCTGGCATTTTGACTGCGTGATGTACACAATAAAACAGAGAGCTATGCAACCGTTTCTGCTTCAACGGGTACGATTAGGCTTGCATGATTGCCTTTTGGTCCCTGGTGTACATCGAACCGGACGGACTGCCCGGCTTTGAGCGTCCTGTAACCATCCATCTGAATGGTGGAATAGTGAGCGAAGATATCTTCGCCGCCGCCTTCGGGGCAGATGAAGCCAAACCCCTTGGCGTTGTTGAACCACTTAACAGTACCCATTTCCATGCTTCGACATCCTTCGTAAATCTTATAAATTAAGATGGAATGAACCGGTGGTGGAGTGGGGGCTGTTCAAAACCTCGCCATCTCACGCTTGTACAATTTAGATAAACGAAAGACGTCGTCAAGCGTTTGGCGCTGGAGTTGGGACAATAATCAACCAAAGTTTGAAGCAGTTAACGCTATTGCAACAGTTTGTGACAGACATCGCGGATGACAGTAATAGATGATTGTTATCTAACATCTGAGGTAGATTCAAAGTGGTTATGCAAAATGGGTAAGACCAACGACTGGCTGGATTTTGACCAGCTGGCGGAAGATAAAGTGCGCGACGCGCTAAAACCGCCATCTATGTATAAAGTTATGTTAATGAACGATGATTACACGCCGATGGAATTTGTTATTGACGTGCTACAAAAGTTCTTTTCTTATGATGTAGAACGTGCAACGCAACTGATGCTTACCGTTCATTATCGTGGCAAAGCTATCTGCGGCATTTTTACCGCCGAGGTGGCGGAAACCAAAGTGGCGATGGTGAACGACTATGCGAGGGAGAACGAGCATCCGTTGCTGTGTACGCTGGAAAAGGCCTGATAAGGCATAAAATTGGGGGAGGTGCCTATGCTCAATCAAGAACTGGAACTCAGTTTAAACATGGCTTTCGCCAGAGCGCGTGAGCACCGACATGAGTTTATGACCGTCGAGCATTTACTGCTCGCACTGCTTAGCAACCCATCTGCCCGCGAAGCGCTGGAAGCCTGCTCCGTGGATCTGGTGGCGCTACGTCAGGAACTCGAAGCCTTCATCGAACAAACCACACCGGTGCTGCCAGCCAGTGAAGAAGAGCGCGACACGCAGCCGACGCTCAGCTTCCAGCGCGTGTTGCAGCGCGCGGTTTTCCACGTCCAGTCTTCCGGACGTAGTGAAGTGACTGGCGCAAACGTCTTAGTCGCCATCTTCAGCGAGCAGGAGTCACAGGCTGCCTACCTGCTGCGCAAACACGAAGTCAGCCGCCTTGACGTGGTTAACTTTATTTCTCACGGAACGCGCAAAGACGAGCCTAACCAGGCATCGGATTCCAGCAATCAGGTCAATAACAATGAAGAGCAAGCAGGCGGGGAGGATCGTATGGAAAACTTCACCACCAACCTTAATCAGCTTGCTCGCGTTGGCGGCATCGACCCGCTGATTGGCCGCGATAAAGAGCTGGAGCGCGCGATTCAGGTGCTGTGCCGTCGCCGCAAGAACAATCCGCTGCTGGTGGGCGAGTCAGGCGTGGGTAAAACGGCGATTGCCGAAGGTCTTGCCTGGCGCATTGTGCAGGGCGACGTGCCGGAAGTGATTGCCGACTGCACCATCTACTCGCTGGATATTGGCTCGCTGCTGGCGGGCACTAAATACCGCGGTGATTTTGAAAAACGCTTCAAAGCGCTGTTGAAACAGCTGGAGCAGGACACCAACAGCATCCTGTTTATCGATGAGATCCACACCATCATCGGCGCAGGTGCGGCTTCCGGTGGCCAGGTGGATGCGGCAAACCTGATCAAACCGCTGCTTTCAAGCGGCAAGATCCGCGTGATGGGCTCCACGACGTACCAGGAGTTCAGCAACATTTTTGAGAAAGATCGCGCGCTGGCGCGTCGTTTCCAGAAAATCGACGTCACCGAGCCGTCGGTTGACGAAACGGTGCAGATCATCAACGGCCTGAAAACCAAGTACGAAGCGCACCACGACGTGCGTTACACCGCGAAAGCGGTGCGTGCGGCGGTGGAGCTGGCGGTGAAATACATCAACGACCGTCACCTGCCGGATAAGGCGATTGACGTGATTGATGAGGCCGGGGCGCGTGCGCGCCTGATGCCGGCCAGCAAGCGTAAGAAAACCGTGAACGTGGCGGATATCGAGTCCGTGGTCGCCCGCATCGCGCGTATTCCTGAGAAGAGCGTTTCTCAGAGCGATCGCGATACGCTGCGCACCCTCGGCAATCGCCTGAAAATGCTGGTCTTTGGTCAGGATAAAGCCATTGAGGCCTTAACCGAAGCGATCAAGATGGCCCGTGCCGGCCTGGGGCATGACCACAAGCCCGTTGGTTCCTTCCTGTTTGCCGGTCCGACCGGCGTGGGGAAAACCGAGGTGACGGTTCAGCTCTCCAAAGCGCTGGGCATTGAGCTGCTGCGCTTTGATATGTCCGAGTATATGGAGCGTCACACCGTCAGCCGTTTGATTGGTGCACCTCCGGGCTACGTGGGCTTTGACCAGGGCGGCCTGCTCACTGACGCGGTGATCAAGCATCCGCACGCGGTCCTGCTGCTCGATGAAATCGAGAAAGCGCACCCGGACGTGTTCAACATCCTGTTGCAGGTGATGGACAACGGGACGCTGACCGATAACAACGGGCGCAAGGCGGACTTCCGCAACGTGGTGCTGGTGATGACCACTAACGCCGGGGTACGTGAAACCGAGCGCAAATCCATCGGCCTGATCCACCAGGATAACAGCACCGATGCGATTGAGGAGATCAAGAAGATCTTCACGCCGGAGTTCCGTAACCGTCTGGACAACATTATCTGGTTCGATCACCTGTCTACCGAGGTGATCCATCAGGTGGTGGACAAGTTCATCGTCGAGCTGCAGGTTCAGCTGGATCAGAAAGGCGTCTCGCTGGAAGTGAGCCAGGAGGCCCGCAACTGGCTGGCCGAGAAAGGCTACGACCGCGCGATGGGGGCCCGTCCGATGGCGCGCGTGATTCAGGACAACCTGAAGAAACCGCTGGCGAACGAGCTTCTGTTTGGCTCGCTGGTGGACGGCGGTCAGGTGACCGTGGCGCTGGATCAGGCGAAGAACGAGCTGACGTACGATTTCCAGAGTGCGGCGAAGCACAAGCCGGAAGCGGCTCACTGAGTTGAAAGGTAAAAGCAAAACGGCAACTTCGGTTGCCGTTTTTTTTGTTTTCTCCCTCTCCCTGTGGGAGAGGGCTGGGGTGAGGGCTTCAGGCCACAGAGGAATTTTGCGAGGCGCTTTCCAGTTTCTTTCGAAGTTAGTTGCTGGATAAATCCACAGTAATAAAATGGCGGCGCACCTGCAAAATCAGGTGCCGGGATTGGCGTCCTGATTACACACATATGGAAAGATGTTGCTCAACGCAACGTCACTGGTTTCGTTCATTCTTTTTTTAGCTGCGGTATAATCCGTATCTTCAAATATGGTGGGCTGAACCGGGGCTTCTTTTGAAGCGCCGATTTTCCATATGGTCGGTACGCCAAACCGGTTCAGTCTGCCACCTGAAGTTGGCGTTTCTGGTGGTAGTTTTCAGCTCTTAATATGGAAATTATGAATATGGAAAACCAGTCTATCTCCCAACTCTACACCGAACTCTCTCTCAACCCCGATCTCCCAACCCTTGCAGAGCGCTGCAAACTGCTCACCGAGATCTTGCTGGATTGCAAATCACTTCCGCAAACGCAGCCCGTTTGCCGTTGTCTCGGAGCCTACCTGGAAGAGGTGAAATCCGGCCTCACAGAATCAATGCGTGATTTTCAGGTGGTGGAATTTGAGGAAGAAGCGGAACAACCGCGACAAAAAGAGTGGTTGCTTGAAGATACAGAAACGAAATGTGACTACTGCCGGGCGTTGAATCATGTGCTGCTGGTGTCGCATTTGGACCGTGATATGCTGCCGCACCTGACGGGATTACTTCATGACATGGCTCATTCTATGGCGGGGGATTTAATCGCTCCTGTACAACCATGGATGACAATACATCTTCCGAAGCAGCAACACTAACGCCATAAATAAAAAAGGCCGGGATTAACCCGACCTTTTATATATTCATCTGCCATTACAGGCGAAAAAATTAGCGACTACGGAAGACAATGCGGCCTTTGCTCAGGTCGTACGGGGTCAGTTCAACAGTCACTTTGTCGCCCGTCAAAATGCGGATGTAGTTTTTGCGCATTTTACCGGAGATGTGCGCAGTTACCACGTGACCGTTTTCCAGCTCTACGCGAAACATGGTATTAGGCAACGTATCAAGTACGGTACCCTGCATTTCAATATTGTCTTCTTTGGCCATCTAATCCTCTGGGGTATCACTACCAAGTTTTGAACCGGCAAGATAATGCCGAAATTCATCAATTAAGTAAAGAATTGCGCGATTAAAACGCAGCAAAACAGTTTCGGCGCATTGCCCAAGCGTCACGGTACAACCGAACAGGAAGCGCATTCGTAAAGGGGAGACGACAGGATAAACGTCAGGACGTTATCTGAAGCGAGGGTCCCAAACGGCGGCGGGGCAACAGGCAGAAGCTACTCTGCGGCATAATTATAACACCCTCACAAAAAATATGCGGAAAACATTTAAGCATTGGGCATAAAGAGCGTTCTGGGGATCCAGAAGTCGCGCGGGAGCTTCTCCTGACGGCAGGCGTCCAGATGCTCGATATACTGTCGTCGCGGGATGTCAACTGCACCGAGAGAGGCCGTGTGCTCGTTGAGCACCTGACAATCGATCAGGCGTCCGCCGCGCTGGGCAAAGGCCTCGCAGAAGACCAGCAGCGCGGTTTTCGAGGCGTTAACCGCACGGGAGAACATCGATTCGCCGCAAAACAGCGTCCCTTGCGCCACGCCGTACATGCCGCCAACCAGTTCCCCCTTTTCCCAAACCTCAATGGAGTGGGCGTAGCCAAGCTCATGGAGCTGGTGGTAGGCGTTGACGATATCGCGGGTGATCCAAGTCCCTTCATGGCGATCTTCGGCACAGCCTTCGATCACCTGCCCAAAGGCGTGATTCAGCGTGACGCGATATGGGGATTTAGCATGGAAACGCTTCATGCTGCGGCTCAGATGGAACTGCGCTGGCCACAGCACGGCGCGCGGGTCGGGAGACCACCATAAAATCGGGTCGCCGGGAGAAAACCACGGGAAGATGCCGCGCTGGTAGGCCATTAATAGCCGCGCAGGGCTAAGGTCACCGCCAAGGGCCAGCAGCCCGTTGGGCTCACGCAGCGCTCCCTCCGGCGAAGGAAACGCGATGTTATGACGAGAAAGCTGGACCAGGCGCATGACAGCAAAACTCCAGTACGCGAGTGAGGACGCTACAAATATAGTCTACAGACGCTGTTTGAACTGGTAGTAGCGACCCTGTTTCGCCAACAGCTCTGCGTGACTACCTTGCTCAATAATGTGTCCATTGTCCATCACAATTATCCGATCAAAACTTGCCAGCCCGCGCAGGCGGTGTGTCACCATCAGGACGGTTTTTCCTGCCATAACGTTTGCCAGTAAATCAAGGATTTGACTCTCGGTTGTCGCATCAAGCCCTTCTGTAGGTTCGTCGAGCAGCATCAGAGGTGCATCATGCAGCAGCGCGCGTGCAATGGCCAGACGGCGCAGCTCTCCGCCGGAAAGCTGACGACCGCCTTCTCCCAGCCAGCTGTTCAGTCCTTCGTCCTCAAGCAGCTTTTGCAGTCCGACCTGCTCCAGTACGGCGCGAAGATCATCGTCCGAAGCCTCTGGCGCGGCCAGCAGCAGGTTATCGCGCAGGGTGGCGCTAAACAGATGCACGCGCTGTGGAACAACGCTCACGGTCTTGCGCAGGGCCTGCTCGCTGAAATCAGTCAGCAACGTGTTATTAAAACGAATCTGACCGTGCTGTGGATCCCAGGCGCGCGTCAGCAGCTGCAGCAGCGTCGACTTACCGCAGCCGGTACGGCCGAGGATCGCAATCCGCTGCCCTGCATTAACGGAAAGGTTGATACCCTCCAGCGCGTTCTGCGCCTGTTTGTCATAGGCGAAGGTCACGTTATCAAGCGTCAGCGCCACCTGCTCAGGCACGGTGGTTTGCCCGGCACTGAACGTGACTTCAGGCTTTTGTTCGGCAATCTGGGTGATGCGCAGGGCAGAGGCGATCACCTGTCCAAGATGCTGGAAAGCGCCCGTCACCGGGGCCAGTGCCTCAAATGCGGCGAGCGCGCAGAAAACAAAGAGGGCAATAAGAGGGCCTGGCTGGGTATTACCGCCAATCCCGCCGGATGCCAGCCACAGCATGGCGATCACCGCCACGCCGCCGATTAACACCATCAGCGCCTGCGAGAAGGCCGTCAGTTCCGACTGGCGGCGCTGGGCTTCATGCCAGTTTAGCTCCGTACTTTCCATTCGGGCACGGTAGCGCTTGCTGGCACCAAAAATGGTTAGCTCTGCCTGGCCCTGAAGCCAGGAGGTCAGCTGCTGGCGGTAATCCCCGCGCAGCCGCGTCAGGTTTTCCCCGGTGGATTTCCCGGCGCGATAAAACAGCGGCGGCAGAATAATGAGCGTCAGCAGCATAATTCCACCCAGCGTCAGCGCAACGGGAACATCCAGAACGGACAGCCCCAGCGTAACTACCGCAATCACCACAAACGCGCCCACTATCGGGGAGATCACCCGCAGGTATAGGTGGTCCAGCGTGTCGACATCCGCAACGACACGGTTCAGTAATTCGCCCTGGCGAAAACGCGCCAGCCCGCCAGGGGAGAGGGGAAGCAGTTTACTGAAGGTGTAAATGCGCAGGTGCTGCAGGACGCGGAACGTCGCGTCGTGGCTGACCAGCCGCTCGAAATAGCGTCCGGCAGTACGGGTAATGGCGGTACCCCGCACGCCTGCCGCCGGCAGCATATAGTTGAAGCTGTATAATCCGGCGAACCCGGCTACGGCGGAGGCCGACAGGAACCAGCCGGAAAGCGTGAGCAGGCCGATGCTGGCGAGCAGCGTGACAATCGCCAGCACGATCCCCAGCGTCAGCATCCACTTGTGGCGTTTATAGAGCGCAAGATAAGGCAGCAGAGCACGCATCAGATGTCCTCCTGACGGTTCGCCAGCAGGGCGGCGAACGGCCCCTGCGCGGCAACAAGAGCGGCGTAATTGCCTTGCTCAATAATATGTCCGTTTTCCATCACCCAGATCTCATCCCAGTCAGCAATGCCTTCCAGCTGATGGGTAACCATCAGGGTGGTTTGCTGCAGGGAAGCGGCGCTCAGGGCCGCCATGACGCGCTGTTCACTGTGTGAATCCAGGCTGGCAGCAGGCTCATCCAGCAGCATCAGCTGGCACGGGTTCAGCAGCGCACGGGCGACGGCCACGCGCTGTGCCTGGCCGACAGACAGCCCGGCAGACTGATCGCCTACCACGGTATCGACACCCTGCGGGAGCAGCGGCAGAAATTCACTGACCCACGCGCGGTCGAGAACGGACTGCAGTTCATCTTCACGAGCATCCGGGCGTGCCAGGAGCACGTTTTCGCGCAGCGTGGAAGCAGGAAGCTGCGGGTTTTGTCCGACCCAACTGAGCTGCTTACGCCAGGCGTCGGGATCGAGATTACGCAGTTCAGTTTTGTTTATCCGCAGCGAACCGGTGTAGGCCATAAAACCGGATAACGCATTCAGCAGAGAACTCTTCCCTGAACCGCTGGTGCCGACCAGCACCACGCGTTTTCCGGCGGGCAGGCTAAAGTTCAGCGGGCCAGCCAGCACTTTTCCTTCCGGCGAGAGAATGCAGAAATCGCTCGCGTCGACGGTTACCGGCTCTTTAGCGTTCAGCGCCACGTCACCGCGCTCCGGGTGCGCCAGCGGCGTCTCCAGGAAGGTTTTCAGGCTGTCGGCCGCGCCAACGGCCTGCGCTTTGGCATGATAGAAGGTCCCCAGGTCGCGAAGCGGCTGGAAAAACTCCGGAGCCAGGATGAGCGCGAGGAAACCGGCAGAGAGGGTCACCGCCGTGCCGTAGTGGCCGAAATCCAGCGCGCCGAGATAGGAGAAACCGAAATAAACCGCCACGAGGGCAATCGACAGCGAGGTAAAGAATTCCAGCACGCCGGACGAGAGGAACGCCAGGCGTAACACTTCCATCGTGCGCTGGCGGAAGTCCTGTGATGCCAGGCGAATATTCTCGGTTTCCGCTTCACCGCGACCAAAAATACGCAGGGTTTCCATCCCGCGCAGACGATCGAGGAAATGTCCGCTCAGCCGGCCCAGCGCCAGGAAGTTGCGGCGGTTGGCATCAGCCGCCCCCATGCCGACCATCGCCATAAACAGCGGGATCAGCGGGGCGGTCCCCAGCAGGATCAGCGCCGCCACCCAGTTAACCGGGAAGATGGCAATAACAATCAACAGCGGCACAAAAACCGCCAGCGCCATCTGCGGAAGATAGCGCGCGTAGTAATCGTGCATATCGTCGATCTGCTCAAGGATCAGCGTCGCCCAGCTTCCGGCCGGTTTACCCTGGATCCATGCGGGCCCGGCTTCCTGCAGGCGGTCGAGCACCTGACGACGGATCTCGTAGCGGATATGCTGTCCGGCGTGGAAGCCGACACGTTCACGCAGCCACACCACCCAGGCGCGCAGGACAAAAACCAGGATCAGAACAATAAAGGGCAGCAGGAGCGCTTCACGGGGAATGTTCTCCATGATCATGTGATTAAGAATGCGGGCCAGCAGCCATGCCTGGGCAACAATCAACAGACCGCTAACGAACCCCAGAAGACGGGAGATCGTAAGCCAGCGGCGGGAAATAACGCTTTGCTGTTTCAGCCAGCGTGTTAACTCTTGTTGACGGTTTTTTTCCATTGCGTATTTTGCAGGTGACGTTATAAGAAATTAGACATCTGCATGTTACACGCGAGCAAAAATAAAGGCGACCTGTGGCCGCCTTTATTTACGTTTGTTACTGACTTGTAAAGATTATTTACCTTGTTCAGCCAGTCCGTCGAGGTAGCGTTCAGCGTCCAACGCGGCCATACAGCCGGTGCCCGCAGAGGTGATCGCCTGACGATAAATATGGTCCATCACGTCACCGGCAGCGAACACGCCCGGGATGCTGGTCTGGGTCGCGTTACCGTGAATGCCGGACTGCACTTTGATATAGCCGTTTTCCAGCTCCAGCTGGCCTTCGAAGATCGCGGTGTTCGGGCTGTGGCCGATTGCCACAAACAGGCCCGCCACTTCCAGCGTTTCGACGTTATCGGTGTTCTGGGTATCACGAATGCGCAGACCCGCAACGCCCATCTGATCGCCGGTGACTTCTTCCAGGGTACGGTTGGTGTGCAGCACGATGTTGCCGCTCGCCACTTTATCCATCAGGCGCTTAATGAGAATCTTCTCGGCGCGGAAGGTGTCACGACGGTGGATCAGATGCACCTCAGAGGCAATGTTCGCCAGGTACAGCGCTTCTTCCACCGCGGTGTTACCGCCGCCGATAACCGCGACTTTCTGGTTACGGTAGAAGAAACCGTCGCAGGTCGCACAGGCAGAGACGCCGCGGCCTTTGAACGCTTCTTCAGACGGCAGGCCGAGATAGCGGGCAGAGGCGCCGGTGGCAATGATCAGCGCATCGCAGGTGTATTCACCGCTGTCACCCGTCAGGCGGAACGGACGGTTCTGCAAATCCACTTTATTAATGTGGTCGAACAGGATTTCGGTTTCGAATTTGGTGGCATGCTCGTGCATGCGTTCCATCAGCAGCGGCCCGGTCAGATCGTTCGGGTCGCCCGGCCAGTTTTCCACTTCCGTGGTGGTGGTCAACTGACCGCCTTTTTCCATGCCGGTGATCAGAACCGGCTGCAGGTTTGCGCGTGCAGCATAGACCGCCGCGGTATATCCCGCAGGTCCAGAACCAAGGATTAACAACTTACTGTGTTTGGTCGTGCCCATGAGATCCCCATTGTTGTTGGCAGGCAATGGGCTGGATTGTAGGGAATTTGTTGCCGTAAAAAAAGAGCACTGGGATTTTGCTTTCGATATATGTAATAGCTGCGCCCGATGAATCCAGTGCCGTTACATCACGTTTTCTACTGAAAACCGCTCGTTTATAAAGCAGTAAAATGAGGATTAATACCCCCCCGTAATGAATATCCGGCATCTTGTACTAAAAAACGATGTTTTGCTTTGACAATCCCCTGCGCATTTGCGAAAACATTCAAGGAAGAAAAAAAACCGCGTTAACCGTATGCCGCATAGGCATGCACGTAAATGCCATTTTTACCGTGTCAGTGAAATCTACGCATGGCGTGGACAGACGCCATACGTGATGTCGGTGACAGCCTTCGGGCAGCGGTCTTCTTACCAACAGAACCCGAATCCGCATCGCGTCTAATACATAACCAGGCGATGTGATGACTAACGGGTACAGGCTCTGAACAGTGATGTGCACAGGGTCCAGGCAGGAGTAGGGAAGGAATACAGAGAGACAATAATAATGGTAGATAGCAAGAAGCGCCCTGGCAAAGATCTCGACCGTATCGATCGTAACATTCTTAATGAATTGCAAAAGGATGGGCGTATTTCCAACGTCGAGCTTTCAAAACGTGTGGGACTTTCCCCGACGCCGTGCCTTGAGCGTGTGCGCCGACTGGAAAGACAGGGTTTTATTCAGGGCTATACGGCTCTGCTGAACCCGCATTATCTGGATGCCTCACTTCTGGTATTTGTTGAGATTACTCTGAATCGTGGTGCGCCGGATGTGTTTGAGCAATTTAACGCCGCTGTACAAAAACTTGAAGAAATTCAAGAGTGTCATCTGGTGTCCGGTGATTTCGACTACCTGTTGAAAACCCGTGTGCCTGATATGTCCGCCTACCGTAAGCTGCTGGGGGAAACCCTGCTGCGTCTGCCAGGCGTGAACGACACCCGTACCTATGTGGTGATGGAAGAGGTCAAACAGAGCAATCGTCTGGTTATTAAGACGCGCTAACACGGAACAGGTGCAAAATCAGCGTAGTTTGATTACACTCCTGTTAATCCATACAGCAACAGTGCCGGGGAGCCCCGGCGCTGTTGTCCGTTTTAGCAAACAGGCAGGATATGCCTGATACCTGGAGAGCCTTTCTTGAGCCAGGAATACACTGAAGACAAAGAAGTCACACTATCGAAGCTAAGCAGCGGACGTCGTCTCCTCGAGGCTTTGCTGATCGTTATTGCCCTTTTTGCCGTCTGGCTGATGGCAGCCTTACTCAGTTTCAACCCCTCCGATCCCAGCTGGTCGCAAACCGCGTGGCATGAGCCTATCCATAATTTAGGCGGCGTACCCGGAGCCTGGCTTGCGGACACGCTCTTTTTCATTTTCGGTGTGATGGCCTACACCATTCCCGTCATAATCATTGGCGGATGCTGGTTTGCATGGCGTCATCGTCAGAACGATGATTACATCGACTATTTTGCGGTTTCCCTGCGCCTGATTGGCGCCCTGGCGCTGATCCTCACCTCCTGCGGGCTGGCGGCGATTAATGCCGATGATATCTGGTACTTCGCCTCCGGTGGGGTGATTGGCAGCCTGCTGAGCTCTGCGCTACAGCCGATGCTTCACAGCAGCGGCGGCACGCTGGCGCTGCTCTGCATCTGGGCGGCCGGGCTGACGCTGTTTACCGGCTGGTCATGGGTGAGCATTGCCGAAAAGATCGGCAGCTTTATTCTTACGATCCTGACCTTCGCGAGCAACCGTACCCGCCGCGACGACACGTGGGTCGATGAAGAAGAATATGAAGATGAGTACGAAGAGGAAGACGATGCGCCGGTGCAACGTCGTGAATCTCGTCGTGCCCGTATTCTGCGCGGTGCCCTGGCGCGTCGCCAGCGCGTTGCTGAAAAATTTGCCAACCCGCTTGGACGTAAAACCGATGCGGCGCTCTTCTCCGGTAAGCGTATGGATGAAGACGAGCAGGTGGAGTACCGCGCAGCGGGTAGTACAGTCGATCCTGATGATGTGCTTTTCTCCGGCAACCGGGCGATGCCGGGTGATTTCGATGAATACGATCCGCTGCTTAACGGCCATACCGTTACCGCGCCGGTTGACGCGGCCGCAGCCGCAACGACAGCATCACAGGCGTATGCCGCGCCTGTCGAAGCCGTGATGCCATCCGCGCCGGTTCCGCCTCCGGAATCCGCTATTCAGCAGCCTCAGGTTGCCTGGCAGACCGCGCCGGGTGTCCACACGCCGGAGCCTGTTATCGCGCCGGAACCAGAGAGCTACATCCCCGTGCAGCAGGAGCAGTGGCAGCAGCCTTATCAGCCGCCGCAACCTGAGTATGAACAGCAGCACTATGAGCAGCCTGTGGCCCAGCCTTATCAGGAGTACGTGGCTGAACCGGTTGAACCTGTGCAGCCTTATGTCGAGCCTCAGCCTGAACCTGAGGTGGTGGAAGAGGTGAAACCGTCTCGTCCGCCAATGTACTATTTTGAAGAAGTTGAAGAACGCCGTGCTCGTGAGCGCGAACAGTTGGCGGCATGGTATCAGCCTGTGCCTGAACCGGTGCAGGAACCTGCTCCAAAAGCTCCGTCGGTTTCGGTTCCACCGGTCGACCCGACGCCTGCTGTTGCCCCCGTAGCGGAAAGCGTGAAGCAGGCTACCGCAGCCGCAGCGGCGGCGGCACCTGTCTTTAGCCTGGCAACGGGCGGTGCGCCGCGTCCACAGGTGAAAGAGGGAATTGGTCCGCAACTGCCTCGCCCTAACCGCGTCCGCGTTCCAACTCGTCGTGAGCTTGCCTCCTATGGGATCAAGCTGCCTTCCCAGCGGATGGCCGAAGAGAAAGCGCGTGGGACGGACTACGAAGATGATGCTGATGAAATGCAGCAGGACGAGCTGGCGCGCCAGTTCGCCGCGCAGCAGAATCAGCGCTACGGTGAAGACTATCAGCATGATGAACCGATGCTGGAAGACGAAGATGACGCGGCTGAAGCCGAATTAGCACGTCAGTTTGCGGCAACCCAGCAGCAGCGTTACTCAGGTGAACAGCCAGCTGGTGCGAACCCGTTCTCATTATCGGATTTCGAGTTTTCGCCGATGAAAGATCTGGTGGATGATGGCCCGAGCGAGCCGCTGTTCACCCCAAGCGTGATGCCTGAAGCAGAGCCTGTGCGTCAGCCGCCAGCGCCGCAGGCACAGACTTACGCGCAGCCGCAGCAACCTGTTCAGCAGCCGTATGCGCAACCGCAGCAGCCACAACAGCAGCCGCCGCAGTACCAGCAGCCAGCACCGCAGCCGCAGGAGAGCCTGATTCACCCGCTGCTGATGCGTAACGGTGATAGCCGTCCGCTGCAGCGTCCGAGCACGCCGCTGCCGTCGCTGGATTTGTTGACGCCGCCACCGGCTGAAGTCGAGCCGGTTGATACGTTTGCCCTGGAGCAGATGGCCCGTCTGGTGGAAGCCCGTCTGGCAGACTTCCGCATCAAGGCGGACGTGGTGAACTACTCGCCGGGTCCGGTGATCACCCGTTTCGAGCTGAACCTGGCGCCGGGCGTCAAAGCCGCGCGTATTTCTAACCTCTCCCGCGACCTGGCGCGTTCTCTGTCGACCGTGGCGGTACGTGTGGTGGAAGTGATTCCGGGTAAACCGTACGTTGGCCTTGAGCTGCCGAACAAGAAACGTCAGACCGTTTACCTGCGTGAAGTGCTGGATAACACCAAGTTCCGCGATAACCCATCTCCGCTGACCGTGGTGTTGGGTAAAGATATCGCCGGCGACCCGGTAGTGGCAGACCTCGCTAAAATGCCTCACCTGCTCGTAGCGGGTACCACCGGTTCCGGTAAATCGGTCGGCGTGAACGCCATGATCCTTAGCATGCTCTACAAAGCGCAGCCTGAAGACGTGCGTTTCATCATGATCGACCCGAAAATGCTCGAACTGTCGGTCTACGAAGGCATTCCGCACCTGCTGACGGAAGTGGTCACCGACATGAAGGACGCCGCCAACGCCCTGCGCTGGAGCGTCAATGAAATGGAGCGTCGCTACAAGCTGATGTCGGCGCTGGGCGTGCGTAACCTGGCCGGTTATAACGAGAAGATCGCCGAGGCGGCGCGCATGGGTCGTCCAATTCCGGACCCATACTGGAAGCCGGGTGACAGCATGGATGCCCAGCATCCTGTGCTGGAGAAACTGCCTTATATCGTCGTGCTGGTGGATGAATTCGCCGACCTGATGATGACCGTCGGGAAGAAAGTGGAAGAGCTGATCGCGCGTCTGGCACAGAAAGCGCGTGCGGCAGGTATTCACCTGGTGCTGGCGACCCAGCGTCCGTCCGTGGACGTTATCACCGGTCTGATTAAGGCGAATATTCCGACCCGTATTGCGTTTACCGTTTCGAGCAAAATCGACTCCCGTACCATTCTTGACCAGGGCGGCGCTGAGTCGCTGCTGGGAATGGGTGACATGCTGTACTCCGGCCCGAACTCCACCTCTCCGGTGCGCGTACACGGCGCGTTTGTTCGCGACCAGGAAGTACACGCCGTGGTGCAGGACTGGAAGGCGCGCGGACGTCCGCAGTACGTTGACGGCATTACCTCCGACAGCGAAAGCGAAGGCGGCGGTGGTGGCTTTGACGGCGGCGAAGAGCTGGATCCGTTATTCGACCAGGCGGTTAATTTCGTTACTGAAAAACGCAAAGCGTCCATCTCTGGCGTGCAGCGTCAGTTCCGCATCGGCTATAACCGAGCGGCGCGCATCATCGAGCAGATGGAAGCGCAGGGCATTGTGAGCGAGCAGGGGCACAACGGTAACCGTGAGGTGCTGGCTCCGCCGCCGTTTGATTAACCTTCAGCGATTGCAAAGAAGGGTAAATCAGCAAAAATTAAGCATATTCTTCTGTCGCCTGCCTTCGGGCAGGTCCAGAATAGAAACGGAAACCCCATTTCGGGAAGACGTATTTTAAGGAATAACAATGAAAAAAATCGCCATCGCCTGTGCATTACTCACCAGTTTTGTAGCCAGCAGCGTCTGGGCTGATGCAGCCAGCGACCTTAAAAGCCGACTGGATAAAGTAAGCAGCTTCCACGCCAGCTTCACGCAAAAAGTGACGGACGGCAGCGGCAACGCGGTGCAGGAAGGACAGGGTGATTTGTGGGTGAAACGCCCCAATCTGTTTAACTGGCACATGACCCAGCCGGATGAGAGCATCCTGATTTCTGACGGTAAAACCCTGTGGTTCTTCAACCCGTTTGTTGAGCAGGCCACTGCGACCTGGCTGAAAGACGCGACCAGCAATACGCCGTTTATGCTGATCGCCCGCAACCAGACCAGCGACTGGCAGCAGTACAACATTAAACAGAACGGTGATGAGTTTGTCCTGACGCCGAAAGGCAGCAACGGCAATCTGAAGCAGTTCACCATCAACGTAAGCACCAACGGTACCATTAATCAGTTCGGCGCGGTTGAGCAGGACGATCAGCGCAGCAGCTACCAGCTTAAGTCTCAGCAAAACGGCGCCGTTGACGCATCGAAATTCACCTTTACCCCGCCGCAGGGCGTAACGGTGGACGACCAACGCAATAAGTAAGAGGCGTGAGTGAGCAACCTGTCGCTCGATTTTTCAGATAATGCGTTTCAACCTCTGGCCGCCCGTATGCGGCCAGAAAATTTAGCGCAGTACATCGGTCAGCAGCATCTGCTGGCTGCGGGGAAACCCTTGCCGCGCGCTATTGAGGCGGGGCATCTGCACTCCATGATCCTCTGGGGGCCGCCCGGCACCGGAAAAACCACGCTCGCTGAAGTGATCGCCCGCTATGCCAACGCGGACGTTGAGCGTATCTCGGCGGTAACGTCTGGCGTGAAGGAGATCCGCGAGGCGATCGAGCGCGCGCGTCAAAACCGCAATGCCGGACGCCGCACCATTCTCTTTGTCGATGAAGTCCACCGCTTCAACAAGAGCCAGCAGGATGCTTTCCTGCCGCACATTGAGGACGGGACGATCTTTTTCATCGGCGCGACCACCGAAAACCCGTCGTTTGAACTCAACTCGGCGCTGCTGTCCCGCGCCCGCGTCTACCTGCTTAAATCCCTGACCACGGAAGATATCGAAAAGGTTCTGACCCAGGCAATGGACGACAAAGCGCGGGGTTACGGCGGGCAGGATATCGTTCTGCCTGACGACACGCGACGTGCGATTGCGGAGCTGGTCAACGGCGATGCGCGCCGCGCGCTGAACACGCTCGAAATGATGGCCGATATGGCCGAAGTGGACGATGCGGGCAAGCGCGTATTGAAGCCTGAACTGCTCACGGAAATTGCCGGAGAGCGCAGCGCGCGTTTCGATAATAAAGGCGACCGTTTCTACGACCTGATCTCGGCGCTGCATAAGTCCGTACGCGGCAGCGCGCCGGATGCGGCGCTCTACTGGTACGCACGTATCATTACCGCAGGTGGCGATCCGCTATACGTTGCGCGCCGCTGTCTGGCGATTGCGTCAGAAGATGTTGGCAATGCCGACCCGCGCGCCATGCAGGTTGCGCTTTCAGCCTGGGACTGCTTCACCCGCGTAGGCCCGGCGGAAGGCGAACGCGCCATTGCGCAGGCGATTGTCTATCTGGCCTGCGCGCCGAAAAGCAATGCGGTCTATACCGCGTTCAAAGCGGCGATGTCGGATGCGCGCGAGCGCCCGGACTACGATGTGCCGGTTCATCTGCGCAATGCGCCAACCAAACTGATGAAAGAGATGGGTTACGGGCAGGAGTATCGCTACGCCCATGATGAGCCTAACGCCTACGCCGCCGGGGAGGAATATTTCCCGCAGGAGATGGCACAAACGCGCTATTATCATCCCACAAACAGAGGTCTTGAAGGCAAGATTGGTGAAAAGCTCACCTGGCTCGCCGGACAGGATCAAAATAGCCCTATAAAACGCTACCGTTAGTTCAATCGTTGCGGTAATGTTGGCAATTGTATCCTTGTGACCGCAGGCTGTGGTCACATTTCCTATTTTAATTCGATAAGCACAGGATAAGCATGCTCGATCCCAATCTGCTGCGTAATGAGCCAGACGCAGTCGCTGAAAAACTGGCACGCCGGGGCTTTAAGCTGGATGTAGATAAGCTGCGCGCTCTTGAAGAGCGTCGTAAAGTACTGCAGGTACAAACTGAAAATCTGCAGGCAGAGCGTAACTCTCGATCGAAATCCATTGGCCAGGCGAAAGCGCGCGGGGAAGATATTGAGCCATTACGCCTGGAAGTGAACAAGCTGGGTGAAGAGCTGGATCAGGCGAAAGCGGAGCTGGACGTTCTTCAGGCCGAAATTCGTGACATCGCTCTGGCTATCCCGAACATTCCTGACGACAGCGTGCCTGTCGGCAAAGACGAGAACGACAACGTTGAAGTGAAGCGCTGGGGTACGCCTCGCGAGTTTGACTTCGAAGTGCGCGATCACGTGACGCTGGGCGAAATGCACGCGGGCCTGGACTTTGCCGCTGCGGTTAAGCTGACCGGCTCTCGCTTCGTAGTAATGAAAGGTCAAATTGCCCATCTGCACCGTGCCCTGGCGCAGTTCATGCTGGATCTGCACACCGAGCAGCACGGCTACAGCGAAACCTATGTTCCGTATCTGGTTAACCACGATACGCTGTACGGTACGGGCCAGCTGCCGAAATTTGCCGGCGATCTGTTCCATACCCGTCCGCTGGATGAAGAAGCAGACAGCAGCAACTATGCGCTGATCCCAACCGCGGAAGTGCCGCTGACCAACCTCGTGCGTGATGAGATCATTGACGAAGACGATCTGCCAATCAAGCTGACGGCACACTCTCCGTGCTTCCGTTCAGAAGCCGGTTCTTACGGTCGCGACACCCGTGGTCTGATCCGTATGCACCAGTTCGACAAAGTCGAGATGGTGCAGATCGTCCGTCCGGAAGAATCCATGGACGCGCTGGAAGAGATGACTGGCCATGCGGAAAAAGTGCTGGAGCTGCTGGGCCTGCCGTATCGCCGCATGGCGCTGTGCACCGGTGACATGGGCTTTGGTGCCTGCAAAACCTTCGACCTGGAAGTCTGGGTGCCTGCACAGAACACCTACCGTGAAATCTCCTCCTGCTCTAACGTCTGGGATTTCCAGGCGCGCCGCATGCAGGCACGCTGCCGCAGCAAATCTGACAAGAAAACCCGTCTGGTGCATACCCTGAACGGTTCTGGTCTGGCTGTTGGCCGTACGCTGGTTGCCGTGCTGGAAAACTACCAGCAGGCAGATGGCCGCATCGAGATCCCTGAAGTGCTGCGTCCATACATGAAAGGCCAGCAGTACATCGGCTAATTCTTTGCCTCACAACAAAAAAGCGCCTTCGGGCGCTTTTTTTATGCCTCTGAATTGACACGACGCAATACCCCCTCCCTCTAAAGTAGTAATACTCCTCCGAATGAAAGTCAGCATAAGACGCTGATAACGAAGAAATTCGTTATTTACAAAACTATATAGCGGTTCGTGCCGCCTCTTTTTTCTTTGTGAGCAACCAAAGTGAGTCTCTATGAAAATCAAAGCGCCTGAAGCGTTAATGGCTGCCGAGGTCACTCGCCGTGGGTTGATGAAAACCACGGCAATAGGCGGCCTGGCTGTAGCCAGCAGCGCCTTCACGCTCCCTTTTACCCGGCTGGCGTCGGCGGCGGACGCACTATCCGCAGCCGCAGCTCCGGAAAAAGTGGTGTGGAGTGCGTGTACCGTAAACTGCGGTAGCCGTTGTCCGCTGCGTATGCATGTGGTGGATGGCGAAATTAAGTATGTCGAAACCGACAACACCGGGGACGATAACTACGAAGGGTTACACCAGGTTCGCGCCTGCCTGCGCGGTCGCTCCATGCGTCGCCGCGTCTACAACCCGGATCGTCTGAAATACCCAATGAAGCGTGTCGGTAAGCGTGGGGAAGGGAAGTTTGAGCGCATTAGCTGGGACGAAGCCTACGACATTATCGCCACCAACATGCAGCGCCTGATCAAAGAGTACGGCAACGAGTCCATCTACCTGAACTATGGCACCGGGACGCTGGGCGGCACGCTGACCCGCTCCTGGCCACCGGGTAAAACGCTGGTCGCGCGTCTGATGAACTGCTGCGGCGGTTATCTCAACCACTACGGCGACTACTCTTCCGCACAGATTGCCGCAGGTCTGAACTATACCTATGGCGGCTGGGCCGACGGCAACAGCCCGTCCGATATCGAAAACAGTAAGCTGGTCGTCCTGTTCGGTAACAACCCGGGCGAAACCCGCATGAGCGGCGGCGGGGTGACGTACTACCTCGAACAGGCTCGCGCCAAATCCAATGCCCGCATGATCATTATCGATCCGCGCTATACCGACACCGGTGCCGGGCGCGAAGATGAGTGGATCCCCATTCGTCCCGGTACCGATGCAGCACTGGTTTCCGCGCTGGCGTGGGTGATGATTACTGAAAACCTCGTCGATCAGCCGTTCCTTGATAAATACTGCGTCGGTTATGACGAGAAAACGCTGCCAGCCAGTGCCCCTGCCAATGGTCACTACAAGGCATATATTCTCGGCCAGGGCAGCGACGGCGTAGCGAAAACGCCGGAGTGGGCCTCCACCATCACCGGTATTCCGGTCGAGCGCATTGTTCAGCTGGCGCGTGAGATAGGTTCAGCTAAACCGGCCTACATCAGCCAGGGCTGGGGACCGCAGCGTCATGCGAATGGTGAAATCGCCACCCGCGCTATCTCCATGCTTTCAATTCTGACCGGCAACGTCGGCGTTCATGGCGGTAACACCGGCGCGCGCGAAGGTTCTTATGAAGTGCCGTTTGAGCGGATGCCGACGCTGGATAACCCGGTTCAGACCAGCATCTCCATGTTTATGTGGACTGACGCGATCGAGCGCGGCCCGGAAATGACCGCGCTGCGCGACGGCGTTCGGGGCAAAGACAAGCTGGATGTGCCGATCAAGATGATCTGGAACTACGCCGGCAACTGCCTTATCAACCAGCACTCGGAAATCAACCGCACCCATGAAATTCTGCAGGACGACAAGAAGTGCGAGATGATTGTGGTGATCGACTGCCACATGACCTCCTCGGCAAAATATGCCGATATTCTGCTGCCGGACTGCACCGCGTCTGAGCAGATGGATTTCGCGCTGGACGCTTCCTGCGGCAACATGTCCTACGTGATCTTTACCGACCAGGCCATCAAACCGCGCTTCGAGTGCAAAACCATCTATGAGATGACCTCCGAACTGGCGAAGCGATTGGGCGTCGAACAGCAGTTTACCGAAGGGCGTACTCAGGAAGGGTGGATGCGCCATCTGCACGAGCTCTCTCGTAAAGCAATTCCCGATTTGCCGGACTTCGACACCTTCCGCAAGCAGGGCATGTACAAGCAGCGTGACCCGGAAGGGCATCACGTGGCGTATAAAGCGTTCCGTGAAGATCCGCAGGCGAATCCGCTGACCACGCCGTCGGGCAAAATCGAAATCTACTCCGAAGCGCTGGCAAAAATCGCGTCTACCTGGGAGCTGCCGGAAGGAGATGTTATCGATCCGCTGCCGATCTACACGCCGGGGTTCGAAAACTATAACGATCCGCTGACGGCGAAATTCCCGCTGCAGCTGACCGGTTTCCACTACAAGGCGCGCGTGCACTCCACCTACGGTAACGTTGACGTACTGAAGGCCGCCTGCCGCCAGGAGATGTGGATCAACCCGATGGATGCCAAAGCACGTGGTATCCGTAACGGGGATCGCGTGCGTATCTTTAACGGTCGCGGCGAGGTACACATTGAAGCCAAAGTGACACCGCGCATGATGCCTGGCGTAGTGGCACTGGGGGAAGGGGCCTGGTACAGCCCGGATGCCAACCGCATCGACCAGGCAGGCAGTATTAACGTCCTGACCACGCAGCGTCCGTCGCCGCTGGCGAAAGGCAACCCGTCTCACACAAACCTTGTCCAGGTTGAAAAGGTTTAAGGAGTAACCGATGACAACCCAGTATGGATTTTTCATTGATTCCAGCCGTTGCACCGGGTGCAAAACCTGCGAGCTGGCCTGTAAAGATTATAAAGATCTCACCCCGGACGTGAGCTTCCGCCGTATTTACGAATACGCCGGGGGCGACTGGCAGGAAGATAACGGCGTCTGGCATCAGAACGTCTTTGCCTATTACCTGTCGATTGCCTGTAACCACTGTGAAGATCCGGCCTGCACTAAGGTGTGCCCAAGCGGGGCGATGCACAAGCGGGAGGACGGTTTTGTGGTGGTGGATGAAGATGTCTGCATCGGCTGTCGCTACTGCCATATGGCGTGCCCGTACGGCGCGCCGCAGTACAACGCCGCCAAAGGACATATGACCAAGTGCGACGGCTGCCACAGCCGCGTAGCGGAAGGCAAAAAGCCAATCTGCGTCGAGTCCTGCCCGCTGCGCGCGCTGGATTTTGGTCCGATAGAAGAGCTGCGTCAGAAACACGGTCAGCTTGCCGCTGTGGCACCGCTGCCGTCCGCGCACTTCACCAAGCCGAGTATTGTCATTAAACCTAACGCCAACAGCCGTCCGACGGGTGACACCACCGGCTACCTGGCAAATCCGAAGGAGGTGTGAGATGGGAAGTGGATGGCATGAATGGCCGCTGATGATCTTCACGGTCTTTGGGCAGTGCGTAGTGGGCGGCTTCATTGTTCTGGCGCTGGCGCTGTTAAAAGGGAACCTCAATGCCGAACAGCAGCAGCGTTTAGTGTTGAGCATGTTTGGCCTGTGGGTGCTGATGGGGATTGGATTTATCGCCTCTACGCTGCACCTGGGCTCACCGATGCGCGCGTTCAACTCCCTGAACCGCGTGGGGGCGTCGTCGCTCAGTAACGAAATTGCCAGCGGGGCAATCTTCTTTACCGTCGGCGGGCTGGGGTGGCTGCTGGCTGCGTTGAAAAAATTGCCTGCGGGCCTGCGCAGCCTGTGGCTGATCGTCACCATGGTACTGGGCGTGGTGTTCGTGTGGATGATGGTGCGCGTCTATAACACCATCGATACCGTTCCAACCTGGTACAGCTTCTGGACGCCGATGAGCTTCTTCCTGACGATGTTTATCGGTGGGCCGCTGCTGGGCTACCTGCTGCTGCGCGTGGCGGGGGTAAACGGTTGGGCAATGCGTCTGCTGCCAGCCGTTTCGCTGCTGGCGCTGGTGGTGAGCGCGATGGTCGCCCTGATGCAGGGGGCCGAGCTGGCAACCATTCACAGCTCTATCCAGCAGGCTTCTGCGCTGGTGCCGGACTACGGTTCGCTGATGGCCTGGCGCGTGGTGTTGCTGGCAGCTGCGCTGGTGTGCTGGATCGGCCCTCAGCTTAAAGGTTATCAGCCTGCACTGCCGCTCCTGTCACTGGCTTTTGTGCTGGTGCTGGCAGGGGAGTTAATTGGTCGCGGTGTGTTTTACGGCCTGCATATGACGGTCGGTATGGCTATCGCCAGCTAATTTCATTTTTCGTTATAAAAAGCCGGGACATAGCGCCCGGCTTTTCTTTTTTTCATTCATGAAATTTTTCGACTGTCGTTTTGTTTTAATTTCGGTCATTAATAAATAAAAACAGATACATAATTAATATCTATAGCAGGCGCTGCATTAGCAGGATAAGTTTTTTAAATCGACAGGGAACATATTGTGCGAGCCGGCTAAATCTGTGGATTGACTTTGTTTTTGCCAGTGGCATGATGCGCACGAAATCTGAACTTCCTCACGGTTTTTAATCCATGACCACCTATACCCGGCCAGTGCTCCTGTTGCTCTGTGGCCTGCTTCTGTTGACCCTGGCGATCGCCGTGTTAAACACGCTCGTCCCGCTGTGGCTCGCCCATGAAAACTTACCGACCTGGCAGGTGGGTATGGTCAGCTCGTCCTTTTTCACCGGGAACCTGTTGGGCACATTATTAACCGGTAGCCTGATTAAGCGTTTTGGCTTTAATCGCAGCTATTATCTGGCCTCGCTGATTTTCGCTGCCGGGTGCGCCGGGCTGGGTCTGATGGTGGGCTTCTGGAGCTGGATGGCATGGCGCTTTATCGCCGGCGTCGGCTGCGCGATGATTTGGGTGGTGGTTGAAAGCGCGCTGATGTGTAGCGGTACCTCCCGCAACCGCGGACGTCTTCTGGCGGCCTATATGATGGTTTACTACGTCGGTACCGTTCTGGGTCAACTGATGGTCAGCAAACTGCCAACCGACCTGATGAGCGTGCTGCCGTGGGTAACCGGCATGGTGCTGGCCGCGATCCTGCCGCTGCTCTTTACGCGCATTGTGAACCAGAACAGCGAACATCAGGAAGCGACCCACGTCTGGCCGATGTTGAGACTCCGTCAGGCGCGTCTGGGCGTAAACGGATGCATTATTTCGGGAATTGTACTGGGCTCGCTCTATGGCCTGATGCCGCTCTACCTGAATCATCAGGGCGTCAGCGATTCCGGAATTGGTTTCTGGATGGCGGTGATGGTCAGTGCGGGTATTGTGGGGCAATGGCCGATTGGCCGCCTGGCAGACCGTTTTGGTCGTCTGCTGGTGCTGCGCGTTCAGGTCTTCGTGGTGATCATGGGATGCCTTGCGATGCTCAGCAACGCCGCGATGGCGCCTGCACTGTTTATTCTCGGGGCCGCAGGATTCACGCTTTACCCGGTCGCGATGGCGTGGGCCTGTGAGAAAGTAGAACATCACCAGCTCGTGGCAATGAACCAGGCGCTATTATTAAGCTATACCATCGGTAGCCTGCTGGGACCGACATTTACCGCGATGCTGATGCAGAATTATTCCGACAATTTGCTGTTTATCATGATTGCCAGCGTGTCGTTTATTTATCTCCTGATGCTGCTGCGCAAAGCGGGCGAGCATCCAACCCCTGTGGCGCACGCCTGATTAAATAAAAGCCTGTCGATGACAGGCTTTTTTGTCCCCGTCACATATAAGACTTTTACGCATTGTTTGTTTTCCCCGCCTGGCGATAATTCAAATGAGTTCTACCACAAAAGGCAACAATCATGTCTATACGTCGTTTTTCCACTACCGCACTTGCCGTAGTGTTGTCTTTAACGTTTGCAACGGCTCCGGTCATGGCTAATCCTGGAAACGGGAATGGCGGTGGTCATGGAAACAGTGGCGGACAAGGTAATGGCGGCAATCATGGTAACGGGAATTCTGGTAATTCCGGTAACCATGGTAATAAGCAAAATAGCGGAAAGGAAAACCCTGGAAAATCGGATAAGAGCTTCAAAAACAGCAAAGATGTGGGTAATGACGTCGACGCTCGCGTGAGCTTCGATCATGCCCGCCACCTGGCACTGAATTATGGCTTAACGGGCTATGAGTCTCTGCCTCCGGGGATTGCGAAAAACCTCGCACGCGGTAAACCGCTTCCTCCGGGCATTGCGAAGAAGACCGTACCAGCCTCTATGCTCGGCCAGCTTCCTTCCTACCCGGGCTATGAATGGCGCGTGGTCGGGGACGACCTGGTCTTAATTGCGCTGAGTACGGCGATTGTGACCTCCGTAATTAACGGCGTCTTTAAATAGAATATAAAAAGGCCCGGTTCTTACCGGGCCTTCTCTTTAATACATGACCTTGTGGCCGTACTGCTCAAGAATACCTTTCACGCGTTCCATCGTCTCTTTTTTCGGCGGCTTCACGCCATCAAGCTTGTACTCTTCGCCCATAGCCACCCATTTATGTTTACCCAGCTCGTGATAGGGCAGAAGCTCAATTTTCTCGACGTTGCCCATGTCGCGGGTAAATTCACCCAGGCGATGCGCGGAGTCATCGTCATCTGACCAGCCGGGAACAACAACGTAGCGGATCCAGGTTTTGATGCCTTTATCGGCGATGTATTTGGCAAACTCCAGCGTACGGTGGTTAGAAACGCCAACCAGATTCTGGTGGATCTCATCGTTCATCTGTTTGAGATCGAGCATCACCAGATCGGTCACGTCGAGCAGTTCATCAATGACCGGATCGTAGCGGCGCACAAAGCCGTTGGTGTCGAGACAGGTATGAATGCCTTCTTTATGGCAGGCGCGGAACCAGTCGCGGACAAACTCAGCCTGAAGAATAGCTTCACCGCCGGACGCGGTCACGCCACCGCCGGATGCGTTCATAAAGTGGCGGTAGGTCACCACCTCTTTCATCAGATCTTCCACGGTGACTTCTTTACCGCCGTGCGTGTCCCAGGTGTCGCGGTTATGGCAGTACAGGCAGCGCATCAGGCAGCCCTGGAAAAAGGTAATAAAGCGGATCCCCGGGCCATCGACGGTGCCACAGGATTCAAAGGAGTGAATGCGACCAATAGTTGACATTGCGGTGATATCTCCGAATTTGGCCCATCCGGGGGCCTGTGTAGTTGCACAGCTCAAAGGCTATGTCGAGTCTGTTTTGGCTGTTATCCATAAAGTATAGATAGCGGACAAAAGAGACTGGTGAAGCGAGGGTGTTAAAAAGGCCCCACTTGCGTGGAGCCTTTATTGTACGCTTTTTAACGCGTGATTTCAGTCAATTCCACTTACATGGACTGAGTGAAAGTACGGGTGATAACGTCCTGCTGCTGTTCTTTCGTCAGGGAGTTAAAACGTACTGCGTAGCCAGATACGCGGATGGTCAGTTGAGGATATTTCTCAGGATGTTCCATCGCGTCGAGCAGCATTTCACGGTTCATTACGTTCACGTTCAGGTGCTGACCACCTTCGATGGACGCTTCGTGGTGGAAGTAACCATCCATCAGACCCGCGAGGTTAGTTTTACGCACTTCGTCGTCTTTACCCAGCGCGTTTGGCACGATAGAGAAGGTGTAAGAGATACCATCTTTCGCGTAAGCAAACGGCAGTTTAGCAACGGAGGTCAGAGAAGCTACAGCACCTTTCTGGTCACGACCGTGCATTGGGTTAGCACCTGGGCCAAATGGCGCGCCAGCACGACGACCGTCTGGGGTGTTACCGGTTTTCTTACCATACACAACGTTAGAGGTGATGGTCAGAACAGACTGAGTCGGGATAGCGTTACGGTAGGTAGTGAGTTTCTGAATTTTCTTCATGAAACGTTCTACCAGGTCAACCGCCATGTCATCAACGCGAGCGTCGTTGTTACCAAACTGCGGGTATTCGCCTTCGATTTCGAAGTCTACGGCCAGACCGTCTTCGTCACGAATTGGTTTAACTTTCGCGTATTTGATTGCAGACAGGGAGTCAGCCGCAACGGACAGACCTGCGATACCACACGCCATGGTGCGGATAACGTCACGGTCGTGCAGCGCCATCAGAGAGGCTTCGTAGCTGTACTTGTCGTGCATGTAGTGGATAACGTTCAGCGCGGTCACGTACTGCTTAGCCAGCCAGTCCATGAAGTGGTCCATGCGCTCCATGACTTCGTCATAGTTCAGCACGTCGCCTTTGATTGGCTCAGACTTAGGACCAACCTGCATTTTCAGTTTTTCATCAACGCCGCCGTTGATAGCGTACAGCATGGTTTTCGCCAGGTTTGCACGCGCACCGAAGAACTGCATTTGTTTACCAACAACCATTGGGCTCACGCAGCAAGCGATAGCGTAGTCGTCGTTGTTGAAGTCCGGACGCATCAGGTCATCGTTCTCGTACTGCAGAGAAGAGGTGTCGATGGACACTTTAGCGGCGAATTTCTTGAAGTTCAGAGGCAGTTTTTCAGACCACAGAACGGTGATGTTCGGCTCCGGAGAAGGACCCATGGTGTACAGGGTGTTCAGGAAGCGGAAGCTGTTTTTGGTAACCAGCGTACGGCCGTCAACGCCCATACCACCGATTGATTCGGTTGCCCAGATTGGGTCACCAGAGAACAGCTCATCATATTCTGGGGTACGCAGGAAGCGAACCATACGCAGTTTCATGACCAGATGGTCAATCATTTCCTGAGCGTCTTGCTCGGTGATTTTACCTGCTTTCAGGTCACGTTCGATGTACGCATCCAGGAAGGTGGATACGCGGCCGAAGGACATTGCTGCACCGTTCTGAGACTTAACAGCGGCCAGGTAGCCGAAGTAGGTCCACTGAATAGCTTCCTGAGCGTTGGTCGCAGGACCAGAGATATCGCAGCCGTATTTAGCCGCCATCTCTTTGATCTGACCCAGCGCGCGGTGCTGTTCAGCAATTTCTTCACGCAGACGGATAGTCGCTTCCAGGTTTACGCCGTTTTCCAGGTCAGACTGCAGGGAAACGAACTGCGCGTATTTGTCTTTCATCAGGAAGTCGATACCGTACAGCGCAACGCGACGGTAGTCACCGATGATACGGCCACGGCCATAGGCATCTGGCAGACCGGTCAGAACGCCAGATTTACGGCAGTTCAGAATGTCTTTGGTATAAACATCGAATACGCCCTGGTTATGGGTTTTGCGGTATTCGGTGAAGATTTTTTTCAGCATTGGGTCCAGCTCGCGGTTATACGCTTTGCAGGAACCTTCAACCATTTTGATACCACCGAACGGGATGATTGCGCGTTTCAGTGGTGCTTCAGTCTGCAGACCAACAATTTTCTCAAGGGCTTTGTTGATGTAGCCAGCATCGTGAGAAGTGATGGTGGATGCAACGGAGGTGTCAAAATCAACTGGCGCGTGAGTGCGGTTTTCCAGTTTAACGCCTTCCATTACGCTGTCCCACAGCTTGGTGGTCGCGTCAGTTGCGCCAGCCAGGAAGGATTCGTCACCTTCATACGGGGTATAGTTTTTCTGAATGAAGTCACGGACGTTGACTTCATTCTGCCAGTCACCTTTCGCAAAACCTTCCCAGGCTGTGGCTAACTTTTCATTAAGCTCGGACATGTAACACCTACCTTCTTAAGTGGATTTTTTATTTACTGCCTGAGACAACCATTAATGATGGTCGCCGCCACGCAGGTAAATGACCCAGTATGTCAACCCAACTAACAGACCCCCACCGATAATGTTCCCGATAGTGACGGGGATCAGGTTATCAGTAATGAAATTCATAATAGTCAGGTGAGAGAAACTTTCCGGGGATGAACCAACTGCGGTCCAGAACTCCGGGCTTGCAAAGTTGCGGATAACAATCCCCATCGGGATCATGAACATATTCGCAATACTGTGCTCGAAGCCGCTGGCAACAAACATCGCAACCGGCAGAACCATAATCATGGCTTTATCCATCAGGCTACGGCCAGAATAGCTCATCCAGACCGCCAGGCAGACCATCAGGTTTGCGAGGATGCCGAGAGCAACGGCTTCGATAAATGTGTGATGCATTTTGTGGTCAGCGGTTTGCAGGACATTAAGCCCCCAGCCACCGTTGGCGGTCATATACTCGCCAGAGAGCCACATCAACAGAACAAAGAGCAGACAGCCAATCAGGTTACCAACGTAGACGTTAAGCCAGTTGCGCGCCAGTTGACCCCAGGTAATTCTTCCGCTGGCTTTCGCCACAACAATCAGCACCGTTGAGGTGAAGAGGTCGGCGCCGCAAATGACGCAGAGAATCAGACCCAGTGAGAAGCAAATGCCGCCAATCAGTTTGGCCATGCCGAAAGGCATTCCGGCAGTACCGGTGGTGGCGGTGATGTAGAAGACGAAAGCGATAGAGATGAACACACCAGCGGTGATCGCCAGATAGAACGTCTTCATCGGGTGTTTCGTTGCTTTATAGACACCCGCTTCTTCGGCAACTTTTGCCATCGCGGCGGGGAGTAAAAGATCAAAAGGGTTGTCAGCTTTCACACTAACTCTCTCTTTATTAAGTCGGCGACGAGATACTAACAAAGCATTATAGAAGAGAAATTGATATAGATCATATCTCGCCTGGCTTATAGGCCCGCAGTATGTATGGTTTTACAACAAATGCGGAGTAAGTATTTGATTATCCGTATAAAAATAAATTTTAAAAGTTATGAAAAGAGTTGAATTTTTTCGTTCGGCCCCCTTCGAAACAGTTAATTAATATGGAGTATTTACCATAAAAAGTAACAATAAAGCCCAGGCAAATATTATTATATTTACCCGTGTTTAACTTTATTATTACAATCAACAATCATTGCCGAAGAGAATAAAAAACGGGGCAATGAAATTGCCCCGTAATATAGCCCAGACGATTGAATACGCCTACTGCCGTTAATGTTATATGCGCTTATTTTGACCAGTAAGCGGCTTTTGCTTTCTGCAGCTTTTCATAGGCCTTCAGCAGAGACTGATGCGCCGGGAAGGCTTTCAGATCGCTGTCAACCGCCTGCAGACCGTAGAACGGCTCTTCACCGCTCAGCGCCGCGCTGGCGGCTTCAACCGCTTCAGCACCGTACATACGTACGAAAGCGTTCAGGTACTGCAGTGGCTCGCGATCGTCTTCCTGCGCAAGCAGCAGCAGCGTTTGCAGGCAGCGGTAATAGTTGGTGCGCTCGGCGGAGAAGACCGACTGGTTAAACTCCATGGTCCATTCTGTCCAGGCCAGAGCCTGATCCAGATCGCCGCCCGCGAGGGCCAGCATCGCTTTCAGTTCACCGATGCGCAGCGTATACCAGCCGTTGTCTTTCCCGGTCGCCAGACCCAGCAACTCGCGCACGCGGGTAAAGTCATCGTGGCCTTCATCGTCCAGCTGGGCTATCAGGTTGAGATAATCTTCTTTTTCCCACTCGCTGCCCGGCAGGGAGAGTAGGGTTTCACGCAGGTGCGCGCCCATGCTGTTGTTTGCGAGCCACAGATCTTCCGCCGGGTAGATATCGGACATGCCTGGTACGATGATGCGGCACGCGTAAACGCCCAGGTGTTCGTAGTCGGCAATATAGACTTCCTGATCTTCGGCGTCGAAGATTGCCATCAATGTAGCGAACTCTTCTTCGGTGGTACCGGCAAAGCTCCAGTCCACGAACGGATAGTTCGCGTCCTGCTTGAACATATCCCAGGAGATCAAACCGCTGGAGTCGATGAAGTGGGTTTCGAGGTTGGTGTGCTCGGCCACTTCTTCATCGTCAAACGTTGGCGGGGTGAATACGTCGAGATCTTTCAGGCTACGGCCCTGCAGCAGCTCGGTCACGGTACGCTCCAGCGCCACGCCGAAGTCAGGATGCGCGCCGAAGGAGGCGAAGCAGGTTCCGTTAGTCGGGTTAAACAGCACGACGCAGATAACCGGATATTTACCGCCCAGCGAGCCGTCATACGCAAAGATTGGGAAACCTTCGGCTTCCAGTTTGGCGATGGATTCCACCACGCCCGGGTAGCGCGCCAGCACGTCCGCCGGAATTTCAGGCAGGCTGATGGATTCGGCAATAATGCGGTTTTTGATATGACGCTCGAACACTTCAGAGAGACCCTGCACGCGCGCTTCATTGCGGGTATTACCGGCGGACATACCGTTGGACACATACAGGTTGCCGACGATGTTCATCGGGATATAGACGGTCTGCTCGTCAGACTGACGGGTGAACGGCAGGGCGCAGATCCCACGCTCTTCATTCCCAGACTGCAGATCGATCAGCATGCTGGCGGTCAGTTCGTTTTCCGGATCGTAGAAGGCACGCAGACGGCCATCCAGAATGCCTTCCGGCAGTTCATCGTCTTCGGTCAGCGGGAACCATTTTTCGTTCGGATAGTGAACGAACGGGCCGTTGGCGATGGTTTCACCCAGCCAGAAGTCAGCGAAGAAATAGTTGGTGGACAGACGCTCAAAATACTCACCCAGCGCAGAGGCCAGTGCCGCTTTTTTCGTCGCACCTTTACCGTTGGTAAAGCAGAGCGCGCAGTCTTTGTCGCGAATGTGCACGGACCAGACGTGAGGCACCGGGTTCAGCCAGGAGGCTTCTTCGATGTTAAAGCCCAGGTCGGTCAGTTTCTGCTGGAAGCGAGCGATGGAATCTTCCAGAGCGGCGTCTTTGCCGGGGATAAACGTTTGAGTCATGGCGTTCACTTTTATCGTACGTAAAGCGCGCAATGATACGGGTTTTGCGTGACGGGTGCTATCTCCGGCGAAAATAAATGGCTGGGCTATGCTTAGTAGCAGTAACTGACTGTTAAGGCATAGAAAAATGAAAGCATTTGATCTCCAGCGGATGGCGTTTGATAAAGTTCCACCTGAATTTCTGGGCGAAGTGGCGCTGCGCAGCCTGTATACCTTCGTACTCGTCTTCCTGTTTCTCAAAATTACTGGCCGTCGTGGCGTTCGTCAGATGTCTCTGTTTGAAGTGCTGATCATCCTGACGCTGGGCTCGGCGGCGGGGGACGTCGCGTTTTATGACGACGTGCCGATGGTGCCGGTGTTTATCGTTTTTGTTTCCCTCGCCTTGCTTTACCGGCTGGTGATGTGGCTGATGTCAAAAAGTGAAAAGCTGGAAGATCTGCTTGAAGGGAAACCGGTCGTTATTGTTGAGGACGGTCAACTGGCCTGGGAAAATGTGCAAAGCGCCAATATGACCGAGTTTGAGTTCTTTATGGAGCTGCGCCTGAATAGCGTTGAACAGCTCGGACAGGTGCGGCTGGCGATCATGGAAACCAATGGGCAAATCAGCGTCTATTACTATGCTGACGACGACGTTAAGCCCGGCCTGTGTATCCTGCCGGATATGTTAGTAGAACGGTTCAGGGTGATACCTGAAACCGGGGAGTATGCATGTATAAAATGTAGTCATGTTGTGGGGATGCATGCGGGCGATCATCAATTATGCCCTCGTTGTGCAAATCCGGAATGGACAAAGGTTAGCCGGGCTAAACGCCTCGTCTGACAGCGATTTTGTCGGTTTTGTGACGACGAGGCGGCAGATTGTTTTGTGTGACGAAGGGCACATTTCCCCGGTCATAAGTTTTAGACATTGCGGCGCGTGTCACTGAATGATAAAACCGATATCCACAGTTATAACTTATGGCTTTTAGCGTGGTGAGGGGAAATGGCTCAAGTCTTTAATTTCAGTTCAGGTCCGGCAATGTTACCGGCAGACGTGCTCAAACAGGCTCAACAGGAGCTGTGTGACTGGAACGGTCTGGGTACGTCGGTGATGGAAATCAGCCACCGTGGTAAAGCGTTTATTCAGGTGGCGGAAGAGGCAGAAAAGGATTTTCGCGATCTGCTGAACATTCCCTCGAACTACAAAGTATTGTTCTGCCATGGCGGTGGACGCGGTCAGTTTGCGGGCATCCCGCTCAATCTGCTGGGCGACAAAACCACCGCTGATTATGTCGATGCCGGCTACTGGGCAGCCAGTGCGTTAAAAGAAGCGCACAAATACTGCACGCCGAACGTTATCGACGCCAAAGTGACCGTTGACGGTCTGCGCGCCGTGAAGCCGATGAGCGAGTGGCAGCTGTCTGACAACGCCGCGTATCTCCACTACTGCCCGAACGAAACCATCGACGGCATCGCCATTCACGAAGAGCCAGACTTTGGCGACAATGTCATTGTGACGGCGGACTTCTCTTCAACCATTCTGTCCACTCCGCTGGACGTCAGCCGCTACGGCGTCATTTACGCAGGTGCTCAGAAAAACATCGGTCCTGCTGGGCTGACTATTGTCATCGTCCGTGAAGACCTGCTGGGGAAAGCCCATAAGTCCTGCCCGTCAATCCTGGATTACACCGTCCTGAATGACAACGACTCCATGTTCAACACCCCACCTACGTTTGCCTGGTATCTCTCCGGCCTGGTCTTCAAATGGCTGAAGCAAAACGGCGGCGTGGCGCAGATGGACAAGATCAATCAGCAGAAAGCCGAACTGCTGTACGGCACGATCGACAAGAGCGATTTCTACCGTAACGATGTGGCGAAAGCGAACCGTTCCCGCATGAACGTACCGTTCCAGCTGGCAGACAGCAGCCTGGACAGCGTGTTCCTGGAAGAGTCGTTCGCGGCGGGTCTGCACGCGCTGAAAGGCCATCGTGTGGTGGGCGGGATGCGTGCTTCCATTTATAACGCCATGCCGCTGGAAGGCGTTAAAGCCCTGACCGATTTCATGATCGACTTCGAACGTCGTCACGGTTAATTTGCTGTTTTTCACCCCCGCAGCGTCCCTGCGGGGTTTTTATTATGTTGAGTTGAGAGTTTAGTTTTCATGGAATCCCTGACGTTACAACCTATCGCGCGGGTAGATGGCACCATCAATCTGCCTGGTTCAAAAAGTGTCTCGAACCGCGCTCTGCTGCTGGCAGCTCTGGCAAACGGCACCACCGTCCTCACCAACCTGCTGGACAGCGATGACGTGCGCCATATGCTCAATGCGCTGAAAGCGTTGGGCGTTCATTACACACTCTCTGACGATCGCACCCGCTGCGAAGTGACCGGCAACGGCGGCGCGCTGCAGGCGAGTGACGAGCTTGAGCTGTTTCTGGGTAACGCGGGTACCGCGATGCGTCCGCTGGCGGCGGCCCTGTGCCTCGGGAGCAATAACATCGTGCTGACCGGCGAGCCGCGCATGAAGGAGCGTCCGATCGGCCATCTGGTAGATGCCCTGCGTCAGGGCGGCGCGCAGATTGAGTATCTGGAGCAGGAAAATTACCCGCCACTGCGTCTGCGAGGGGGCTTTACCGGCGGTACCGTCGAGGTTGACGGCAGCGTCTCCAGCCAGTTCCTGACGGCACTGCTGATGACCGCGCCGCTGGCCCCGCAGGATACGGTTATCACGATTAAAGGTGAGCTGGTCTCCAAACCGTATATTGATATTACGCTGCATCTGATGAAAACCTTCGGCGTTGAGGTTGAAAACCAGTCTTATCAGCGCTTTGTCGTGCGTGGGGCGCAGCAGTACCAGTCGCCGGGCAACTACCTGGTTGAAGGCGATGCTTCATCCGCATCCTATTTCCTTGCCGCTGGCGCGATTAAAGGCGGTACGGTAAAAGTGACCGGCATTGGCCGCAACAGCGTGCAGGGCGATATTCGTTTTGCTGACGTGCTGGAAAAAATGGGCGCGGTTGTCACCTGGGGGGATGATTTCATCTCCTGTACCCACGGTGAGCTGAACGCCATCGACATGGACATGAACCATATCCCGGATGCGGCGATGACCATTGCCACGGCGGCGCTGTTTGCCAAAGGCACCACCACGCTGCGCAACATTTATAACTGGCGCGTAAAAGAGACGGACCGCCTGTTCGCGATGGCAACCGAGCTGCGTAAAGTCGGCGCTGAGGTAGAAGAGGGCGAAGATTACATTCGCGTTACCCCTCCGGCAAAACTGAACTTTGCTGAAATCGGGACCTATAACGATCACCGTATGGCGATGTGTTTCTCGCTGGTGGCGCTGTCCGATACCCCTGTGACCATTCTCGATCCGAAATGTACGGCGAAAACCTTCCCGGACTATTTCGAACAGCTGGCGCGCATTAGCACCCTGGCATGATGAAGTCTTGCCGCATCACCTGATGCGGCATTTCCTTACGCTTCCTGACGATCTTTCCCGCTCATTTCTTCTACACTCTGCTTCTATCATTCCGTAATTTGCACGCAAAGGTAACAGTTGCGCACGTTGGCGCGTATAATGCGCGGCGTTCATGTTAACGGTATGCCTTATTTAAGGAGAAAAAGATGACGGCAGTTGCCCCGGTAATCACCATTGATGGGCCGAGTGGCGCAGGGAAAGGTACTCTGTGCAAAGCGATGGCGGAAGCATTGCAATGGCATCTTTTAGATTCGGGAGCAATCTATCGCGTGCTGGCGCTGGCTGCGCTGCATCATCACGTGGATGTCGCCTCTGAAGAAGCGCTGGTACCGCTGGCTGCGCATCTGGATGTGCGTTTTGTTTCTACCGATGGCAACCTGGAAGTGATCCTGGAAGGGGAAGACGTGAGCGGCGAGATCCGTACGCAGGAAGTCGCTAATGCGGCCTCCCAGGTGGCGGCTTTCCCACGCGTTCGTGAGGCGCTGCTGCGTCGCCAGCGAGCGTTTCGTGAAGCCCCGGGTCTGATCGCTGATGGACGCGACATGGGAACCGTGGTCTTCCCTGATGCGCCAGTAAAAATCTTCCTTGACGCCTCTTCGGAAGAACGTGCTCAACGCCGTATGCTTCAGTTGCAGGAAAAGGGGTTTAGTGTTAACTTTGATCGCCTTTTATCCGAGATAAAAGAGCGCGATGACCGCGATCGTAACCGCGCCGTCGCACCGCTTGTTCCTGCAGAAGATGCATTAGTTCTGGATTCAACCAGTTTAACTATTGAGCAAGTGATTGAAAAAGCGCTACAATATGCGCGCCAAAAACTGGCACTCGCGTAATCGCGACCGATTTAGCAGTACCCCCGCTGCAATGGATTGACGGCGGGTATGTGAAACAACCCCATCCGGCACGGAGCCAGGTGGACGTTAATATTAACCTGAAGATTAAACATGACTGAATCTTTTGCTCAACTGTTTGAAGAATCCTTAAAAGAAATCGAAACCCGTCCGGGTTCCATCGTTCGCGGTGTTGTTGTTGCTATCGACAAAGACGTAGTACTGGTTGACGCCGGTCTGAAATCTGAGTCCGCCATTCCGGCTGAGCAGTTCAAAAACGCCCAGGGCGAGCTGGAAATCCAGGTTGGTGACGAAGTTGACGTTGCTCTGGACGCAGTAGAAGACGGCTTCGGCGAAACCCTGCTGTCTCGTGAGAAAGCTAAACGTCACGAAGCATGGATCACGCTGGAGAAAGCTTACGAAGAAGCTGAAACTGTGGTCGGTGTTATCAACGGCAAAGTTAAAGGTGGCTTCACTGTTGAGCTGAATGGTATTCGTGCGTTCCTGCCAGGTTCACTGGTAGACGTTCGTCCAGTCCGTGACACCCTGCACCTCGAAGGCAAAGAGCTTGAGTTCAAAGTAATCAAGCTGGACCAGAAGCGTAACAACGTTGTTGTTTCCCGTCGTGCCGTTATCGAATCCGAAAACAGCGCAGAACGCGATCAGCTGCTGGAAAACCTGCAGGAAGGCATGGAAGTCAAAGGTATCGTTAAGAACCTCACTGACTACGGCGCATTCGTTGACCTGGGCGGCGTTGATGGCCTGCTGCACATCACCGACATGGCGTGGAAACGCGTTAAGCACCCAAGCGAAATCGTGAACGTGGGCGACGAAATCACTGTTAAAGTGCTGAAGTTCGACCGCGAGCGTACTCGTGTATCCCTCGGCCTGAAACAGCTGGGCGAAGATCCATGGGTAGCTATCGCTAAGCGTTACCCAGAAGGTACTAAACTGACTGGTCGCGTAACCAACCTGACCGACTACGGCTGCTTCGTTGAAATCGAAGAAGGCGTTGAAGGCCTGGTGCACGTTTCCGAAATGGACTGGACCAACAAAAACATCCACCCATCCAAAGTTGTTAACGTTGGTGATGTAGTGGAAGTGATGGTTCTGGATATCGACGAAGAACGTCGTCGTATCTCCCTGGGCCTGAAGCAGTGCAAAAACAACCCATGGCAGCAGTTCGCGGAAACCCACAACAAGGGCGACCGTGTTGAAGGTAAAATCAAGTCTATCACTGACTTCGGTATCTTCATCGGCCTGGACGGCGGCATCGATGGCCTGGTTCACCTGTCTGACATCTCCTGGAACGTTGCAGGCGAAGAAGCAGTTCGTGAATACAAAAAAGGCGACGAAATCGCTGCAGTTGTTCTGCAGGTTGACGCAGAGCGTGAGCGTATCTCCCTGGGCGTTAAACAGCTCGCAGAAGATCCGTTCAACAACTGGGTTGCACTGAACAAGAAAGGCGCAATCGTAAACGGTAAAGTGACTGCAGTTGACGCTAAAGGCGCAACCGTAGAACTGGCTGACGGCGTTGAAGGTTACCTGCGCGCTTCTGAAGCTTCACGTGACCGCGTTGAAGATGCCACTCTGGTTCTGAACGTAGGCGACGACGTTGAAGCTAAGTTCACCGGTGTTGACCGTAAGAACCGTGCAATCAGCCTGTCTGTTCGTGCTAAAGACGAAGCTGATGAGAAAGATGCAATCGCAACTGTTAACAAACAGGAAGATGCAAACTTCTCTAACAACGCAATGGCTGAAGCTTTCAAAGCAGCTAAAGGCGAGTAATATCAGGTTCTCAGCATCATTTGAGCTGTAACGCATTTACAGCGCGAAGGGTGATGAGCAGACTTGACAGATTGCAGGATTCGTCCTGTAATCAATAACAAAGGGCGGCTACGGCCGCCCTTGTTTAATGAGCTGTTCAGCTAATTGGTTTGAAAGGAACCGGAGGAATCATGACCAAGTCAGAATTGATTGAAAGACTTGCCAGTCAGCAACCGCATATCCCTGCCAAGGCAGTGGAAGATGCCGTAAAAGAGATGCTGGAGCATATGGCCTCCACTCTTGCCCAGGGCGAGCGCATTGAAATCCGCGGTTTCGGTAGTTTTTCTCTGCACTATCGTGCTCCACGTACCGGGCGTAACCCGAAAACTGGTGATAAAGTCGAGCTGGAAGGGAAGTACGTTCCACACTTTAAGCCGGGTAAAGAACTGCGCGATCGCGCCAATATTTACGGCAACTGAGTTTAGCCAGCCGGTTAAACTGGGTTCGAAAGAAAGCACCTGCGGGTGCTTTTTTTGTCTCCGTCACTTTCATTCTGAAGGTGTCTCGCATTTTAAGTTGCGTTTTCTGCAACGCGCTAAAAACCTTGCAGCGCTTGCTGTAGATTGCATTTTTCACGCCTGACACCCCGCTCTATCTGCCCGCATACTGCCGCCCAGAAACAGGGAGGTAGCAATGGGAATTCCCGCTTTAGGTATCTGCGCCATTCTGGCGATAGCCCCGTTACTCTGGTTACCTGAACTGCCATCGCGTTACACCATCTGGATAATGATGGCTGGCGCAGTTGCACTGGCCGCACGCCAAAACGTACGGCTGAAGTATGTGGGGATGACGCTGTTATTTTGCGTGTGGGGCATTCTGGCCGCGCAAGAGAGCGTCTGGCCGATGCAGCATTTAACCGCAGGTGCCGTACAGGCCGAGGTGGAGATCGCCGCGACTGATGGTGCCACTGTGCATCAGGGAAAAATACTCACCGTTGATGGCCAGCGCTGGTGGGCGTCAACAGGCGTAACGCTTTATGGTCATTATCTGCCGCAGAAAGCGTGTGCCGGTCAGCGCTGGGCGATGACGCTCCGGCTCAGGCCTGTACACGGCGAACTGAACGACGGAGGGTATGACCCCCAGCGCAGCGCTATTGCCCGCCATCAAACGCTAAGTGGGCGTTTTACCCATGCAGAACTCATCGATGGACGCTGCAGCCTGCGAGCGCAATACCTGACATCGCTGCAAAACCGACTTTCAGTTTATCGCTGGGGCGCGGTTATCCTCGGGCTGGGCATGGGAGAACGTCTGGATGTCCCCAGGGAAGTAAAAGACCTGATGCGTGAAACCGGCACGCTGCATCTGATGGCGATTTCGGGTCTGCATATCGCGCTGGCGGCCTCCATCGTCTGGTTTCTTGTACGCGGGCTTCAGTTTTTATTACCTTGCCATCGGGTCAACTGGCAAATGCCTCTGCTGGCGGGGTTATTCTTTGCTGCTTTCTACGCCTGGCTGACCGGTCTGCAACCGCCCGCGCTACGCACGGTCATCGCACTTGCTGTACTGGCGGCGCTGCGGATCGGTTCCCGGCAATGGTCTCCATGGCAGGTGTGGATCTGCTGTGTCGCGACGATCCTGATAAGCGATCCCTTAGCCATACTTTCGCAGAGTCTGCTTTTGTCTGCATTTGCCGTCGCCGCGCTGATTTTCTGGTTTCAGTGGTTGCCGCTTCCTCACTGGCAGTGGGCTCGCCGGATACGTCCGCTGCTGAACCTGGTCTATCTGCAGGTCGGCATGCTGTTACTTCTCATGCCGCTACAGGTTCTGATTTTCCATGGCTTTAGCATTTCATCGTTGATCGCCAATTTCTTTGCCGTGCCGTTGGTGACGTTTGTCTGCGTACCGCTGATTTTACTCGGCATGCTGCTCCATCTGCTGCCGCTGGAGGGGCTGGAAAGCGGCATCTGGTATGCAGCCGATAAGACGCTTGCCGGGTTGTTCTGGTTGCTGATGCGCCTGCCAGACGGCTGGCAGAGTGTGGACCAGCGCTGGCAGTACATGACGTTACTGCCGTGGCTTATCCTCATCGGCTGGCGTTTCCGTGCCTGGAAAACCGTTCCTGCCGTTTGTCTGGCGGGAAG
Organism: Enterobacter cloacae complex sp. P12RS; assembly: GCF_014895875.1. NCBI lineage: Bacteria > Pseudomonadati > Pseudomonadota > Gammaproteobacteria > Enterobacterales > Enterobacteriaceae > Enterobacter > Enterobacter cloacae complex sp. P12RS. The sequence continues at coordinate 96,803 of NZ_JADBQO010000003.1, forward strand.
TGTCTTGCTGGCTTCTCCCCTCTGGCGGACGGCGAAAAGCGACGCCTGGACGCTCCATATGCTGGACGTGGGGCAGGGACTGGCAATGGTTATTGAACGACAGGGAAAAGCCATTCTTTACGATACCGGGCTTGCCTGGCCGGGCGGGGATAGTGCACAGCGGTTAATTATTCCATGGCTGCGCTGGCATCATCTGCAGCCGGAAGGCGTTATTCTGAGCCATGAGCATCTCGACCATGCGGGAGGCCTTGTATCGCTGCAAAAAACATGGCCCGAAATGTGGGTAAGAAGTCCGTTGCACCAGACTGGGCATCGTCCCTGCTTTCGCGGGCAAAGATGGCAATGGCAGGGGTTAACGTTCACCGTCCACTGGCCCACTGAAAATTATCCGGCTCAGGGTAACAATCACTCCTGCGTGGTAAAAATTGACGACGGCGAGCAGAGCGTTCTGCTGACGGGAGACATTGAAGCACAGGCAGAACAGGCTATGCTTAGCCATTACTGGCAGCATCTGACGTCCACCCTCATACAGGTACCTCATCACGGCAGCAATACCTCGTCGTCATTGCCGCTGGTACAGCGGGTTAAGGGACAGATAGCTCTGGATTCAGCGGCCCGCTATAACGCATGGCGATTCCCGTCGGCTAAAGTAGTCCGGCGCTATCGAAAAGAGGGATATATCTGGCACGATACCCCCCATTCCGGGCAAATATCGGTGACATTTTCGCACCATCGCTGGCAAATCCGGCGCGTGCGGGATCAATTTTTACCCCCCTGGTATCATCAGTGGTTTGGCGCGCCCGTAGATAACGGGTAGAATATGCGGCTATTTCAACAAATGCTGGTTTTTTGAATGCATAACGACAAAGATCTCTCCACGTGGCAAACCTTCCGCCGACTCTGGCCGATGATTGCACCCTTTAAAGCAGGCCTGATCGTGGCGGGTGTAGCGTTAATCCTCAACGCAGCCAGCGATACTTTTATGTTATCGCTCCTCAAACCGTTACTGGACGACGGTTTTGGTAAAACGGATCGCTCAGTGTTGCTATGGATGCCTCTGGTGGTTATCGGGCTGATGATCTTACGTGGTATCACCAGCTATATCTCCAGCTACTGCATTTCCTGGGTTTCCGGGAAAGTGGTTATGACCATGCGCCGTCGTCTGTTCAGCCACATGATGGGCATGCCGGTCTCATTCTTTGACAAGCAATCCACCGGGACGCTGCTGTCTCGTATTACCTACGATTCAGAGCAGGTTGCCTCCTCCTCTTCTAGCGCGCTGATTACCGTCGTGCGCGAAGGAGCGTCGATCATCGGTCTGTTTGCAATGATGTTCTATTACAGCTGGCAGCTGTCGCTGATCCTTATCGTGCTGGCACCGGTCGTGTCCATTGCTATCCGCGTCGTCTCAAAGCGCTTCCGCAATATCAGTAAGAATATGCAGAATACCATGGGGCAGGTGACGACCAGCGCAGAACAGATGCTGAAAGGGCACAAAGAAGTGTTGATCTTCGGCGGTCAGGAAGTTGAAACCAAACGCTTTGACAAAGTCAGCAACAAAATGCGTCTGCAGGGGATGAAGATGGTCTCGGCCTCTTCCATCTCTGACCCGATCATTCAGCTGATTGCCTCACTGGCGCTGGCGTTCGTTCTTTATGCGGCAAGCTTCCCGAGCGTAATGGAGACGCTGACGGCGGGTACTATCACCGTAGTCTTCTCCTCGATGATTGCCCTGATGCGCCCGCTGAAATCCCTGACCAACGTGAACGCCCAGTTCCAGCGCGGGATGGCCGCCTGCCAGACGCTGTTCAGCATTCTGGATTCTGAACAGGAAAAAGACGAAGGTACACGCGAGGTAGAGCGCGCCCGTGGCGACGTGGAGTTCCGCAACGTGACCTTCACCTATCCAGGCCGCGAAACGCCGGCTCTGCGCAATATCAACCTGACGATTCCGGCAGGTAAAACCGTTGCGCTGGTAGGCCGCTCCGGCTCCGGTAAATCCACCATTGCGAGCCTCATCACTCGTTTCTACGATATTAACGAAGGTGAGATCCTGCTGGATGGTCACGACCTGCGGGAGTACACCCTGCAGTCGCTGCGTAACCAGGTTGCGCTGGTTTCTCAGAACGTGCATCTCTTCAACGATACGGTTGCCAACAACATTGCTTATGCACGCACTGACGAGTACAGCCGCGAGCAGATTGAGAACGCCGCGCGTATGGCGTATGCAATGGACTTTATCAACAAGATGGATAACGGTCTGGACACGATAATCGGTGAAAACGGGGTACTGCTCTCCGGCGGTCAGCGCCAGCGTATCGCCATTGCGCGCGCGCTGCTGCGCGATAGCCCGATACTGATCCTGGACGAAGCAACCTCTGCACTGGATACGGAATCTGAACGCGCGATTCAGTCGGCGCTGGATGAACTGCAAAAGAACCGTACTTCGCTGGTGATTGCGCACCGTCTGTCCACTATTGAGCAGGCAGATGAGATCGTCGTGGTTGAGGACGGCATCATTGTTGAACGCGGAAGCCATGCCGATCTGCTGGAACATCGTGGCGTTTACGCCCAGCTTCATAAGATGCAGTTCGGCGAATGATTGCACGCATCTGGTCCGGTGAATCCCCGCTGTGGCTGCTGCTTTTGCCGCTCTCCTGGCTGTACGGTTTGGTGAGCGGCATTATTCGCCTGTTTTACCGTCTGGGGATCAAGCGTGCCTGGCGCGCGCCGGTTCCGGTAGTCGTGGTGGGTAACCTCACGGCGGGCGGCAACGGCAAAACGCCAGTGGTGATCTGGCTGGTGGAGCAGTTGCAAAAACGCGGCATCCGCCCCGGCGTGGTGTCGCGTGGGTATGGTGGTAAAGCGGCGCACTACCCATTGCTGCTGTCGGCGGAAACCACGACCGCAGAAGCGGGTGATGAGCCAGTATTGATTTTCCAGCGTACCGGTGCGCCGGTTGCGGTCTCCCCGGTGCGCAGCGACGCCGTGCAGGCCCTGCTTGCTGAACACGCGGCACAAATCATCATCACTGACGACGGCCTGCAGCATTACGCTCTGGCGCGTGATAAAGAGATTGTAGTTATCGACGGCGTGCGTCGTTTCGGCAACGGCTGGTGGCTGCCCGCTGGCCCCATGCGTGAACGGGCTTCGCGTCTGAAGTCCGTTGATGCGGTGATTGTTAACGGCGGTGAAGCCGAGGCGGGTGAAATTCCTATGCGTCTGTTACCGGGAATGGCGGTCAACCTGGTGACGGGTGAACGCCGGGCGGTTGCAGAACTGCCTTCGCTGGTGGCAATGGCGGGTATTGGTCATCCGCCGCGCTTCTTCGCGACGCTGGAACAGTGTGGCGCCCGGCTGGAAAAACGCGTTCCGCTGGCTGACCATCAGGCGCTGGTGGCAGAGCAGGTTGAGGCGCTTACCGCGCCTGGCCAGACGCTCATTATGACCGAAAAAGATGCGGTGAAATGCCGTGCCTTTGCGAAAGAAAACTGGTGGTATCTGCCGGTTGACGCTGAACTCAGCGGCGAACAGCCGGAACAATTGCTTAAGGAACTGATTGCGTTGGTGCAGTAGAGGCTTACGCGGTTCTGGTGGCGCTTTGACTGACAGGAAAACGCATGTCTTTACCGCAACTCTCGCTTTCAGCCGCACGTCATTTACACCTTGCCGCGCAGGGGCTGCTCAAAAAGCCCCGTCGCCGCGCGCAGCCTGCCGATATCCTCTCTACCGTCCAGCGCATGTCGCTGCTCCAAATCGACACCATTAACATTATCGCCCGTAGCCCTTACCTGGTGCTATTTAGCCGCCTGGGGAGTTATCCTCCGCAGTGGCTGGATGAGGCGCTCTCCAAAGGGGAGCTGATGGAGTACTGGGCTCACGAAGCCTGCTTCCTGCCCCGTAGCGATTTCGCCCTGGTGCGTCACCGTATGCTTGCTCCGGAAAAGATGGGATGGAAATACCGGCAGGCGTGGATGGAGGAGCATGAGGCTGAAATAGAGCAGCTTATCAGCCATATTCAGGAAAACGGCCCCGTTCGATCCGCCGATTTTGAACATCCGCGCAAAGGTGCAGGCGGATGGTGGGAGTGGAAGCCGCACAAGCGTCATCTTGAAGGGTTGTTCACGTCAGGCAAAGTCATGGTCATTGAACGGCGTAATTTTCAGCGCGTTTATGATCTGACGCATCGCGTGATGCCTCACTGGGACGACGAGCGGGATCTGCTTACCCAGGAGGTGGCCGAGGCCATCATGCTGGAGAACAGCGCCCGCAGCCTGGGCATTTTCCGTCCGCAATGGCTGGCAGACTATTACCGCCTCCGTCAGCCTGCGCTGAAGCCTCTGCTGGAGATGTGGCAGCGTGAACAGCGAGTTATTCCCGTTATGGTGGAAACGCTGGGAGAAATGTGGCTGCATGCGGATCTTGTCCCTCTGCTGCCCGAGGCTCTGGAGGGGAAACTCCGGGCGACCCACAGCGCGGTGTTGTCACCTTTCGATCCGGTGGTTTGGGACAGAAAACGCGCCGAGCAGCTGTTTGACTTCAGCTACCGGCTGGAATGCTATACCCCGGCGCCAAAGCGGCAATACGGCTACTTTGTTTTACCGCTGCTGCACAAGGGACAACTGGTCGGGCGCATGGATGCCAAAATGCACCGCAAGACCGGCACGCTTGAAGTCATTGCCCTTTATCTGCAAGAAGGCATCAGGGGCACGGCGAGCCTGGAAAAAGGGTTATCGTCCGCCATTAGCGAGTTCGCGCGCTGGCAGGAGGCTCGCGACGTAACGCTTGGCCGGGTACCTGACGGGTTATTCACATCCTGTCGAAGTGGCTGGGAAACAGGCACGCCCTGAAAAGGGAATGTGTTAAGCTTTAGCGATTACCCATACGGAGGAACTATGGATCACCGTTTACTTGAAATTATTGCCTGCCCGGTATGCAACGGCAAACTTTACTACAGCCAGGACAAACAGGAGCTGATCTGCAAGCTGGACAGTCTGGCCTTCCCGCTGCGTGACGGCATTCCGGTACTGCTGGAAAATGAAGCCCGTTCCCTGGTGGCAGAAGAGAGCAAACCATGAGTTTTGTTGTCATTATTCCTGCACGTTATGCCTCAACGCGTCTGCCGGGTAAACCGCTGGTAGATATCAACGGCAAGCCGATGATTGTGCATGTCCTTGAGCGGGCGCGTGAGTCCGGTGCCGACCGCATTATCGTTGCAACCGATCATCCTGATGTCGCCCGTGCGGTTGAGGCCGCAGGCGGTGAGGTGTGCATGACCCGCGCCGATCACCAGTCCGGCACCGAGCGTCTGGCTGAAGTGGTTGAGAAATGTGGTTTCAGTGACGATACGGTCATCGTAAACGTGCAGGGCGACGAGCCGATGATCCCGGCCGTTATTATCCGTCAGGTGGCGGAAAACCTGGCGCAGCGTCAGGTCGGTATGGCGACGCTCGCGGTGCCTATTCACCACGCTGAAGAGGTATTCAATCCGAATGCGGTGAAGGTGGTGATGGATGCCGAAGGCTATGCGCTCTATTTCTCCCGCGCTACGATTCCGTGGGATCGCGATCGCTTTGCGCTCTCTAAAGAGACCATCGGTGATTCTTTCCTGCGTCATATTGGGATCTACGGCTATCGCGCCGGCTTTATTCGCCGCTATGTAGCCTGGGCGCCGAGCCCGCTGGAGCATATCGAAATGCTGGAGCAGCTTCGCGTGCTCTGGTATGGCGAAAAAATCCACGTTGCCGTTGCCCGCGAAGTACCGGGAACGGGCGTTGATACGCCGGAAGATCTTGAGCGCGTCCGCGCCGAGTTGCGCTAATCCCGCCTGCATCCCTCCTTTCGGAGGGATGTCCTCTCCCCGCAAATTCCTCTTTCTTTACCCTAATTGATCTCTTCCGGGTGACATCTTTACGCTGTGCGCTCATTATAAAAGCAGTAGTCTTAATGGGGGTAATATCATATGGAACAGCTGCGTGCCGAACTTAGCCATCTGCTGGGTGAGAAGTTAAGCCGGGTCGAATGCGTGAGTGAAAAGGTCGATACCGCGCTCTGGTCGTTGTATGACGGCCAGGGCAACCCGATGCCGCTGATGGCACGAAGCTTCTCGTCACCGGGCGTGGCCAGGCAGCTTGCCTGGAAAATGTCGATGCTGGCACGGGAGGGAACCGTCCGTATGCCGACCGTGTACGGCGTGATGACCCACGAGGAACATCCCGGCCCGGACGTACTGCTGATTGAGCGTTTACGCGGTGTGCCGGTTGAAGCGCCCGCGCGTACGCCGGAACGCTGGGAACAGCTGAAAGACCAGATTGTTGAGGCGCTGCTGGCCTGGCACCGACAGGATAGCCGCGGGCTTGTTGGTCCGGTTGACAGCACCCAGGAAAACCTGTGGCCGCTGTGGTATCGCCAGCGGGTGGAAGTGCTGTGGGGGACGCTTAACCAGTTCAACAATACCGGCTTGACCATGCAGGACAAACGTATTCTGTTTCGCACCCGCGAGTGCTTACCGGCGCTGTTCGACGGCTTTAACGACAACTGCGTGCTGATCCACGGCAATTTTACTCTGCGCAGTATGCTCAAAGACTCCCGCAGCGATCAGCTCCTGGCGATGCTAGGGCCGGGGATCATGCTCTGGGCACCGCGGGAATATGAGCTGTTCAGGCTCAGCGACAGCGGGGCGGCGGAAGGTTTACTGTGGCACTACCTTCAACGCGCGCCCGTTGCAGAGGCGTTTCTCTGGCGTCGCTGGCTTTATTTGCTCTGGGACGAAGTGGCGCAGCTGGTCAACACCGGACGTTTCAATCGCGCCAACTTCGATCTGGCGGCTAAATCACTCTTGCCCTGGCTCGCCTGACGAGCCTTTCAGCCACTGCCAGAGGCGTCCGAGCGTCTCGTAGCCGACGCGATCGCTATGCATCAACCACATCGGAGAGGGGATCACCCGTTCCCATGGGTTGAGCGGCGCGCTGATGGCCATCTGGTTTGCCGGTGCGGGAAGCGGGTGCAAACCTTGCTTCTCGAAGAAAATCATCGCTCTTGGCAGGTGCGAGGCGGAGGTCACCAGTAAGAACGGAACATCGCCAATCGCCTGCTTCACCGCGGCAGCCTCTTCCTCGGTATCCTTTGGGCTGTCCAGCGTGATGATAGAGGAACGCGGTACGCCGAGCGATTCCGCGATTCTGGCCCCCGCTTCAGCCGTACTCACCGGGTTGGTTTTGGCCGCTGCGCCGGTGAAGATCATTTTTGATCCCGGATTCGCCAGCCACAGGCGAATACCTTCGTTTAGCCGTGGCAGGCTGTTGTTGATCAGGTTCGAACTGGGGGCCCAGTCAGGGTCCCAGGTATACCCGCCGCCCAGCACAACGATGTAATCAACTTTCTGGTTTCCCTGCCACGTAGGGTACTTGTTTTCGATGGGGCGCAGCAGTCCATCCGCCACCGGCTGCAGGCTCAGCAGCAGCAGGACCAGCCAGCCGAACGTAATAAGCGTTTTGCCACTCTTCTGAAAGCGACTAAACCACACCAGCGCCAGCCCCAGCGCGATGATGATAAGCAGCAGCGGAAGGGGAAGCATCATCCCTCCAACATATTTCTTAAGGGTAAAAAGCATCCTTTTTGGTTCCTTTTTTGACCATACAGCAGATGATTACCGGTGATATTACACCAGAGAGGTTCATTCTCCGCGCGGGTGTGACAAAATAGCGGTTTTGCAGTTAGCGAGTGGAATTCTCCCAATGCGGGATCGCAATTTTGATGACATCGCGGAAAAGTTTTCGCGCAACATTTATGGCACCACGAAAGGGCAGCTCCGTCAGACGATCCTCTGGCAGGATCTGGATACCATTCTGGCGGGCTTTGGCGGCCAAACGTTGCGCGTGCTGGACGCCGGAGGTGGTGAAGGGCAGACGGCGATAAAAATGGCTGAACGCGGTCATCACGTCACGCTTTGCGATCTTTCTGCTGAAATGGTCGCCCGCGCGACGCGTGCGGCAGAAGAGAAAGGTGTGAGCGACAACATGCATTTTATACAATGCGCCGCTCAGGACATCGCGCAGCATTTGGAAACCCAGGTTGATCTGATATTGTTTCATGCGGTGCTGGAGTGGGTTGCCGATCCGCAAAGCGTGTTACAAACCCTGTGGTCAATGTTACGTCCGGGCGGTACGCTGTCGCTGATGTTCTACAATGCTAACGGCTTCCTGATGCACAACATGGTGGCAGGGAACTTCGACTATGTTCAGGTCGGGATGCCGAAAAAGAAAAAACGCACGCTTTCCCCGGACTATCCGCGCGATCCGCAGCAGGTTTACGGCTGGCTGGAAGAGATTGGCTGGCAGATCGTCGGGAAGACGGGCGTCAGGGTGTTTCATGATTATCTGCGTGAAAAACACAAACAGCGTGACTGTTTTGACACCTTAACAGAATTAGAAACGCGGTATTGCCGCCAGGAGCCGTTCGTCAGCCTTGGCCGCTATATTCACGTCACCGCGCACAAGCCGCAGATGCAAGGATAACCTATGAGTGAATTTTCCCAGACAGTCCCCGAACTGGTTGCCTGGGCCAGGAAAAACGATTTCTCCATCTCGCTGCCGGTAGACAGACTCTCTTTCCTGCTGGCGGTTGCCACGCTGAACGGCGAACGGCTGGATGGTGAAATGAGCGAGGGTGAACTGGTGGATGCGTTCCGCCACGTCAGTGATGCGTTTGAGCAAACCAGCGAAACCATTAGCGTGCGTGCCAATAACGCAATCAACGATATGGTGCGTCAACGTCTGCTGAACCGCTTTACCAGCGAGCAGGCGGAAGGAAACGCCATCTATCGCCTGACGCCGCTGGGCATCGGCATCACCGACTACTACATTCGCCAGCGCGAATTTTCCACGCTGCGTCTCTCCATGCAGCTCTCGATCGTGGCGGGTGAGCTTAAACGTGCCGCCGACGCAGCCGATGAAAACGGTGACGAATTCCACTGGCACCGCAACGTTTACGCGCCGCTGAAATACTCGGTGGCCGAGATTTTCGACAGTATCGATCTCACTCAGCGTCTGATGGACGAGCAGCAGCAGCAGGTGAAAGACGATATCGCGCAGCTGCTGAACAAGGACTGGCGTGCGGCCATTTCCAGCTGTGAACTTTTGTTGTCAGAAACCTCCGGTACGCTGCGTGAGCTGCAGGATACGCTGGAGGCCGCAGGGGACAAGCTGCAGGCCAACCTGCTGCGCATCCAGGACGCGACCCTGGCGCACGACGATCTGCATTTTATCGACCGTCTGGTGTTTGATCTGCAGAGCAAACTTGACCGCATTATCAGCTGGGGCCAGCAGTCGATCGATCTGTGGATCGGCTATGACCGCCACGTGCATAAATTTATCCGTACCGCGATTGATATGGATAAAAACCGCGTCTTTGCTCAGCGTCTTCGTCAGTCGGTACAGACCTACTTTGATGCACCGTGGGCGCTGACCTATGCCAATGCCGATCGTCTGTTGGATATGCGCGACGAAGAGATGGCGCTGCGCGATGAAGAGGTCACCGGTGAACTGCCGCCGGATCTGGAGTACGAAGAATTCAACGAAATTCGTGAGCAACTTGCGGCGATGATCGAAGAACAGCTCGCCGTCTACAAAACCAGACAAGCGCCGCTGGATCTTGGGCTCGTGGTGCGCGACTATCTGGCGCAATATCCGCGCGCGCGCCACTTCGACGTTGCCCGCATTGTGGTAGACCAGGCGGTGCGCCTGGGTATCGCGCAAGCAGACTTCACCGGACTGCCGCCGAAGTGGCAGCCAATTAACGATTACGGAGCCAAGGTACAGGCGCATGTCATTGACAAATATTGAACAAGTGATGCCAGTTAAGCTGGCACAGGCGCTGGCGAATCCGTTATTTCCGGCGCTGGACAGCCAGCTGCGTGCCGGTCGTCACATTGGCCTGGACGAGCTGGATAATCACGCCTTTTTGATGGACTTCCAGGAGTACCTGGAAGAGTTTTACGCCCGCTATAACGTGGAGCTTATCCGCGCGCCGGAAGGCTTTTTCTATCTGCGCCCGCGTTCCACGACCCTGATCCCGCGCTCCGTGCTCTCCGAGCTGGACATGATGGTTGGCAAAATTCTTTGCTATCTCTACCTCAGCCCGGAACGCCTGGCAAATGAAGGCATCTTCACCCAGCAGGAGCTGTACGATGAACTGCTGACGCTGGCGGATGAGAGCAAGCTGCTTAAGCTGGTGAATAACCGTTCGACGGGGTCGGATCTTGACCGTCAGAAATTACAGGAAAAGGTTCGCTCTTCCCTGAACCGTCTGCGCCGTCTGGGGATGGTCTGGTTTATGGGCCACGACAGCAGCAAATTCCGCATCACGGAATCGGTCTTCCGCTTCGGCGCCGACGTGCGTGCGGGCGATGATGCGCGTGAAGCGCAGCTTCGCATGATCCGCGACGGTGAAGCGATGCCGGTGGAAAACCATTTGCAGCTCAATGATGAGCATGAAGAGAATCTGCCGGATAGCGGGGAGGAAGAGTAATGATTGAACGCGGTAAATTTCGCTCACTGACGCTGATTAACTGGAACGGCTTCTTTGCCCGAACCTTCGATCTGGATGAGCTGGTCACGACGCTCTCCGGTGGTAACGGGGCGGGTAAATCCACCACCATGGCGGCTTTTGTAACGGCGCTGATCCCCGACCTGACGCTGCTTCACTTCCGTAACACCACCGAAGCGGGCGCGACAAGCGGCTCCCGCGATAAAGGCCTGCACGGTAAGCTGAAAGCGGGCGTCTGTTATTCCGTGCTGGACGTCATCAACTCCCGTCACCAGCGCGTGGTGGTGGGCGTACGTCTGCAACAGGTTGCCGGCCGCGACCGTAAAGTGGATATCAAACCGTTCGCCATTCAGGGGCTGCCAACCTCCGTACAGCCGACCGCGCTGCTGACGGAAACGCTGAATGAACGCCAGGCGCGCGTCCTGACGCTGCAGGAGCTGAAGGACAAGCTTGAAGCCATCGAAGGGGTGCAGTTTAAGCAGTTCAACTCCATTACCGACTACCACTCCCTGATGTTCGATCTGGGCGTGGTGGCGCGCCGTCTGCGCACCGCTTCAGACCGTAGTAAATATTACCGTCTGATTGAAGCCTCCCTGTACGGCGGTATCTCCAGCGCCATTACCCGTTCCCTGCGTGACTACCTGCTGCCGGAAAACAGCGGCGTGCGTAAGGCCTTCCAGGACATGGAGGCGGCACTGCGTGAAAACCGCATGACGCTGGAAGCGATTCGCGTTACCCAGTCTGACCGCGACCTGTTTAAACACCTGATCAGCGAAGCGACCAACTACGTGGCGGCGGACTATATGCGCCACGCCAACGAGCGCCGCGTCCATCTCGATCAGGCATTAGAATATCGCCGCGAGCTGTTTACCTCCCGTAAACAACTGGTGGCCGAGCAGTACAAGCACGTCGAAATGGCGCGCGAGCTGGGTGAGCACAACGGTGCCGAAGGCGACCTGGAAGCCGACTACCAGGCCGCCAGCGATCACCTGAACCTGGTGCAGACCGCGCTGCGTCAGCAGGAAAAGATCGAACGCTACGAAGCGGACCTCGATGAGCTGCAAATTCGTCTCGAAGAGCAGAATGAAGTGGTGGCCGAAGCCGCCGAGATGCAGGAAGAGAACGAAGCCCGCGCCGAGGCCGCCGAGCTGGAAGTGGACGAGCTGAAAAGCCAGCTTGCGGATTACCAGCAGGCGCTGGACGTGCAGCAGACGCGTGCGATTCAGTACAACCAGGCGCTACAGGCGCTACAGCGTGCGAAAGAGCTGTGCCATCTGCCAGACCTGACGCCGGAAAGTGCCGACGAGTGGCTGGACACCTTCCAGGCCAAAGAGCAGGAAGCCACCGAGAAACTGCTCTCGCTTGAACAGAAAATGAGCGTCGCGCAAACGGCGCACAGCCAGTTTGAACAGGCTTATCAGCTGGTAGTTGCGATTAACGGCCCGCTGGCGCGTAGCGAAGCCTGGGACGTTGCCCGTGAACTGCTGCGCGACGGCGTCAACCAGCGCCATCTGGCCGAGCAGGTGCAGCCGCTGCGTATGCGCCTGAACGAGCTGGAACAGCGCCTGCGCGAGCAGCAGGAAGCCGAACGTCTGCTGGCCGAGTTCTGCAAGCGTCAGGGTAAACATTACGATTTCGACGAGCTTGAGGCCCTGCATCAGGAGTTGGAAGCGCGTATTGCGGCCCTGTCCGATACCGTATCAAATGCCAGCGAACAGCGTATGACGCTGCGTCAGGAGCTGGAGCAGCTTCAGTCCCGTTCGAAGGCGCTTTTGCAGCGTGCGCCGGTCTGGCTGGCAGCGCAAAGCAGCCTGAACCAGCTCAGCGAACAGTGCGGCGAGCAGTTCGAATCCAGCCAGCAGGTGACCGAATACCTGCAACAGCTGCTGGAGCGCGAGCGCGAAGCCATTGTTGAACGTGACGAAGTGGGTGCCCGCAAGCGTGACGTCGATGAAGAAATCGAGCGCTTAAGCCAGCCGGGCGGGTCAGAAGATCCGCGTCTGAACACCTTAGCCGAGCGTTTTGGCGGCGTACTGCTGTCTGAGATTTACGATGACGTTGGCCTGGACGATGCGCCGTACTTCTCCGCGCTGTACGGTCCATCCCGCAACGCAATTGTGGTGCCGGATCTGTCGCTGATTTCTGAGCAGCTCGCAGGGCTGGAAGATTGCCCGGAAGATCTCTATCTGATCGAAGGGGATCCGCAGTCGTTCGATGACAGCGTCTTCAGCGTTGACGAGCTGGAAAAAGCGGTGGTGGTGAAAATCGCCGATCGCCAGTGGCGTTACTCCCGCTTCCCGGAGCTGCCGCTGTTTGGCCGCGCCGCGCGCGAAAGCCGCATCGAGAGCCTCCACGCCGAGCGTGAAACGCTGTCTGAACGCTTTGCTACTTTGTCGTTTGACGTACAGAAAACCCAGCGTCTGCACCAGGCGTTCAGCCGCTTTATCGGCAGCCATCTGGGCGTGGCGTTTGAAGCCGACCCGGAAGCGGAAATCCGCAAGCTCAACACCCGCCGTGGCGAGCTGGAGCGCGCGATTGCCAGTCATGAAAGTGACAACCAGCAGAGCCGCGTCCAGTTCGAACAGGCGAAAGAGGGCGTCGCTGCCCTTAACCGCATTCTGCCGCGCCTGAGCCTGCTGGCAGATGACACGCTGGCCGACCGCGTGGATGAGATCCAGGAACGTCTGGATGAAGCCCAGGAAGCCGCGCGCTTCGTGCAGCAGCACGGCAACCAGCTGGCGAAGCTGGAGCCCGTCGTGTCTGTACTGCAGAGCGACCCGGAACAGTTCGAGCAGTTAAAAGAAGATTACGCCTGGTCGCAGCAGGTGCAGCGCGAAGCGCGTCAGCAGGCGTTTGCCCTGACGGAAGTGGTGCAGCGTCGTGCGCACTTCGGCTACTCCGATTCGGCTGAAATGCTGAGCGGTAACAGCGACCTGAATGAAAAACTGCGCCAGCGCCTTGAGCAGGCGGAAGCGGAACGTACCCGCGCTCGCGAAGCGATGCGCAGCCACTCCGCTCAGTTGAACCAGTACAACCAGGTGCTGGCCTCGCTGAAAAGCTCCTTCGACACCAAGAAAGAGCTGTTAAACGACCTGCAGAAAGAGCTGCAGGACATTGGCGTTCGTGCCGACAGCGGGGCGGAAGAGCGCGCGCGCATTCGTCGTGATGAGCTGCATAGCCAGCTCAGCAATAACCGCGCGCGTCGTAATCAGCTTGAAAAAGCGCTCACCTTCTGCGAAGCGGAAATGGATAACCTGACCCGCCGCCTGCGCAAGCTGGAGCGCGACTATCATGAAATGCGCGAGCAGGTCGTGACGGCGAAAGCGGGCTGGTGCGCCGTGATGCGGATGGTGAAAGACAACAACGTTGAACGTCGCCTGCACCGTCGCGAGCTGGCATACCTTTCTGCCGATGAGCTGCGTTCGATGTCGGATAAGGCGCTGGGTGCGCTGCGTCTGGCGGTGGCGGATAACGAACACCTGCGCGATGTGCTGCGCATGTCAGAGGATCCGAAACGTCCTGAACGTAAAATTCAGTTCTTCGTTGCGGTTTATCAGCACCTGCGCGAGCGTATTCGTCAGGACATTATCCGTACCGACGATCCGGTCGAAGCCATCGAACAGATGGAAATTGAGCTGGGTCGCCTGACGGAAGAGCTGACCTCCCGCGAGCAGAAGCTGGCGATCAGCTCCCGCAGCGTTGCGAATATCATTCGCAAAACCATTCAGCGCGAGCAGAACCGTATCCGCCAGCTGAACCAGGGGCTGCAGAGCGTCTCGTTTGGTCAGGTCAACAGCGTGCGTCTTAACGTCAACGTGCGTGAAGCCCACGCGACGCTGCTGGAAGTGCTCTCTGAGCAGCACGAGCAGCATCAGGATCTGTTCAACAGCAACCGTCTGACCTTCTCCGAAGCGCTGGCGAAGCTGTATCAGCGCCTGAATCCGCAGATTGATATGGGCCAGCGTACGCCGCAAACCATCGGTGAAGAGCTGCTGGACTATCGTAACTACCTGGAAATGGAAGTTGAGGTAAACCGTGGTTCAGACGGCTGGCTGCGTGCGGAATCCGGAGCGCTGTCGACCGGTGAAGCGATTGGTACCGGGATGTCGATTCTGGTGATGGTGGTGCAGAGCTGGGAAGATGAAGCGCGCCGCCTGCGCGGGAAAGACATCTCCCCATGCCGACTGCTGTTCCTCGATGAAGCGGCGCGTCTTGATGCCCGCTCGATTGCCACGCTGTTTGAGCTTTGCGAACGTCTCGATATGCAGCTCATCATTGCGGCACCGGAAAACATCAGCCCTGAAAAAGGCACCACCTATAAGCTGGTGCGTAAAGTGTTCCAGAACAGCGAACACGTGCACGTTGTAGGGCTGCGTGGCTTTGCGCCGCAGCCGCCGGAATCATTGCCGGAAACCACGGCGGACGCTTCCTGAGGCGTTTTGTTACAAAGAGCGGCGCAGAAGCGCCGCTTTTTTTATTCTCTTAACTTGTGTTCAGGGCTGCGTTATCTTTAAACTTCTTTACATAAGGTAAGGCAACAGAGTTGTCGTCTACCTATAATAAAATAAAGCCCCACCGTGATGGGCATGTCGTGAAAACAGGGGGCAAGGGATGTTGCTAAAGAAAGAATGTGGTCGTCAGCTGTCAGCGCTGAGTTTATGTCTGGCAGTGATGTTTGCTCCACTGTTAACCGCCCAGGCCGACGAGCCTGAAATTGTGCCGACTGACAGCACCGCAACGACAGGCGCGCAGCCGACGTCATTGTCTCAGCCGCTGGAACAGTCTACGGCAACGGCCATCATGGCCGGGATTAAGCCGCTGCCGGAAGGCATCGACGTTGAATCGCTCAGCCAGCAGCTCCAGACAGGCCTGCCTTCAGGCTACACGCCTGCCTATATCAATCAGCTCACGCTGCTTTATGCTGCCCGCGATATGAAACCCATGTGGGAAAATCGTGAAGCCGTGCGCGCCTTCCAGCAACAGCTGGCGGAAGTGGCGATTGCGGGATTCCAGCCGCAGTTTACGAAGTGGGTTGAGCTGTTAACCGATCCTGCCGTCACCGGTCAGGCGCGGGACGTGGTCCTTTCCGATGCCATGATGGGCTACCTGCAGTTTGTGGCGGGTATTCCGGTCAATGGCAACCGCTGGCTGTACAGCGATAGGCCCTATAAGCTGGCGACGCCAGCCCTGTCGGTGATTAACCAGTGGCAATTAGCGCTGGATAACGGCGACCTGCCGCGCTTCATTGCCAGCCTCGCGCCGGCGCATCCACAGTATGCCACGATGCACCAGTCGCTCCTCGCGCTGGTGGGGGACTCGCGTCCATGGCCGCAAATGCGGGGGACCGCAACGCTGCGTCCGGGTCAGTGGAGCAGCGATGTGCCAGCCCTGCGCGAGATCCTTAAACGCTCCGGTATTCTTGATGGCGGGCCGAAGATTGCCCTGCCGGGCGACGATCCGCAAAGCGCGGTGGTCAGCCCGTCAGCGCCCGTAAAAGAGAACAAGGCCACTACCCTGCGCAATAAGCCCGAGGCTTACGATCGTGAGCTGGTCGCCGCGGTTAAACAGTTCCAGGCCGCTCAGGGGCTGGGAGCCGATGGTGTCATTGGATCCTCAACGCGTGACTGGCTTAACGTATCGCCTGCGCAGCGGGCCGGGGTGCTGGCGCTTAATATTCAGCGTTTGCGTTTGCTGCCGGGCACGCTGTCTACCGGCATTATGGTCAATATCCCGGCCTATTCACTGGTTTATTATCAGGATGGTAGCGAGAAGCTGGCCTCGCGCGTGATTGTCGGGCGTCCGGATCGCAAAACGCCGATGATGAGCAGTGCGTTAAATAATGTGGTAGTTAACCCGCCGTGGAACGTGCCGCCGACGCTGGCGCGTAAGGACATTCTGCCTAAGGTCTGGAACGATCCGGGTTATCTGGAACGTCACGGCTATACGGTCATGCGTGGCTGGAACAGTAAAGAGGCGATCGATCCTTACATGGTTGACTGGTCGACGATCACGGCCTCCAACCTGCCGTTCCGCTTCCAGCAGGCTCCCGGAGCGCATAACTCGCTGGGGCGCTACAAATTCAACATGCCAAGTTCAGATGCTATCTATTTGCACGATACGCCGAACCACAATCTGTTCCAGAAAGATACCCGGGCACTGAGTTCAGGCTGCGTGCGCGTGAATAAAGCCTCGGAGTTGGCCAACATGCTGCTGCAGGATGCGGGCTGGAACGATACGCGTATTTCTGACGCCCTGAAGCAGGGTGATACGCGCTACGTGAATATTCGCCACAACATTCCGGTTAATCTTTATTATCTGACAGCGTTTGTGGGTGAAGACGGTCGCACTCAGTACCGTACAGATATTTACAATTATGATCTCACCGCGCGATCCGGCGCACAAATTTTGCCAAAAGCGGAACAATTAATCAGGTAAATGAAGTAGTTCGGGAAAAATGATTGTCGTAAGTTATGGTGAATCGGGGCCAATATCGCTGTAAGCCGCGTATTCACTGGGGTTGGGCGCCTTGACGTACCCTGTTTTGCCAGTTAAGGTGCCCTTCGTGCGCTAAGCATATTACGATTTCCTTGACCTGTAGACCTGATTATCATGGACAAATTTGACGCTAATCGCCGCAAGCTGCTGGCGTTAGGTGGTGTTGCGCTTGGCGCAGCGGCCATCTTACCGACGCCAGCATTTGCCACCCTCTCGACACCTCGTCCGCGCGTTTTAACGCTCAGCAATCTTCACACCGGTGAGTCGCTAAAAGCGGAGTTTTTCGATGGCAGAGGCTATATTCAGGATGAATTAGCAAGACTCAACCATTTTTTCCGTGATTTCCGCGCGAATAAAGTAAAAGCCATCGACCCAGGACTGTTTGATCAGCTTTTCCGCCTTCAGGGCCTGCTGGGCACCAGCAAGCCGGTGCAGCTTATTTCTGGTTATCGCTCGATTGATACCAACAATGAACTGCGCGCCCATAGCCGTGGGGTAGCGAAAAAAAGCTACCACACGAAGGGACAGGCAATGGATTTCCACATTGAAGGCGTTTCGTTAGCCAATATTCGCAAAGCCGCGTTATCTATGCGCGCGGGTGGTGTAGGATATTACCCACGTAGCAACTTTGTGCATATTGATACCGGGCCGGTTCGGCACTGGTAATAACGAAACACAGGAGCAGTATGAACTATCGTATTATTCCGGTTACCGCGTTCTCCCAGAACTGTTCATTAATCTGGTGCGAGCAAACCAAACTGGCCGCGCTTGTCGATCCCGGCGGTGACGCTGAGAAAATCAAGCAGGACGTTGCCGACAGCGGCGTGACGCTGATGCAGATTTTACTGACGCATGGTCACCTCGACCACGTAGGCGCAGCGGCTGAACTGGCTAAACACTACGGTGTGCCGATTATTGGCCCGGAAAAAGAAGATGAGTTCTGGCTGCAGGGGTTACCCGCCCAAAGCCGCATGTTTGGCCTTGATGAGTGTCTGCCATTGACGCCCGATCGCTGGCTGAACGAAGGAGAGCGCGTTAACGTAGGGAATGTGACTTTACAGGTGTTGCATTGTCCTGGGCATACGCCAGGCCATATCGTCTTCTTTGACGACCAGTCCCGTCTGCTGATTTCCGGCGATGTGATTTTCAAAGGTGGCGTAGGACGCAGCGATTTTCCGCGCGGCGATCACGGGCAGCTGATTCAGTCGATCAAACAGAAGTTATTGCCGCTGGGTGATGACGTAACGTTTATCCCTGGACACGGTCCGATGTCGACGCTGGGCTATGAACGGCTCAATAACCCGTTCCTTCAGGATGAAATGCCTGTCTGGTAACCAGCATAAAAAAAGCCTGCTTAACGCAGGCTTTTTTGTGGGCGCAAATTACAGGACGGCGACAATCGCTTCGCACAGTGGCGCCATGTTGTCAGGGGTCATGCCTGCAACGTTTACGCGGCCAGAGGCTACGGCGTATACGCCAAACTCTTCACGCAGACGCAGAACCTGCTCTTTGGTCAGGCCGCTGAACGAGAACATACCGTTCTGTTTGATGATGAAGCTGAAGTCGCGGTCAGCGCCTTTCTCAGCCAGGGTGTTCACAAACAGCAGGCGCATGCGCTGGATACGCTGACGCATATCGTTCAGCTCTTGTTCCCAAATCGCGCGCAGCGCATCGTTGCTCAGAATGGTCGCAACAACAGACGCACCGTGTGCCGGCGGGTTAGAGTAGTTTGCGCGGATAACGGATTTCATCTGGCTAAACGCGCGATCGACGGTCTCATCGTTAGCCGCAACCAGCGTACAGGCGCCTACACGCTCATTGTACAGACCAAAGTTCTTGGAGTAGGAGCTTGCAACGATCAGCTCCTGATGCACGGCTGCGAACGCACGCAGGCCTTCGGCATCTTCTTCCAGGCCGCGGGCGAAGCCCTGGTAAGCAAAGTCAAACAGCGGCAGCCAGCCTTTCTCAACGGAGAGCTTCGCCAGGTGTTCCCATTGCTCAAGCGTTGGATCGATACCGGTTGGGTTGTGGCAGCAGCCGTGGAACAGCACCACGTCACCCGCCTGCGCTTCGCTCAGGCTTGCCAGCAGGCCGTCAAAGTCCAGAGAGTGATTGGCCGCGTCGTAGTAAGCATATTCACGCACTTCCAGGCCCGCAGAGTTAAAGACACTCTTATGGTTCGGCCAGCTTGGATTGCTCACCCATACGCGCTTCACAGAGGTGTTTTTCGCAAGGAAATCCGCCGCCACGCGCAGCGCGCCGGTACCGCCAGGGGTCTGTGCTGTGCGGGCACGTTTGTCACTCACAATTGCGCTGCCTTTACCGAACAGCAGCTCCTGGGTGCAGCGACCAAATTCAGGGATACCATCAATACCGAGGTAGTTTTTGGTGGTTTCATTTTCCAGCAGATACTGCTCAGCTTTCTTAACGCTGGTCAGTACCGGAGTTTTGCCGGTTTCATCTTTATATACACCAATACCCAGGTTGATTTTGCCAGGGCGGTCGTCGGCACGAAACAGATCGGCCAGGCCCAGAATAGGGTCGGCAGGAGCGGCGGTAATGTTCTCAAACATGACGAAGTTCCATTGTGATTACAGAAGTGAAATCCGCTATCAGGTTAACGGTAGATTTACAAAATGCCAACCGTTTGCGACGAAAAGCGTGCGGCTTTTCAAAAGTCGCCATTATTTTCTGTCAGGCATAAAAAAAACAGGGCCGAAGCCCTGTTCATTATGCATATAACAAAGTGGTGTTCTGATTAGAACTGGTAGGTTACACCCACAGCAGCCATATCGTCGTTGCCGTTCAGGCCGCCAACCACTTTCGCGTAGTCGGTGTCTTTGTCCAGCAGGTTGATGTAGTAGTCAGCCCACACGTTGAAGTTTTTGTTGAAGTAGTAAGTCGCGCCAACCTGGATGAATTTAGCCAGGTCTGCATCGCCGCCTGAGAAGGTGCCGTTAGCATTGGTTACGCCAACCAGGTCTTTACCCTTGGTCTGCACGTAGGAGATTGCTGGACGCAGGCCGAAGTCGAACTGGTACTGAGCAACCACTTCGAAGTTCTGAGTTTTGTTAGCAAAACCTGCATCACCGCTAGAACCGGTACGGGTGGTGTTACGGGTTTCTGCATAGGTAGTTGCCAGGTAGAGGTTGTTAGCGTCGTATTTCAGACCAACACCCCATGCTTCAGCTTTGTCACCCTGGCCATCAGCTTTCTGGTTCAGAGTACGGTTAGCGTTGCTGTAAGATGCGATTGCACCGAAGCCTTCGCCGAAGTCGTAACCCAGGGAGTAACCTACGCCGTCACCGTTAGAGGTTTTAACGTCAGCACGGTCATTTTTACCCTGGTACTGTACGCCCAGGCTCAGACCGTCAACCAGACCGAAGAAATCGCTGTTACGGTAGGTCAGCAGGCCGGTGCTGCGGCTGGTCATAAAGTTATCAACGTAGTTACCGCCCCAGGTCATACCGGAGAAGGACGGCGCCATATCGGTGTATGACTCAACGTCGTATACGATACCGTAGTTACGACCGTAGTCGATGCTGCCAGCGTCGCCCGCTTTCAGACCAGCAAAGGCCAGACGGTTTTTGTTAGACTGAGCGGTGTTCTCAGCCTGGTTAGCCATGAAGCGGTATTCCCACTGGCCGTAACCGGTCAGCTGGTCGTTGATCTGAGTTTCGCCTTTGAAACCGATCTGCGCGTAGGTAGCGTCGTTATTGTTAGTGTCATCGCCGGAGGTCACGAAATCGTGCTCGGCGTTAACTTTACCGTAGAAGTCCAGTTTGTTGCCGTTCTTGTTATAGATTTCTGCAGCGTTCGCTGCACCGGCTACCAGCAGGGCAGGGATTACCACTGCCAGAATATTGCGCTTCATCATTATTTATTACCCTCATTGGTTTTTTTATGACACTCGCCACTGCCGTCAATAAATTCTGTCAATAAATATTTCCGGAACTATTGATGAGAGTTTGGTGTCTTTATGTATCTGACAGGCATCTTTCCATTCACCGAAGCGTTTCGCTAGCCTGAAAGTGCTACAATTCTCAAGATTGAGTTACAGAAAGAAAATATGTGTAACTA
>NZ_JADBQO010000030.1:0-44080 GCF_014895875.1 Enterobacter cloacae complex sp. P12RS
TCCCTCAACGTCTCCTGCGTCACCCCCTGCGCCCGCTCCGTCCCGCGTTTCAGCATCGCCATCAGCTCCCCCTTGTCCTGCATATACATCGCCCTCCGCTCCCGCATCGGTGCAATCAGCTCCTGCAAACACCCCTCCAGCTCGTTCTTACAAACCCGGTCACCCAGCCCACCCGCCTGATAGTGCGCCTTCATCGCCGCCACTTTCTCCTTGTCCGGATGAAACGCATCTAGATACGTAAACACCACGTTCCCCTCAATCTGCCCCGGGTCGCTCACCTTAAGGTGGTTCGGGTCGGTGTACATCGCGCTGACCGCACGGTGAATGGTCTCTTCACTGGCCGAAAGGTGCAGCGTGTTGCCCAGCGATTTCGACATCTTGGCGCTGCCGTCGATGCCGGGCAGGCGGCTGGTGTCGCTCAGCATCGCCTTGCAGTGGCGCAGCACCGGGGCGGGCAGCAGGCTGTTCATCTTGTGCACAATCTCGTTGGTCTGCTCAATCATCGGCAGCTGGTCGTCGCCGACGGGCACGCACTCGGCCTTAAACGCGGTAATGTCCGCCGCCTGGCTGATGGGGTAGGCCATAAACCCGACCGGCAGCGAGCGGGCAAAGCCCTTCTGCGCAATCTCGTTTTTCACCGTCGGGTTACGCTCCACGCGGGCGACGGTGACGATGTTCATATACAGCATCGTCAGCTCGGCGAGGGCGGGCAGGGCGGACTGGAGGCAGATCGTGGTCAGGTTCGGGTCGATGCCGGCGGCGAGGTAGTCGGCCAGCACTTCGGGGATGTTGTCGCGAATTTTTTGCGGGTTGCTGCCGTTGTCGGTCAGCCCCTGCAGGTCGGCAATCAGCACAAATTGGTTGTGCGTCTGCTGGAGCGCCACGCGCTGGCGCAGCGATCCGACGAAGTGGCCAAGGTGCAGCGGGCCGGTTGGGCGATCGCCGGTGAGGATGTTGGGTGCGTTCATAAAGACTCCTTAACGTTGTAATGCCGAAAGGGGTCTTATAAAAGTGAAAGCCGCCTTTCGGCGGCTATCTGAAAATGGGAAAAACTACTCCGTGCCGCCTTTAAGAAGGCAGCCACCAGCGGTTTACGGTGAGGACGGCGTGGTTTATGTTCATCTCTTTACCGTACCACGTCAGGCGCGAAAAACAAAAGGGCACGTCATGCTGCAATCACTCAACCACCTGACCCTCGCGGTCAGCGACCTGCAAAAAAGCATCAGCTTCTGGCACGAGCTGCTGGGGCTGACGCTGCACGCCCGCTGGAATACCGGGGCCTATCTCACCTGCGGCGATCTGTGGGTCTGCCTGTCGTACGACGAGGCGCGCCGGTATGTGCCGCCGCAGGAGAGCGACTATACCCACTACGCGTTTACCGTGGCGGAAGCGGATTTTGAACCGTTCTCGCAAAGGCTTGAGCAGGCGGGCGTCACCGTCTGGAAGCAGAACAAAAGCGAGGGGGCGTCGTTCTATTTTCTCGACCCGGACGGGCACAAGCTGGAGCTGCACGTGGGCAGCCTCGCCGCGCGGCTTGCGGCGTGTCGCGAGAAGCCCTATGCGGGCATGGTGTTTACCTCAAACGAGGCTTGAGGCGCGCACTTTCAGCCTGCCCGCCAGCGTCACGTGCGTGGCGGCATCTTCCTGATTGCACAGGTACTCCACCGCCAGTCGTCCCAGCTCGCTGTAGGGCAGCTGAATACTGGTCAGCGGCGGGGTGAGCTGCTCGGAGATCTTCTGGTCGTCGTAGCCCGCCAGCAGCATGTCCTGCGGAATGCGCACGCCGTTCACCGCCAGCGCCTGATAGCAGCCAATCGCCAGCCAGTCGCTGGCGCAGAAGATGGCGTCCGGGCGTTCGGTCAGTTCCAGCAAAGAGGTGGTGGCGGTAAAGGACTCGCTGAACTGCCAGTTGGTCTGACGCACCAGGCCGTCGTCGCACGCTAATCCGGCCTGCTGTAGCGCCGCCCGGTAGCCCGCCAGACGCTGGCGGGAGGCCTCCATCCAGCTCTCGCCGGTGATGTGGGCGATGCGCGTGGCCCCGCAGGCGATGAGGTGTTTAGTGACCTGGAAGGCGTTGGCGTAGTCGTCCGGGATAAACGACGGCAGCAGCGGCGAGCCGGGGTCTCGCTGGTTGAGTAGCACCAGCGGGATGCGGGTACAGTCGTGAAACGCCGTCATGTCCACCAGCGTGGTGACCGGAGAGGCGAGAATAATCCCGATGCAGTTGCGCTTCTCCAACTGGCGGATAATGTTCAGCGCCAGCTCGATGTCGTCGCCGTAGTCGTAGACGGTGAGCAGGGTCTCGTTGCGCCACGCCGCTTCCCGCGCCTGGCTGATGGCGTCGATAAACGGGTCAAAGCTCTGCAGCGAGCTGACCAGCAGGGCGATCTCTTCCTGGTTGCGCGGGGCGTGAACGGTGGGGAGGCGGTCGTAGCCGAGCTCGGTGGCGACGCTAATCACCCGCTGGCGGGTGTCGTCGCTGAGCTTGATGTTGCGGGACTGGTTAAGCACCAGCGATACCGTCGCCTGCGACACCCCTGCCGCCCGCGCAATATCGTTCATCGTCACTTTTGTTTTTCGCTTCATCCGTCCTCTCCCTTTCGCGACTTCGCATCATACCCTAACCGCACGCTTTAGCGCCGTCGATCACGTTTCTCATTCATCGAAGCGTGAACTTTGTGAGGGGCATCGCTTTTCAGAACGCCGTGATTTGCGCATTTATCCCGCAACTAATATTTATTAGCTAAATATTATCAGTAAGAGGATGCGTAATGAAAGAGCAGTGGAGCAGGGAGCAGGCACAGGCGTGGTATGAGCAGAAAGGCTGGCTGTGCGGGTTTAACTATTTGCCGTCGACAGCGGTGAACTGGACCGATATCTGGCAGGCAGAGACCTTCGATGCCGCAACCATTGACCGCGAGCTGGGCTGGGCGGCGGAGGCGGGCTATAACACCCTGCGCATTAATCTGCCGTTTATCGTCTGGGAGCATGACCGCGACGGGCTGATGGCGCGCATTGACCGCTTTTTGACGATTGCCGACGGTCACGGGTTCAGCACCATGCTGACCCTGATGGACGACTGCGGCTTCTCCGGTGACGAGCCGTACCTTGGCCCGCAAAAGCTGCCCGTGCCGGGCAAGCACAACAGCCAGGCGGCGGCGAGCCCCGGTCGCGACAAGGTGTGCGATCCGGACTGCTGGGCAGACATTGAACGCTATATCCGCGACGTTGTCCGTCAGTTCCGCGAGGATAAGCGCGTGCTGCTGTGGGATCTCTATAACGAGCCGGGCAACCGCGGCATTTTCGCGACGGGCACGCAGGAGGTGCAGTACGACGCGAAGCTGGAGACCTGCGCCCACGCGCTGATGAAGCTGGCGTTCCAGTGGGTGCGTGAAGAAGACCCGACCCAGCCGCTCACCGTCTGCGCGTGGCGCGTCCCGCCGGAAGAGGAGGGCGAGACGTTCTTCCAGCACCCGCTGGACCAGACCGCGCTGGCGCTCTCGGACGTGGTGAGCTTCCACGCCTACACCCACACGGGGCGCATGACGGCGATGATTCAGCAGCTGCAAAAGCTCGGTCGCCCGCTGTTCTGTACCGAATGGCTGGCACGCCACGTGGGCAGCACCATCGAAGAGCAGCTTCCGCTGATGTACATGGCGAAGGTTGCGCCGTATCAGTGGGGGCTGGTGCGCGGCAAAACCCAGACGTGGCTGCCGTGGCCGGTGGTGATGAAGGAGTCCACGGACTACTGTCGCCTCTGGTTCCACGACGTGTTTGAGGAGAACGGGATTCCGTTCTCACGCGCTGAAATTGCGCTGATGAAGAAGCTGCGCAAAATCGCCCCGAATCCGCAGGGCTAATAATAACGACCCGGCGCGCTGTCGCCGGGCAACCAGGTACGCACTATGGCAACGACAATGAAAATACCGTCTCGCGAGTTGTGGTCTTATTTTGGCTATGGTTTA
Organism: Enterobacter cloacae complex sp. P12RS; assembly: GCF_014895875.1. Taxonomy (NCBI): domain Bacteria; kingdom Pseudomonadati; phylum Pseudomonadota; class Gammaproteobacteria; order Enterobacterales; family Enterobacteriaceae; genus Enterobacter; species Enterobacter cloacae complex sp. P12RS. The sequence goes on from NZ_JADBQO010000030.1 coordinate 3,966, forward strand.
GGTCAGTGTTTTAGCTTTGGTTTAGTGGGTTCGTTTATTAACTATTTTTACACCGACGTGCTGGGGATCTCGGCGCTGGCGGCGAGCACCATCTTCCTGATTGCCCGCGCGTGGGACGCGGTTCACGATCCGCTGTTTGCCAGTATTATGGACACCATTAACAGCCGGTTCGGCAAGTTTCGCCACTTTTTGCTGATCGCGCCACTGCTGATTACCGGCGTCACGCTGCTGTCGTTCTATAAAATCGAAGCGGACATGACCACCAAAATCCTCTACGCCGGGGTGACCTACATCCTGTGGGGGACGCTGTACGCCATCTCCGATATCCCGTTCTGGTCGATGTCGTCGGTGATGACCAACGACTCCGCCCAGCGCACCCGCGCGGTGACGGCGGCAATGCTCGGGGTGAACGCCGGGATTGCCTGCGCCAATATCTTCTTCCCGAAGCTGGCGGCGTTCTTCGCCCAGTACAGCAACGATAAAGGCTACTTTATGGCGGCGCTGGTGATGATGCTGGTGGGCCTGCCGCTGATGCTCAACGGCTTTATGCAGATCAAAGAGCGCGTGCCGCCGAGCCCGGAAAAGGTGACCATCCGCGACACCTTCCACAACCTGCGCCAGAACAAGCCGCTGTTTATCGTCCTGCTGTCGTTCTTTTTCTGCGTGTTCCACAACGTGGCGGGCGGGCTGTATATCTACTTCTTTATCAACAACCTGGGCGACGGCAGCCTGCAGATGGCGATTGGCGTGATGGGCATTGTGGCGGCGGTGCTGTGCCTGGTCGCCCCGATGCTGACGCGCCGGATGCAGAAGCGGAAGCTGTTTATGATCCTCTGCGGGCTGGACGTGGCGGTGCGCGTGGTGATGTGGTTTGTCGGATATCAGCAGGTGACGATGCTGTTTATTCTCCTCGGCCTGAGCACACTGTTCGTGATGATGACCAACATCCTCACCTCGTCGATGATTGCCGACACCATCGAGTACGCGGAGTACCACACTAACAAGCGCTGCGCGGCGATCACCTTCTCCGGGCAGACCTTTACCGGCAAGATGTCGGTAGCGGTGGGCGGCGGGTTAATTGGCGTGTTCCTGACGATGATCGGCTACGTGCCGCAGGCGCAAATCCAGAGCGAAGGCGTGCTGTCGGGGCTGTTCTTTGGGATTTGTTTGTTACCGGCGATTGGGTCGCTGATCCGCATGGGCTTTATGTCGCGCTTTACCTTTACCGAGGAGAAGCATGCGGAGGTTTGTCGGTTGCTGGCGGAGCGTCGGCATCATGTAGAAAATAGCCGTGCGGAGAATGAGCGGCTGGAGCGTCCGGCCCCGGCGAACTAAGAGAAATGGGCGCCTGTCATGCAGGCGTCCACTTCAGAACTTAATTCACGTCAGTTATCCCACAGCAATCACGCGCTAATTTCAATAATTGCTGAGTCATTGTGGCGGCATCTGCTGCTAAATCTACGGTGGCAAAGTGGATTTTATGCCCCTGTACCTCAACGAATTCGTAGAGCATTACATCGACGGCTGGATGAAGTAATAATCCAGCTGAACAGAGAGATAATGGGTCTGTTCGGTTCTCCTGCGTTCGCAGATAGGTAAAAATCTGGTAGATATAACCGCTGCGCAAGCTCTTATCGCGATACCAGCCTTTAGTCAGAATGTTATTGAATTTGGTGTCGATGATGACGCGCTGTGGAGGTTGCTTGTGCTCAAGAATAATGTCCGAGTTCATGGTTGGGAAAATACTTTCGCTCCCTGCACTTTGAGACGTTAATCCCCATTTCAACTCTTTTCCGGCAGCGACTGTCCAGTCTTTTTTGGGAAGATGGAAGTGATAGAAACCCGCCATACTTTTCTCGAAGAGCTTGCGCATCCAATAAGGGTCATCAGAAGGCGTTGGCAACAGTTTTTGCCCCGCAGTTTGGGTTGGTAGCCATAATTCAAATGCCAGCTTCGCGGCATCGACCATGGCTTTATCCGCCGCATCATGGCGGCCAAAACGTGTGATTGACGGCAGTTCACCTTTGCCGGGCATACCCCCCTCAATACCACGACGACGCAAATTGATTGCCATTGCGCGACATTGTGCAGCCAGCGTGCCGTCGCTGAGCAGCGGAACAAGGTGCTCTAACGCAGAGCGAACATAGCGATTTCGTGGTGTGTCCAGCGTCATTTCCTGAAACTGGCAGGCTACCTGTGCCCGCTCAAGCAATTGTCGACTGGTTGTGCGCAGAACATCAATGCGTCCCCTTACCCTGTTAAGCGTGGCGCGGCGAGTTTGGTATCCCATACTTAAATGCCTTAACAGCCGCTGCTCCACTTCGTGAAGCAGGATCCTCGCCACCAGCGCCGGGATCTCCTCCGGGTTGTTTTCAGCGGCAACCATGCTGCGCCCGTGGTGGCGAAACAGACTGGAGGCGTACAGCATCAATAGCCAGATATTCCGCAAAGGAATACGCGATACCGCTGCCCGAGCCTGCGTATCGTCACGTTCAGCAAGATCGGTCATACGCTGAGAAGCTCCTTTCTGGAATCCTGGACTTTCTCCGGCGCATCAAACCAGTATTCGGCAAGTAAGGGGCAGATTTCGGTTTCGACAACTTGCTCGTACCAGGCCATCCCGTCGTCAATTTTCAACCCCGCAGGTGGGGTAACATAGCTATGCCCGATACAAAATTGAGGTCCCAGGGCCGCATCCCTGGACAATTTTTCGTTTAACGCGGTTAATTTGGATTCGATAAGGGCTAATGTTTCCAGGCTCACATTAAACCGTTGGTTAACCCATTTTTTCCACGCGTCGTTAAACTCGGGTTTTAGATCAATAAATGCAAAGCGGCGCCGTAATGCCAGGTCTAGCAGGGCAAGCGAGCGGTCAGCGATATTCATCGTCCCGATGATATACAGGTTTTCAGGAATGTAGGTTTTTTCATCCATATCAGATCGATATGAGAGCTCAAGCGCCTCATTCGGCGTACGTTTATCCGCCTCCATCAGCGTCAGCGTTTCGCCAAAAATTTGCGCAGGATTGCCCCGGTTAATCTCCTCAATAATGACCACGTACTTAGTTGTCGGATCGTTTACTGCTTTGTCTATTGCATGGAGAAAAGGCCCGTCTACCAGTGCTAAACGTCCTTCATTGTTAGGACGCCAGCCGCGAATAAAGTCTTCGTAGGAGAGGGTAGGGTGGAACTGCACCGCGCTGATGCGCTTAGAGGTTTCCTCACCCATCAGACAATACGCCAGACGGCGCGCAAGCCAGGTTTTACCGGTTCCCGGCGGGCCCTGAAGGATCAGGTTTTTTTTGGCCTGTAACCGCTGAAGGATGAACTGGATTTTTTCCTCTTCTAAAAAGCAGCCCTCATCGATCAAATTGCTTATCGTGTAAGGCTTGTGGGGGATTTCTGCGGGCACGTTCTCTTCAACCGTTTCCTCGGTGATGCTCTGCAATTCACCTTTATCGAAGTTGAGGTATTCATAATTGCCGGGGGTCTGAAACTCCAGTTCATCATCATCACGTAGTTTTTGCAGATAATATGAAATGGATGATTCAATAGTATTGTTATTGGGATAATCCGCCTTAATCTCATCCAGATAGGCCTCTTTTAACTCCCTCAAAGAGAAAAATGGGCTGTCTTTACGTAGGCACAGCACTTTGATCTTATTGAGCAAATACGCTTTCCATGTCAGCCGCTCGACTTCATCATTTGACTGTTGCAAATCGATATTCCATGCCGCCAGAGAGAGTTCAGGGAAGGAGTGAACCGGATAGTTTGGCTGGGTAAAAGCCTTTTTGAGCGCCAGGGCTACGGTCTGATAGTTGTGTCCGCTACAGCGCCCTTTGGCACCTTTTTTAATGATTTTAATGTTCAGGACTTTCTGGATGTAGTACTGAGACTGGCTATCCAGCGTAGGGTAGAACCAGGGGCGTAGCCAGTACAATCCCATTGTCAGGTTCCAGCCCACATTGCGCACGTTAGATGCGGCGTCATAAGAAAAGAGGAAGTCAGCGGGATCGGCGTTTGGGGTGTCGGCGAAGGAGATTGCCTGAGAAAACATTTCCCACAGCGTATCGATGTCGTCAGGCTTACGTGATTTCTCATAGCCAAAGAACCATGATTTCTGATTGTTTAGTAGCGGAATACCGTCGAACGATTCAGGAACCTTTTCACGAACGCCTATCAGTTTTGCCAGGCTGGCTGCGATATTTCTTCGGTTGGTAACGGTAAGCGAGCGATTAAACAAGCCCATAGTGGTGAAAGGACAAATGTCTTTCAAAGGATGGGGGACGCCATTAGCGGGCTTGTCCTGTAGGTGTGACATACTACCAATCTCAGCAGCAATGCGGTGAATACCCGCCACCAACTCCTCTCTTCGATTTCGCCAGGTTAGTAGCTGAGAGGCAAAAGCCTGATAAAAGTCTGCCCATTCGAATCTGACGTCTTGCTCAACTGCGTCCATATGCTCTCCAGTAAAATTACAGGCTTCAGTAACCTGGCGAATGAATTTTACGGGATTGTAAGCCTGAGTGAATAACTACCTAAAACAGTGATCTATAAGGGCATGCCGGATCAACATGCCCCTGGACGACATTACAGCGACTTCACAAACGCCAGCAGATCTTCATTGAGCTGGTCCTGGTGGGTCAGCGCGAAGCCGTGCGGCGCGTTGTCGTACACCTTCAGCGTGGCGTTTTTGATCATCTCCGCCGCCAGCTTGCCGGTGGTTTCAAACGGTACGATCTGGTCATTGCTGCCGTGGATCACCAGCGTTGGCACGTCGATTTTCGCCATATCCGGGCGGAAGTCGGTTTCGCCGAAGGCGGTCACGCAGTCGATGGTGCCCTTCAGGGATGCCAGCAGGGCGATGTTCAGCGTCTGGGTCAGGGCACCGGCAGAGACGGTCTGCCCGGCGTTGATGCCGTAGAACGGCGTGGCGAAGTCGCTGATGAACTGGGCGCGATCTTTACGTAGTCCGTCGCGAATGCCGTCGAACACGCTCTGATCCACGCCCTGCGGGAAGGAGTCGGATTTACCAAAGATCGGCGTGACCGCGCCCAGCAGCGCCAGACCGGCCACGCGCGCGCTGCCGTAGTTGTTGATGTAGCGGGTCACGTCGCCGCCGCCCATGGAGAAGCCCACCAGCGTCACGTCCTGGAGGTCCAGGGTGGTGATCAGGTCGTTAATGTCGGACGCAAAGGTATCGTAGTCGTAGCCGTTCCACGGCTGATCCGAGCGGCCAAAGCCGCGACGGTCAAAGGCGATGGCGCGGAAGCCGCGCTCCGCCAGGTAGTTCAGCTGGCTGTCCCACATGTCGCCGTCCAGCGGCCAGCCGTGGCTGAAGAGAACCGGTTTGCCGGCGCCGCAGTCTTTGTAGTAAATCTGCGTGCCGTCTTTTGCCTTAAACGTTGCCATAGTGTGTTCCTGTACAGGTGATGGTGATGGTTATACCGGCGCGACCAGATAGCGAATTGCCGGTGATGTTGTGCCCTGATGAAAAGCCAGAACGCGGCTCTGCAGCAGGAGGTCATTCATGGTGTGGCGCTCCTGCTGGCGCAGATGCTCAATCCAGGAGCCCATCAGGAAGGTCTCGATAAACAGACCGGGGCGCTCAATATCCTCGTACACCGCCCAGCTCATCGCGCCGGCGCGGCGGCGCACCCGGCGCAGCTCGTGTACCGCCTCCAGGAAGGCTTTCGCGTTCTGCGGGTCGATGATGTACTCGTGCGACACCAGCACCGGGCCGCGCTCGTTCGGCAGCTCAATCTCCACGCCGTCCAGCGGCTGGCCGCTCAGGTCGAGGTTTAAATCAGGATCTTTCTCCAGCTTCCAGCGGAACACCGTTGCGCTTGCCAGCACCATGCCCAGCGTGGCGACAACCAGCGAGGTTGGGGTGCCAAACTGAGAGGCGATCTGCCCCCAGATGGCGCTGCCCGTGGTCATCGAGCCGAAAAAGACCGTCAGGTAGACCGCCAGCGCGCGGGCCTTCACCCAGCGGGCGGCGCTGCGCTGCGCGCCGAGGTTCAGCGTCGAGAGCACCGCAATCCACGCGAAGCCGGTGAAGAACTCAAACAGGTTGAGCAGCCAGACGTGGCGCACGAACGCCAGCGCCAGCATGGTGAGGGCAAAAACCAGGCTCGCGGCCACCATCAGCCGATCGGCGTTCAGCCGCTGGCGCAGGCGCGGCAGCAGGATCGCCCCGGCAATGGCGCCCAGGCCGATGCACGCCAGCATCACGCCGTAGCCCGCCGGGCCTAAGCCCAGCTCGCGGCGCGCCACCAGCGGCAGCAGCGCCCAGCCCGCGCTGCCGAAAACGAAGAAGGCCACGGTGCGCACCAGCACGTTGCGCAGCACCGGCGCGGCGTGCACGTAGCGAATGCCGGAGCGCACCGCGGAGAAGAAGTGTTCCGGCGGCAGGCGCTGCACGGACGGGGCCGGACGCCAGCGCCACAGCACCCACGCTACGCCCACCACGGACAGCGCGTTCAGGGCAAACACCATCCACGGCCCGGCGAGCGAAAGCAGAAAACCGCCCAGCGCGGGGCCAATCGCCCGGCTGATGTTCACCCCGAGCGAGTTCAGCGCCACGGCGGCACCCAGCTCAGGCTTGCTCACCAGATCGGGCACCACGGCCTGGAACGGCGGCGAGCTCATCGCCGCGCCCACGCTCAGCAGGAACGTCGCCACCAGCAGAACGGTAGGGGTGACGTGTCCGGTGAAGGAGAGCACCGTCAGCCCGGCAGCGGCGATGAACACCCAAAGCTGGGAGAAGAGCAGGTATTTACGCCGGTCAACGATGTCCGCCATCACCCCGGACGGCAGGGCGAAGAGGAACATCGGCAGGCTGCTCGCCGCCTGCACCAGCGCGATATCCAGCGGATCGGCGCTGAGCGTCAGCATGCTCCAGTTGATGCCGACGTCGCTCATCCATGAACCGACGTTAGAGACCACCGTGGCGATCCACAGCATGCGGAACACCGGCTGGCTCAGCGGCTGCCAGGGCGAAACCGCCCGCGCGGGCGCCGTCTCGACGTGTGCGTCGCGAACGTCGTTAACCTGGGTCATGCGAACCTCTCCGTTGCCTTACGCTGCAGCCGCCACTGGCCCGGCCCGGTGAGGGCGAGAGTGGTGAAGATAATCAGCAGCAGCCAGCCAAACTGCCCTTCGGCAATCGACCAGTCCGGGTGTACCGCCAGCATCGCCACCAGCAGCACGGCGATAATCGGCAGGCACGCCAGGCGGGTGTAGACGCCCGCAATGATCAACAGCGGGCAGATGACTTCGGCGACGATCGCCGGGATCAGGCTCGCGTAAGGCCCGAAGCCAAACGGATCTTCAATGCGCGTCAGCTCTTCGCTGAAGTGGAGCACCTTCGGCAGGCCGTGCACGTAGAGCAGCAGCAGGCTGCCGGTGAGGCGCAGGAAGAACAGCCCCAGGTCGACCCGGGGCGGCATAGTAGTGTTTTTCATCAGAATGCAAAGCAGCTGCAGCCCAGCGCCCCCCAGAAAGCGTTATCGTCGGACACCGGCATCTCTGACGTGCGGGCGAAATCATGCTGGTGGCTGTGAACCCCGCACGGGCCGCTGCAGTGGTGGACGGTGTTCATGCCGACGCGCGTAGCCTGCGGCGGCGCGCTGCGGTAGTGGCCCGGCACCTTCACCACCGGGGACCACTCGGGCAGAACCGGAATGGCCGGCGGCGCGAGCGGGCCGAAGGTGCCTGCGGCGTAGACGATGTCGCCGTTGACCACCGTCAGGACGGACTCGATGCCCTTGATCTCCTCTTCCGGCACGCGGAAGTAGTCTTTGCTCAGCACCGCCAGGTCGGCGAGCTGGCCAACTTTAATCTGTCCCTTCTGGTTCTGCTCGCTGGAGAACCACGCGCTGCCCTGGGTCCAGAGCATCAGGGCGGTATCGCGGTCCAGACGGGCGCTGTGGTCGTACATCTGCATCCCGCCGACGGTGCGGCCGGAGACCAGCCAGTAGAGCGCGGTCCACGGGTTGTAGCTCGCCACGCGGGTGGCGTCCGTCCCTAAGCCCACCGGTACGCCGGTCTCGAGCATTTTTGCCACCGGCGGCGTGTGGCGGGTAGCTTCGATGCCATAGCGCTCGGCAAAGTACTCCCCCTGGAAGGCCATGCGGTGCTGGACGGCAATGCCGCCGCCAAGCGCTTTGATGCGGTCGATGTTGGCCTGGGTAACGGTTTCCGCATGGTCGAAGAACCAGTGCAGGCCGTTGAACGGAATGTCGCGGTTCACCTTCTCGAACACGTCCAGCATGCGGCTGATGGATTCGTTGTAGGTGGCGTGCAGGCGGAACGGCCAGCGGTGCTCCACCAGATGGCGCACCACGCGCTCCAGCTCGTCCTCCATGCCCGGCGCGAGGTCCGGGCGCGGCTCGAGGAAGTCTTCAAAATCGGCGGCGGAGAAGACCAGCATCTCGCCCGCGCCGTTGTGGCGGAAGAAGTCGCTGCCCTGGCCCGGCGTGAGCATGTCGGTCCATTTTTCAAAGTCTTCCAGCTCGTGGCCCGGACGCTGGGTAAACAGGTTGTAAGCGATGCGGATGGTCATCTGCTTTTTCTCGTGCAGCTCGGCAATCACCTCGTAATCTTCCGGGTAGTTCTGGAAGCCGCCGCCCGCGTCGATGGCGCTGGTCAGCCCCAGGCGGTTCAGCTCGCGCATAAACTGACGGGTGGAGTTAACCTGCTGCTCCAGCGGCAGCTTCGGCCCTTTCGCCAGCGTGGCGTAGAGGATCATGGCGTTCGGACGGGCGATCAGCATCCCGGTCGGGTTGCCGTTGGCGTCGCGCTGGATCTCGCCGCCCGGCGGGTTCGGCGTCTCTTTGGTGTAGCCGACCACCTTCAGCGCGGCGCGGTTGAGCAGGGCGCGGTCGTACAGGTGCAGAATGAAGACCGGGGTATCCGGCGCGGCGTCGTTGATCTCGTCCAGCGTCGGCATGCGGCGCTCGGCAAACTGGAACTCGCTCCAGCCGCCCACCACGCGCACCCACTGGGGCGACGGCGTGCGCAGGGCCTGCTCTTTCAGCATCCGCAGGGCGTCGGCCAGGGACGGCACGCCTTCCCAGCGCAGCTCGAGGTTGTAGTTCAGCCCGCCGCGGATCAGGTGCAGGTGCGAGTCGTTCAGGCCGGGGATCGCGGTGTGGCCTTTCAAATCCACCACCTTAGTGCCGTCGCAGTGGTGCTGCATCACCTCGGCGACGGTACCCACTTCCAGAAATTTTCCGTCGCGCACGGCAACGGCTTCCGCGACAGGATTTTCGCGATCGACGGTGTGAAACTGGCCGTTAACCAGAATGAGATCGGCTTTACCGAGGGTAACCATAACTGCTCCTGACTGAGAGGGGGAATGGTCAGGATTATGGGAACCGGTTTCGGCAAAGATCCAGTTATACAATAGGATAGGTATACCAAAGTATAACTATACCTAAGGTTAACTATACGAAGAGATAATTACGCGCGGTGACGGAAAACCGCAGGATGAAGGTGACTTTATTGTCGCGGCGCTCGCGGCGATTTCTACCCTTAACCACTGGAAAATGCTATGACCTCTTCAAAGCTCGAAGTGTTAACCCCTGCGAACTGTCAGATCATCTTTATCGATCACCAGCCACAGATGGCGTTTGGCGTGCAGTCTATTGACCGCCAGGTGCTGAAAAACAACACCGTGGCGCTGGCAAAAGCGGCCAAAGTGTTCAACATCCCGACCATCATCACCACCGTAGAGACCGAAAGCTTCTCCGGCAATACCTATCCGGAGCTGCTGGACGTGTTCCCGGGCCAGGACATTCTGGAGCGTACCTCCATGAACTCCTGGGACGACCAGAAAGTGCGTGACGCGCTGAAGGCTAACGGCAAGAAGAAGGTGGTGGTTGCCGGCCTGTGGACCGAAGTGTGCAACAACAGCTTTGCCCTGTGCGCGATGCTGGAAGGCGACTACGAAATTTATATGGTGGCGGACGCGTCCGGCGGCACCTCCAAAGAAGCCCACGACTTCGCGATGCAGCGCATGATCCAGGCAGGCGTGATCCCGGTGACCTGGCAGCAGGTGATGCTGGAGTGGCAGCGCGACTGGGCGCGTAAAGAGACCTACACCGCGGTGATGGATATCGTGCGCGAACACTCCGGCGCGTACGGCATGGGCGTGGATTACGCCTACACCATGGTGCACAAAGCACCGTCTCGCCAGAAGAGCGAGCACCGCACCTTAGCGCCGGTCCCGGCTCGCTAAGTTCCGCTGGCGGGCTGGTCCCTCATCCGGCTCGCCGCTGCCTCTTTCTCTGGAGTTCACAATGAGTACTGGGCTGATATCCCTTGCCGCAGGCGTGTTGATTGGCCTGATGTATGCAGTGCTGAAGGTGCGCTCCCCTGCGCCGCCCGCGCTGGCGCTGATTGGCCTGCTGGGGATGCTGGCGGGTGAACAGGCGACGCGCCATCTGTTATCCCGCGACGGCGCGCCGCCTCCTCAGGTAACGGTTCCGCAGGTGAAATCGCAGACGGGAGCAACGTCATGAGAGCATGGATAATTTCGCTGGTGTGCGGCGTGGTTGCTGGGGTAATTTACGCCCTGCTCGACGTTCATTCCCCGGCACCGCCGGTTGTCGCCCTGCTTGGCCTGTTTGGCATGCTGGTGGGTGAACAGCTCATCCCGGTGGGACGGCGTTTACTGAGTCGCGAACCGTTTACCCTCGCCTGGTTTCGTCACGAATGCGTGCCGAAAATCAGCGGCACGGCGCCCCCCGCGCCCGCGAAGGACGATCGCGACGTTTAATGATTTTTTTGAGGAAAGACAGCATGACGCTGCCGTGGCGCATTGCCATCATTGATGACGAACGTTCCGTCCGCAGCGGGCTGAGTAATCTCCTGGAGTCGGAAGGGTATGCCGCCGATACGTTTGATTCGGCAGAGGTATTTCTGAGCCATCCGCTCGCCCTGTCCGGCGCGGCGCTGGTGATCGCCGATATCAAGCTGCGGGGCATGAGCGGCCTGGAGCTGTTTGACAAGCTGCGGCTGCTGGCCGTTCCCCCGCCGCCCGTGATCTTTATCTCCGGTCATGCTGATGAAAATATGCAGCGGTACGCTCTTAGCCTGGGCGCCGCTGCATTTTTGCGTAAACCCATTAACATCGATATTCTGCTGGATCATATACAGCGGGAGCTGGCCCGCCGACGATAAGGATCGCGGATGAACGAACACGAGCAGCCTGCATTCTGGCCCGCCCAGGGGAATCTTCACCAGGGGCGGGTTTTTGTCCTTAAAGAGGATGTGATTTTTACCGTGCTGGCGCAGGAGGGCGGTATCGCCTGGATGCACGCGCGCCATCCCCATTCCGGCGGCTCGTTCATCATTGCCACCGCAGTGAGCGACGAAGAGGAAGAGCGGGCCACGCGGCTGCTGAAAAACGAATTTGCGCTGCGTGACGTGCTGCAGGACAGCTGGGCCATCCGCGCCGTTGCCTCGACCCAGTACCGGGGACGATTCGCGCTGGTGTATGCGCCGTTTGCGTTTGAGCTGCTGGCGCGGCGCGCGGGCAGGGCGATCTCGGGGATCTCGCGCTTTATTGAGATGGCGATCCAGATCTGCGTTCCCCTGCGCCAGATGCACCTGCAAAACCTGATCCACGGCGATATCAAGCCCGGCGCGATTTTTGTTCATCACGATGGCACCTGCCGTCTGGGCAGCTTTGGCCTCTCCTGTAGCCTCTCCGGTGCCTTCTCCCAGACCCGGCTTGCCGTTTCAGGCGGTACGCCCGCGTATATGTCGCCGGAGCACACCACCCGCACCCGGCGTCCCGTTGACGGCCGCAGCGATCTCTACAGCCTCGGCATGGTGCTGTATGAACTCCTGACCGGACGCCTGCCGTTTGAGTTGGGGGAGGACGATCAAACCAACTGGGCGCACTACCATATTGCCTCGGAACCGCTGGCCCCGGACGTGATTCGCCCGGACGTGCCGGGGATGCTGTCGACTATCATCCTCAAGCTGCTGGAGAAGCACCCCGATAACCGCTACCAGACGGTCGACGGGCTGATTGCCGACCTCCGCCGCTGCCAGGCGACGCTGACCTGCGAGGGCGAGATCGTCGCCTTTACCCCCGGCCAGCAGGACCGCACTCCCGCGATCCATCTGGCGGACTCCCTGTTCGCGACGCATCCGCAGGCGAATGACGTCATTGCCGCGTTTGAGCGGGTGGGGCAGAACCTGGTGCCGGAGCTGGTGACGATCGGCGGGCCGTCGGGGATTGGCAAATCGTCCATCATCGCGACGGCGCTCAAAACGCTGCAGCAGCGTCAGGTATTGCTGGCGGTGGGGAAAGTCGATCAGTTCTCGCCGTCTTTACCCTACGGCGTATTAAGCTCCGCGTTCCGCACCCTGACGCTGCACCTGCTGGGGCTGCCCGCGGAAGAGGTAGCGAAGTGGAAAATCCGCCTGTCGCGCGCCCTGGAGGGATACGAAGCGCTGGCCGTCAGCCTGGTGCCCGAGCTGGGGCTGCTCCTTGAGAGCAAGCCGCGCTACTCGGCGGATACGTTTTCCATTGATGCCCGGGCGCGCTTCAGCCATATGGTGCTAGCGCTGGTAAAAACCTTTGCTTCTCAGGGCTGCCCGCTGGTGCTGGTGCTCGACGATCTCCAGTGGAGCGACGCGGCCAGCCTGCATACGCTGAAACATCTGCTGGTGACCTGCGGCGCTATCCCGCTGCTGCTGCTGGTCGCCCACCGCGATATCGGTTCGTTGTCTGAACCGACGCTGCAACAGCAGCTGGCGAGCCTGCCGGAAGCGGCGCAAAACGCGACTGAAATTGTCCCGCAGGCGCTGTCCGTGAAGGCGGTGGCGCGCTGGCTGGCGACGATATTTCGTGCCCGCAGCGCGGCGACGACCGACCTCGCCACGCTGATCCACGAGAAAACCGGGGGCAACCCGCTCTTTGTGCACGAGTTTTTCCGCCGCATCGTGGATGACGGGCTGGTGGTGCACAACAAATATCAGGATAAGTGGCACTACGATCTGCAGGCGATCCGCGCCCGACACTACACCGAAAACGTCGTTACCCTGGTGCTAGAGCAGCTCGAAGAGCTGCCCGACGAGACGCGCCGCCTGCTGGGCAGCCTCGCCTGCCTCGGCGGCACGGGCGAGATGGAGATGATCTGCCGGGTGGTCAGCATGTCGATGGCGGAAATGCGCTATGCGCTGCATCCGGCGGTGATGGCCCAACTCATTGTGCTGACGGAAAAAGAGTACGCCTTCACCCATGACCGGGTGCAGGAGGCGGCCTTTGCGATGCTGGATCAGCATGAGAAAAGCCATCTTCACCTGACCACCGCCAGCCTGCTGGCCGACGCCGCGCGTCAGGCCGCGGGGAACGAACTGCTGTTCCGCGCCGTTCACCACGTCACGGCCGCGCTGGACTGCATCCAGCCCGCGCCGCAGCGCCAGATGTTCCGCGAGCTGAGCCTGCTGGCCGCACGACGGGCAAAGCGTTCGGGGGATTATCCATCGGCGCTCAGCTATATCCAGACCGCCAGAGCGCTGGGCAACGCCGGGACGGTGTCAGACTTTATGCTTGATATCGAAGAGGCGGGCTGCGAGTTTGCTCTGGGGCACCTGGAGCGCACCCGCGAGTTGTGTGACGCCATCCTCGGCTGCCCCGGCGGGCTGACCGAAAAGGCGCTGGCGGCCAACCTGCTGGTGGAAGTGTACATTCGCCAGTCGGACAGCCGTCTGGCGCTGGAGGCGGCGCTCTGCTGGCTGGGGATTTTTGGTATTCAGATTGGCCGCCACCCGGAAGATGCCGACTGCGACGAGGCCTGGGAACACTTCTGCAACCGCACGGCCGACGCGCCGCAAAGCCTTTTTGCCCAGCTGTCGCGAATGGATAACCCGGAAACCGAAGCGGTGATGAACCTGCTCTACAGCGCCAGCATTTGCGCCAGCTTCATCTGCCCGCGCCTGCATTTTTTGCTGCTCTGCCGCATGATGCACCTCACCCTCGACCACGGCATCACTGGCGCCTCCACCACGGCGATGGCCTGGTTTGGCGTGCTGATTGGCCAGCGCTACGCCGAGTACCGCCTCGGGTTCCAGTACGGCACCCTGGCCCGTGAGCTGGTGAACCGCCACGGCTACGACGCGTTCGAAGCCAAAACCCTGCTGCCCCTCGACCAGCTCAGCGTCTGGACCCAGCCGCTGTCATTCACCATCGAGTGCGCAAAAGCCTGCTTCACCGCCGCCGTTACCCACGGTGATATGACGGTGGCCTGCTTTGCGGCCTGCCATCAGGTCATTAACTTCCTCTCACGGGGCGATCACCTGGACGGGGTATTGACCAGCATCGATCGCGGCCTGGCGTTTGTGCGTAAAACCCACTTCCAGGACGTAGAGACCATATTGATGCTCCAGCGCACCTTCGTGGAGTTTTTGCGCACGCCGACGATCGGCACCTGGACCGCGTCGCAGGCGCTGCCCGAGGCGCTGCTTCCCGCGTCGCCGGAGCAGGCCCCGGAGCAGACCTCCACCATGCTGTTCTGGTACTGGCTCTACCGTGGCATGGCGCACTTTACCTGCGGCGAGTATACCGACGCGCAGGCGGATCTTGAGATGGCGGGCTGGTACGCGTGGTCTGCGCCGGGCCATATCCATCTGCTGGATTACCATCTCTACAGCGCGCTGGCGCTCTCACGTCAGCTGACGCCGGAGACGTTTTCGGCAAATCACCGCCGCAGCATTCACGCCCACTACGACAAAATCGCCCTCTGGGCGCGCATTAATCCCGGCACGTTCGCGGATAAAGAGGCGTTGATCTACGCCGAAATTGTCCGTCTGGACGGGATGAACAGCATTGCGCTTGAGCAGTATGAGAAGGCGGTCCGGCTCTCCCGCGAGGGTGGCTTTAACCCGATTAACGCCCTGGCCCACGAGCTGGCGGGCCGCTTTGCGCTGGCCTGCGGCTACCCAACCGCATCAGACGCGCACTTCCGCGGCTCGATTGCCGCCTGGGGCCGCGCGGGCGCGCAGGCCAAGGTGCGCCAGCTGGAGCAGGATTTCCCGCACCTGCTGGCCTCCGGGCAGGCCAGCGCCTACGACACGGTGGCGTTTGCCCAGAACGAGACGATCCGCGATCTGCAGAGCGTGATCAAGGCTTCCCGCGCGCTGTCGGAAGAGATCAATCTTGAGCGCCTGATTGAAAACCTGATGACCATCCTGCTCGAACGCGCCGGGGCACAGCGCGGCCTGCTGCTTCGCGTGAGCGATAACCTGATCCCGGAGATCGAGGCCAGCGCCTGGACCAGCACCGACGGCGTGCGGGTGCGGATCCTGAAAGACGTGCCGATGGCGACCGACATGCCGCTGTCGGTGCTGGCTGCGGTGATCCGCACCGGGCAGGAGATCCGCACCGGCAAGCCGGAGGAGTTTCATCCCTTCAGCCAGGACCCTTATCTGGTGACCTCGGGGGCGGCGGTGATGTGCGTCCCGATGTTCAAACAGGCGCGGCTGGTGGGCGTGCTCTACCTGGAAAACCGCCTGATGCCGGAGGTCTTCACCGCCGAGCACTCGCGCGTGGTCAGCCTGCTGGGCGCGCAGGCAGCGGTATCCCTGGAGACGGCGCGGCTCTACGCCGAGCTGCTGGCGGAGAATATTCAGCGCCGCCGGGTGGAAAAAGAGCTGCGCGCCAGCCAGACCTCGCTGATGCTGGGCGAGCAGATCAGCCACACCGGCAGCTGGCGCTGGGAGCTGGAGCAGGATCTGATGTTTGTCTCGGAAGAGTACGCCCGCATTCTCGGCCTGCCCGACCAGCAAAAGATGATCTCCATGGCGGAGTTTTTAACCTTCGTCCACGAGGACGATTACGCCCGCATCAGCGCCATCGTCACCCAGAGCGTGCGCGACGGGCTCTCCATGCGTGCGGAGTTTCGTATAAAGCGCACCGACGGCTCAACGCGCTATATCCTCGGGATTGGCGATCCGGTGGGGGTGGGCAGCGAGGTGAACGAGTACTACGGCATCATTACGGATATCACCAGCCAGCGCGCCGCGGAGGATGCTATGCGGGTGGCGCAGGCGGATCTGGCGCGCGTTTCCCGCGCCACCACCGTCGGGCAGCTGACCTCCTCAATCGCCCACGAGATCAACCAGCCGCTGATGTCCATCGTCTCGAATGCCGGGGCGAGCCTGCGCTGGCTCAGCCGCGAGCCCGCCCGCCTGGATAAAGTGCGCGAAGGGCTGGAGGAGATCGTCGCGGAAGGCGCGCGTGCGGGGGAGATCATTCGCAGCATCCAGTCCCTGACGCGCAAGCAGGATCCCACCTTCTCGCGCATTGATATGCACTACCTGATCCACCATATCGTCACGCTTTCGCGCAGCGAGCTGGAGCAGAGACACATTAGCGTTGATTATCTGTTGAACGCCAGCGACAGCTTTATCACTGGGGACAGCGTGCAGATCCAGCAGGTGCTGCTGAATCTGGTGATGAATGCGGTAGAAGCGATGGCCGAGGTGAAGGATCGCGCCAGCACCATCATCCTCAGCACCGCCAACGCGGAAGGGAAAGTGATCGTTGAGATCGCCGATACCGGGAGCGGCATTGAGCCCGAACGGCTGGAGCAGATTTTTGACTCGTTCTATTCCACCAAGCCGCAGGGGATGGGGATGGGGCTGACCATCAGCGCCAGCATCATCGAGCGCCACTGCGGAAAGCTGAGCGCGCGCCGCCGGGAGCCGCACGGCACGGTGTTTACCTTCGCGCTGCCGCTGGCCGCGCAGGAAGGGTAAACGTTACTCCGCGGGCTGGCTTTTGGTCAGGCGCTCAACGGCCCTGACCAGCTCGGCCACGGAGCGCACCTGCATTTTCTCCATCACGCGGCGGCGGTGCACCTTCACCGTGATCTCGCTGACGCCCAGCTCGGCGGCAATCTGCTTGTTGAGCTTGCCGGTGATGGCAAGCTCAAGCACCTCGTGCTCGCGCGGCGTGAGGGACAAATGGCGCTGCTTCAGGGCGTAGTGCTCTTTATTGCGCACGGCGTTGTTTTCCGCCAGCTGCAGCGCGGACTCAATCGCGTCGATCAGCGCGGCGGATTCAACGGGCTTGGTGAGAAATTCGTACGCGCCGCCTTTGATGGCGCGCACCGACATCGGAATAGTGCCGTGGCCGGTAAGAAAAATAATCGGGATCTCGCGCCCGCTGTCTTTGAGCGCGTCCGCCACCTCGAAGCCAGAGATGGCGGGCATCTGCATGTCGAGGATCACGCACGACGGCAGATCCTCAAACCGGTGTTGAAGAAACGTTTCTGCTGATGAAAAGCCGATGGCGTTTAAGTCTGCCGATTCCAGCAGCCCGATTACGGACTGCCTGACCGCGTCATCGTCATCAACCACATACACAATGTGTTCCATTCACCGCCCCGGTGCTGATTTAAATGTCGAGGATGCAAACAGTCTCAACGGTGGCGTAAGAGACTGTTTATGCTGACTTTCATCTTAACACATTAAATATCATTATCATTTAACAATATGATAACCATATGAAGTATAGCGAGCCGGGGCGGGGGCGGTGAAGGAATGAAACGCTGTTTTTATGCACCGACAAGCTCGATGCGGTTGCCGTCCGGGTCCGCGATCACCGCTTCATAGAAGCCGTCCCCGGTCATGCGCGGGGCGCTGAGCAGCGTGCCGTTTGCCTGCGCCCGCTCGGCCATGCTGTCCACCTTTGCCTTGCTGCCGACGTTAATGGCGATATGCGCCCAGCCGATAAACTCCGGGTGCGACGGGGCGTCGGGCAGGTCCGGCAGCGTCATCAGCTCGAGGGTCGGCCCGTCATCCAGGGTAATAAAATGGGATTCAAACCCCGGACGGTTTTTGCTGACGTAGCGTTCGTTACTGCGGCCATTAAACACCGTTTCCCAGAACTGAACCTGGGCTTCAAGGCTGCGGGTCCAGAGTGCGACATGTGCGATATTCATAAGCTCCCTCGTTATTTGTCTGTGAGGACTTTCACCGATAAAACAGGCTACACTCTGGTTTTGAGCGCGACAAGCTGAGGAAACAACAATGCACTACACACTGAAAGAAAGCGACAAGGACAAAGCGGAAGGGTCAAGCGGCGCGGGCGCTCTGCAGCAAAAACTGCTGGAGTCCCGTTCGATTGTCATCTCCGGCGAGATCAACCAGGAGCTGGCGCAGAAGGTCATTACCCAGATGATCCTGCTGCAAAGCGTCAGCAACGATCCGATCAAGCTGTACATCAACAGCCAGGGCGGCCACGTGGAGGCGGGTGACACCATTCACGACTTCATCAAGTTCATCCGCCCGGAAGTGCACGTCATCGGCACCGGCTGGGTGGCGAGCGCCGGGATCACCATCTTCCTGGCAGCGAAAAAAGAGCACCGCTACTCGCTGCCGAATACCCGCTTTATGATCCACCAGCCGCTGGGTGGCGTGCGCGGTCAGGCGACGGATATTGAGATCGAAGCGCGCGAGATCATCCGCATGCTGGATCGCGTCAACAAGCTGATCGCTGACGCCACCGGCCAGCCGCTGGAAAAAGTGAAAAAAGACACCGACCGCAACTACTGGATGTCTCCGGCAGAAGCGCTGGACTACGGCATCGTGGGCAAACTGATTACCCATTACGACGAGCTGAACCTGGATTAAGTTTTACCGCCGTGTACGTGTCGGGTAGCGGCTTCGCCTTACCCGACCTACGCGCGCTCGTTTGACCCATGACAAGTTCCCCCTCTGCCTTCTTGCCTATAATCGCGCCTGTTTCCCCTCTCACTGGTGCTACCCATGGCGTATCAATTGAACCTGAACTGGCCGGAATTTCTTGAGAAATACTGGCAAAAACAACCCGTAGTGCTGAAAAATGCCTTCCCGAATTTTGTCGACCCGATTACCCCGGACGAGCTGGCAGGCCTGGCGATGGAGCCGGAAGTCGATAGCCGTCTGGTGAGCCACGCTAACGGCAAGTGGCAGGCCAGCAATGGTCCGTTTGAGCACTTTGACGGTCTGGGCGAAACCGGCTGGTCGCTGCTGGCGCAGGCGGTGAACCACTGGCATATGCCCGCCGCGGAGCTGGTGCGTCCGTTCCGCGTTCTGCCGGACTGGCGTCTGGACGACCTGATGATCTCCTTCTCCGTGCCGGGCGGCGGCGTGGGTCCGCATATCGATCAGTACGACGTGTTTATCATTCAGGGGATGGGCAGCCGCCGCTGGCGCGTGGGCGACAAGCTGCCGATGCGTCAGTTCTGCCCGCATCCGGCGCTGCTGCACGTGGATCCGTTTGAGCCGATCATCGACGAAGATCTTGAGCCGGGCGATATCCTCTATATTCCGCCTGGATTCCCGCATGACGGCTTCACCCATGAAACCGCGCTGAACTACTCCGTCGGCTTCCGCGGGCCGAACGGCCGCGATCTGATCAGCAGCTTTGCCGACTACGCGCTGGAAAACGATCTGGGCGGCGAGCACTACAGCGATCCGGATCTGACCTGCCGCGAACATCCGGGCCGCGTGGAGCAGTACGAGCTCGATCGTATCCGTCAGATGATGATCGACATGATTAGCAAGCCGGACGATTTCACGAAATGGTTTGGCAGCTTCGTCTCCACGCCGCGCCACGAGCTGGATATCGCCGCCGCCGAGCCGCCGTATTCGGCAGACGAGGTGCTGGACGCGCTGCAGGGCGGCGAAACGCTGTCGCGCCTGAGCGGCCTGCGCGTGCTGAACGTTAACGGCAGCGTCTTCATCAACAGTGAACAGCTGGAGACGGTAGACGCGAAGGGCGCGGATGCGCTGTGCCGCTACACCGAACTCGGCCAGGCCGAGCTGGGCGATGCGCTGAAAAACCCGGCGTTTGTTGACGAACTCACCGGGCTGATTAACCAGGGGTACTGGTACTTCGACGAGTAACAGGAGGCGGCGTTTAGTCAGCCTAAACGCCGCTACGTTCAAACCAGCATATTACACGCCTTCCAGTAGTTCAAAAGCCGCTCGTCGTCGCGCTCTTTCTCCGCTTTGATTTTCATCGCCTGGGCGAGATTCTCTCGCGATAACTCATGGCCTTTTTGCACGATGTCCAGGACCGCTTCACCAAGAGCCAGCGAAATTTCTGCCCGATTATTGTTGCGAATCGTCATAAATACCTCCTCGTTGGTTGCGATAATTTAATTATGATCGGGAAATAATCAGTCGGAAATAATTCATCTCATTCTTATTTTTTCACTTCGGCGTTAAATAGACATCATATTCCATTCTGTCAATGATGTTTCAAAATGCTAATAAGCCTTTTAAGCCTGAATTTATGCGCTACAGTTATTTTTCGTGCAACAGGCAAATAACCGAAACAGGAGAATGATTATGGTAGATAAAAGCGCAATTAAGGATCACACTCAGGTTGTCGCCAGCTGCGGAACGCACGTCGGGGTTGTGGACCATTTAGACGGCGAGCGTATCAAGCTTGCTAAGAGTGACCCTGAATCAGGCGGCAAGCACCATTTTATTCCTCTCGGCTGGGTCGATAAGGTCGAAGATAATAAAGTTATCCTGACCAAAAACCATAAAGAGGTTTTTGCTGAGTGGCAGGAAACATAAATATATTTCTCGTAAAGAAATATATATCTTCGCTCCGGCTTTGTCTGGAGCGTAATAGTGTCTGCGCCCGGTGATTGCTGACATGGCAAAGGGATGGTACTGTTTTGCCTGTCCTTTTCCCGATGCAGGCCCCGAATTATGCTCCAGAGTGAAAATAGATCAGCGAAACGCATATTTTTTGTTGAGGATTTTCAGGTATTCGGCGAGCGCTACGGCATCGACTACCGTTTCCCGCTGTTAAAAGGGGAGCAGGTCAGCGGCAGCCCGGTGTTGCAGGGGAATGTGGAAGAGATGACGCTCTCGTCCGGCATTTCGCTGACCCACTCCGACGTGCATGTATTACAACCCTACGAAACCACATCCCGCCACAGCAGCCCGCTCTATATGCTGGTAGTCCTGGAAGGGTGCGTTACGATCGCGCTCAATGGCATCGACTATCACGTTCGTCCCGGCATGGCGTTCAGCGCCCGTCTGAGTGAGGAACAGGTGATGAGTGCGCGTCACGACGCCGACAGCGCGCTGAAAACGCTCTCGTTTGGCGTGTACCCGCATGAAGCCGGGCGTGAAGCCCTGCTTGAGTCGCTGCTGCTGGAATGGCAAAACCTGAATACACCCACGTTTGTCTGGCACGTTCCCGAGTTTGTTATGTCAGGCATTCAGCATGCGCAGCAGCAGAGGGGAAGCATGCTCGCGCGTAAGCTATTGCTGGAGGGGCTGATGTACCAGCTGCTCGGCCACGGCCTGAACCAGCGCCAGCAGCCCTGCCCGAGCCGCCCTGAGCATGCGCGCCTGGAACGCGTACGTAGCATGCTGGAACAGTCTCCTGAACGGGATCATACACTCGCGCAGCTGGCAGCCCTGGCTGCAATGAGCCCAAGCAGCCTGCGCAGTAAGTTCCGTCAGCGCTACGGCTGCACCCTCTTCGATTATCTTCGCGACTGTCGCCTTGCGCTGGCGCGCCGCTATCTGCTGGAAGGCCACAGCGTGCAGCAGGCGGCCTGGATGTGCGGGTATCAGCATGCCACCAACTTCGCTACCGCGTTTCGTCGTCATTACGGAATTTCACCGGGCGACGTGCGCAAACTCCGCTAACGTAATTTCGCCCATCGCGCGAACGCATCCCGTGCGGTTTAGCATCGCGCATACGTAACCTGGCGGCGCGCATAGCCGTTTGCACTCTCAAAAAGGTAATAATTCTTATTAACAATAAGAAATATCTCTGGAGAGGGTTATGTTTGCTAAATCGCGTCTGGCACTGCTGGTGGGATGGGTTACCGGTAGCGTCGCTTTTCCTTTACTGGCGCAGGATGCGCAAAAAACTGACACCGTGGTGGTGACCTCGCAGATGCAGTCTGCGGCCACCAAGCTTGAAACGCCGGATATTGAAACTCCGCAGTCGGTCTCTATCGTCACGCGCGAGCAGTTCGAAGAGCAGGGCGCAACCAGCGTGCGTCAGGCCGTGAGCTACACGCCGGGGGTCTACAGCAACCAGATTGGGGCGTCTAACCGCTTTGACTACATGGTGCTGCGCGGCTTCTCTGACGGCAGCCTGGACAACGTCTACCTGGACGGCCTGAAGATGATGGGCGACACCAACTCCCACAGCTCGCTGGTGGTTGATCCGTGGTTCCTGGACAGTATCGAAGTCGTGCGCGGTCCGGCCTCCGTGCTCTATGGCCGTTCATCGCCGGGCGGGATTGTGGCGCTTACCTCCCGTAAGCCGTCGTTCGATCCGGGCGGGGAGATCAAGCTCTTCGCCGGGAACAATAGCCAGCGTGGGGCGATGTTCGACGTCACCGGCCCGGTTGATGATAACGACCGCGTGGCGGTGCGCCTCAGCGGGATGACCCGCTATGCCGATTCCCAGTTCGATCCGCTGAAGGAAGAGCGTTACGCGCTGATGCCGAGCCTGACCTGGCGTATCACCGATAACACCCGTCTGGATCTGATGGCCTACCTGCACCGCGATCCGGAAGGCGGCAGCCACTCCGGCCTGCCGTATGAGGGCACGGTTGTGCCGCACAGCGGGAAGAAAATCTCCAACACGTTCTTTGAAGGTGAAGACGATTACGACAAGTACGATCGTCGGGAAAACATGGTCGGCTATAACCTTGAGCACCTGTTTGACAGCGGCTGGTCCGTGCGCCAGAAGCTGCGCTACCTGCACACCAAAGTGGAGCTGAACCAGGTGTATGCCGCAGGCTGGCTGAATGACACCGAGCTGAACCGCGGCTATTCCGGCTCTGACGAGAAGATGAACGCCATCACCCTGGATAACCAGGTCGACGGCAGCTTCGACACCGGGGCGGTGAACCACCGCGTGCTGATCGGCATGGACTATCAGGACCGCACCAACAACGTGACCGGCTACTATGGCGGCTTCCCGCCGATTGACGCCTTCCACCCGGTTTACGGTGCAAAGCCGGACTACATCACCCAGTACAGCAGGGAAAAGCATAAGCTTCGCCAGACCGGTTACTACCTACAGGATCAGATGTCCGTTGACCGCTGGCGCCTGACGCTCGGCGGGCGTTACGACCAGGTGAGCGTGTCGAACGTCGACAACTTTAACCACACCCGCAGCGATCTGGATAAAAACAACTTCAGCAGCCGCGCGGCGCTGCTGTATCTGTTTGATAACGGCGTTGCGCCGTACGTCAGCTACTCCACCGCCTTTACGCCGACCAGCTTTGCTGACGAGCAGGGCAATATCCTGGATCCGATGAAGGGCAAGCAGTGGGAAGCGGGCGTGAAGTATGAGCCAGAAGGGATGAACAGCCAGTTCAGCGCCTCGGTGTTCCGCATCAACCAGAAGAACATTGCCACCAAAGAGGAGCCGACCGATCCGTACCGTTCCATCGGTGAAATCGAATCCGAAGGCGTTGAGCTGGAGGCGATTGGTCAGCTGACCGACAGCCTGCGTATGCAGGCGGCGTACACCTACACGGATATTCGCTATAAGAAGAGCAGCCCGGAAGAGGAGGGCAAGCGCGCCGTCTATGCCCCGCGTAACATGGCCAGCGCCTGGCTGAGCTACGACGTCAAAACCGGCCCGCTGGATGGCCTGACCGTCGGCTCCGGCGTGCGCTATGTCAACGGGATCGCCAGCGATCGCCAGAACACCCATACGCTTCCGTCGTACACGCTGGTGGACATGGTCGTGGGATATGACCTGTCGAAAGTGGGGCTCACGGGCGTGAGCGCGCAGCTGAACGTCAATAACCTGACGGACAAAAGCTACGTTGCGGCGTGTAACTCCCTCTCTTACTGCTACTTCGGTGCAGAACGCAGCATTGTGGGCAGCGTTTCGTGGAAGTTCTGAGTCGTTGATTTTGCCGGGTGGCGGCTTCGCCTTACCCGGCCTACTCTATTCCGTAGCGCCACCGGCGCTAAAAAACGTGCTACTCCTCCATCGCAATCACAATCGCCTCGCCCATCTTCTTCAACGCCTCGCGATGCTTATCCGTCGGCGGCAGCGCCACGTTGATCCGCAGGCAGTTGCGGTACTTCCCGGAGGCGGAAAACAGCGACCCGGCCGCCGCCTGGATCTTCAGGCGGCACAGCTGCTTGCTGACGCACACCATATCCACCTTCTCCGGCAGCTCAACCCACAGCAGGAAGCTCCCCTGCGGGCGCGTGACGCAAATCTCCGCCGGAAAATACTGCCGCACCCAGCAGGTGTAGGTTTCCATATTCTGCTGATAAATCTGGCGCATACGGCGCACGTGGCGATGGTAATGGCCGTCGCGAATAAACGCCGCCACCGCCATCTGGGTGCCCGGCACGTTAAACCCGCCCGCGGCGTATTTCATGTGCATCACGCGGTCGTAATAGCGCCCCGGCACAATCCAGCCGACGCGCAGGCCCGGCGCCACGGTTTTGGTAAACGAGCTGCAGAGGATTACGCGGCCATCGATGTCCATCGAGTGAATAGTGCGCGGGCGCGGGTACTCCGCCGCCAGCTCACCGTAAATGTCATCCTCCACAATCACGATATCGTGCCGCTGGGCGAGGGCTAAAACCTGTTTTTTCCGCGCTTCCGGCATGATAAACCCGAGCGGGTTATTGCAGTTGGGCACCAGGATCACCGCCTTGATCGGCCACTGCTCCATTGCCAGCTCTAACGCCTCGATGCTGATCCCTGTTTCAGAGTCGGTGGGAATTTCAATCGCCTTGATGTCAAACCCGCGCAGCATCTGCATGGTGCCGTGAAAAGATGGCGACTCCACCGCCACGATGTCCCCCGGTTTGCACACTGAGAGCAGGGCGATCGACAGCGCGCCGTGGCAGCCGTTGGTGATCACAATGTCGCTTGCCGAGACGGTCGAGCCGCCGTCCAGCATCAGGCGGGCGATCTGCTCGCGCAGCTCAAGGCGGCCGTCGAGCACGTCATAGCTCAGCATCTCGCTTGGGTTATGCTGCGCAAGGCGGCTCATCTCGCGCCACAGGGGCTTCAGGCTCGGCTGGTTAATGTCCGGCGAGCCGCCGCCAAAGGAGATCATCTCTTTGTCGGCGCGGGCGTCCAGCAGCATCATCACCTCATCCCACTGGGTGACGTCCACCGGGCGCTGCACCGGGCGCGTCATCGCCGGGACGGGCGGCTGGGCTTTGCGTTTCGAGACAAAATAGCCGGAGCGCGGCTGGGGGGTGATCAGCTGAAGGTTTTCGAGGATCTGGTAGGCCTGCTGTATGGTGCTGATGCTCACGCCGTGCTCCTGGCTCAGGGCGCGCACCGACGGCAGACGCTCGCCGCTGCGATACAGCCCTTGTTCAATGCGTTCTGCCAGAAGGTTGGCCAGGTGTTGATAGCGTGTCATGCTGTATCCTTTATTTTCACCATACAGATTATTAAACCAGTACAGATTGCCGCAAAAAACGGCATGCAGATACCGTTTTAGCGGATCTGTATGTTAAACAAAAGTTGTTTTTGCATCTGTATTGCGCAGGTCGATTTCCAGGATGATAACCCCACTGGCACAGTGAGGAGAGCATTATGGAATTCTACGAGAACCGTTCAAAACGTCCGTTCGTCGTATTTGTCTGGATCGGCAAAACGATCCGCAACTGGTATCGCATCAACCGTACCCGCCGCATCCTGAGCCAGATGAGCGACGAGCAGCTCAAGGACGTCGGGTTATCCCGCAATGATATTTAAACCGTGGCCGGGTAGGGCGCAACCGCCACCCGGCGTTTTTCAGCTCAACAGCGCGAGCGTCTGCCGTTTCGGCCTTTCCAGCAGCTCCAGCGCCTCCTGATACGTCCGCACGTTGTTATAGCCCATTACCAGCCCGTAGCGTTTGCCCGACCCGCGATACCACTCCGAGAGCGCATTGACCTGCAGCTGTTGTTCCTGCCAGCAGCGGGCCACT
The DNA here is from genome assembly GCF_014895875.1 of Enterobacter cloacae complex sp. P12RS. Taxonomy (NCBI): domain Bacteria; kingdom Pseudomonadati; phylum Pseudomonadota; class Gammaproteobacteria; order Enterobacterales; family Enterobacteriaceae; genus Enterobacter; species Enterobacter cloacae complex sp. P12RS. The sequence continues at coordinate 29,929 of NZ_JADBQO010000030.1, forward strand.
TCCCGGTCGCAGCTCCCTTTGGTGAGAAACGCCACGATATGCATCCCGCCGTCGTTTTGCTCGGTGAAAAACAGATCGCCATACACCTCGCGCAGGGCGGAAATCATCCAGTCGCGGCGGGTCTGGTACAGCGCACGCATCTTTTTGAGATGGCGGAAAAAATGCCCTTCGTTGAGAAACGCGGTGAGGATCTTCTGCGTCAGCACCGGCTGGCCGCTGGTGGTGATATCCGCGCAGTCGGTAAAGGCCCCGACGGTGCTGGCGGGCATCACCACGTAGCCCATGCGCAGCGACGGCATGATGGTTTTACTGAAAGTGCCCATAAAGATCACCCGGTCGTGCTGGTCGAGGCTTTTCAGCGACGGCAGCACCTTGCGGGTGTAGTGAAACTCCCCGTCGTAATCGTCTTCGATGATCCACGCCTCGTTCTGGCTGGCCCAGTCGAGCAATTGCTGCTTGCGTGGCAGGGAGAGCGTCACCGCCAGCGGGCTCTGGTGCGAGGGGGTGACGATGGCAAAACGCGCGTCACGATGGTGACGAAGCAGGTATTCCGTATCAATGCCGCAGCGATCGACCGGCGCCGTGTGCAGGCGCGGCACGATCCGCTTCAGCAACTGCTGGCCCATAAAGTAGCCCGGATCTTCAAACACCACCTTGTCGCTGCGGCTGGCGAGGGTGTCGAGGATCAGCCGCAGGCTGCCGCTGTAGCCGCTGGTGATCAGCACCTGTTCGGCGGTGCAGGACAAGCCGCGTGAGATATTGAGATAGCTGGCGATGGCCTGGCGCAGCGGATACCAGCCCAGGACGGGCGGGTTGAGCATCTCCTCCTGACGCATGGCGCGCGTCGCCTGGCCCGCCAGCAGCAGCCATTTTTTATACGGGAAGCTGTCGAGGGCGGGGATGCCGGGGCGCAGAAAACCGGCCCGCTCGCGCTGGCTGATAAGCGAGGCCGGAAGCGTGCCGGTAGGCTGTTCCGCAGGGGCATTGTTATCCGGCAGCAGTAAATCCGGGTTGACCCGCGTGCCGCGCGCGCCCTGGCTCACCAGATACCCTTCACCCGTCAGAATGGCGTACGCCGTTTCGACGGTTTTGCGCGCCACCTTCAGCTCTTCCGCCAGCACGCGGATGGCAGGCACCTTATCGCCCGGCTTCAGCACGCCGCGCGTGATGTTGTCGCGATAGCGGGAATAAATGTCGTGATAGCCCGGCTTCATGTCCTACCTCATTTCACGCTTTTTGTATCTTTTTACTATGTCATGAACGGCGTAGATTTGCCTCATCGCACGGCACATGCCGCACAAAAAGAGGAAAGACAATGAGCACTCGCGTTAACCACCATAAAGTTACACCTGCCCTCGCCAACGCGCTGTCTGCCCTGAGCATGGAGGTGGCAAAAACCTCCATCGACCCGGCGCTGAAGCACCTGATCGACATTCGCGTGTCGCAGCTGAACGGCTGTACGTTCTGTCTGGATATGCACTCTAAAGAGGCCAAAATCGCCGGGGAACGCGAGCTGCGCCTGTACCATCTGGCGGCCTGGCGCGAGTCCCCGCTGTTCAGCGCCCGCGAGAAAGCCGCGCTGGCCTTCACCGAAGCGCTGACCCAGATTGGCGTTCACGGGGTGAGCGACGCGCTGTACCGCAGCGTAGCGGAGCACTTTTCGGACGTGGAGATTTCAGAGCTGAACTTCGCCATCGTGGCGATCAACGCCTGGAACCGTCTGGGGATCACCTCCCGCATGGCGCCCGGCTCGCTGGACGCGGCTTACGGGCTGAATAAGGCTAACCTGGAATAATCCCGCGCTCGCGGATCATCGCCACCAGCGCCCGCAGTCCCGGCGGAACGTGGCGATGGCCGGGGTAATACAGGCGCAGCCCGGCAAAGGGCTGAGCCCAGTCGTTTAAAACGCTCACCAGCTCTCCATTCTCAAGCTCTTCCCGGATATACAGTTCCGGCAAAAATCCTACCCCTAATCCCGCCTTTACGGCGCGGATCGAGGCGAAAAGATCGGATGTCGCAAAGCGCGGCGGTACGGCAAGGGCGTACGTTTCCCCCCGACGCGCCAGCTCCCAGCGGTAGATCCCGCCGTGGGCCATGCGCATGCCGATCCCCTGATGTGAAAGCAGATCGTCCGGCGTCTGCGGAGTACCGTGACGGGCAAAATAGTCCGGCGTGGCGGTCACCAGCTGGCGGATCTCCCCGGTCAGCGGCACGGCGATCATGTCCTGCGGCACGGACTCCTCGAGGCGGATCCCCGCGTCGTAGCCTTCCGCGACGATGTCGATCATGCGCGCTTCGCTGACGGTTTCCACGCGCATCTTCGGATAGCGGATCATAAAGTCGATCAGCAGCTGGTCCAGAAACAGGGTGCCGATATGGTTCGGCACGTTCAGACGCAGCGTGCCGGCGGGTTCCCCGGTGTCGCTGTGGATCTCCTCGCTGGCGAGGCGGATCTCCTGCAGCGCCGGGCCAACGCGCGCCACGTAGCGCTGTCCGGCGTCGGTGAGCGCCACGCTGCGGGTAGTGCGGTTAAAGAGGCGAGTATCCAGGCGGCTCTCCAGCCCGGCGATGGCGTTACTGACCGCCGTGGCGGACATGCCGAGCTCCTGCGCCGCGCCGCGAAAGCTGCCGCGCCGCACCACCGCCATAACCACTTCCAGCTCTGTCAGACCTGAACGATGCATAGATTATCCTGAAAATCGAAACAACCCTTGCAGCATAGCGTGGATTATCGCAACGGAGAAGCCGTGCCAGACTGTGCTCACACAGCCTGAGGAGGTTTATATGCACACTATCGAACAGATCTTTATTAACGGCGAATTTGTTACCCCGCACGGCACCGAACGGTTTGATTTATACAACCCGGCGACGGCGCAGGTCATCGGGCAGGTACGCCTGGCGGATGAGGTTGACGCAGCGCGCGCCGTTGCGGCGGCAAAAGCGGCGTTCCCCGCGTGGTCGCAGACGACAAAGCAGGAGCGCATTGCCGCGCTAAAACGTATGCACGCCGCCGTGGCCGCTCGTCACGACGATCTGCTGGAAGCGGTCATCGAAGAGTACGGCGCGCCCGCCTCGCGCTCGGCGTGGATGGCCAGCTATCCGGCGGAGGTGATTGCTCAGGCGATTGAGGCGCTGGAGGCGTTTGAATTCGTCACCCCCGCGGGCGCAGCCACGGTGCAGATGACGCCGCTTGGCGTGGCCGGGCTGATTACGCCGTGGAACAGCGACGCAGGATTTATCTGCGGCAAGCTGGCGGCCGCGCTGGCCGCGGGCTGTACGGCGGTGATCAAGCCGAGCGAAATGAGCGCCCTGCAAACGCAGATTGTCACCGAAGCGCTGCGCGATGCGGCTCTGCCGCCGGGCGTGTTTAACATCGTCACCGGGCGGGGTGAGACGGTCGGTGACACAATCAGCCGCCATCCGGACGTGGCAAAAATCTCGTTTACCGGTTCGACGCATACCGGCAAGGCGATCCTGCGCAACGCGGCGGAAAGCTTTAAGCGCGTGACACTGGAGTTAGGCGGGAAATCGCCGACGATCCTGCTGGATGACGTGGATCTGGCGCAGGCGATCCCGCTGGTGATTCAGGCCGGGTTTATGAACAGCGGGCAGGCGTGCGTGGCCGGTACGCGCATTCTGGTGCCTTACTCGCGTAAGGCGGAGATCGAAACCGCGCTGGCGCAGGCCGTGGCGGCGGTGAACTCCGGCGACCCGCGCGATAAATCAACGGACGTCGGCCCGATGGTCAGCGCAAAGCAGTGGCAGCGGGTGCAGGGCTATATCCGCAAAGGTGTCGAAGAGGGGGCGCGCCTGCTGGCGGGCGGCGAGGGGCGGCCGGAAGGCACACAGGACGGCTGGTTTGTGCGCCCGACGCTGTTTGCCGACGTGAACAACCAAATGACGATTGCCCGCGACGAGATTTTTGGCCCGGTGCTGTGCGTAATTCCCTATCGTGACGAGGCGGAGGCGATTGCTATTGCCAACGACACGGACTACGGCCTGAGCGCGGTGGTGCTGGGCGGTGCGGACCGCGCGCGCCGCGTGGCGCAGCAGATTGTTTCCGGTCGCGTGCTGGTGAACACCCTGGCCCATGAACCGAAAGCGCCGTTTGGCGGGTTTAAGCACTCCGGCGTGGGGCGCGAGATGGGCGAGTGGGGGATCCGCGCGTTTATGGAGCCGAGGTCGGTTCTGGGCTAAAGCTTCGCTCTTTACCGAAGCATTGTGCTTTTCCATCCTGCATTCTCTCCTCAACATCACAGTGGAGAGACCATCATGATCGCAGTCCTTTTCGAAGCCAAAGCCGCGCCTGCCCATCAGGCGCGCTACCTCCAACTTGCCGCAGAGCTTAAGCCTTTGCTGGCCGACATCGACGGCTTTATCGATATCGAACGGTTCCAGAGCCTGACGACCGACGGCAAAATTCTTTCCCTTTCCTGGTGGCGGGATGAAGAGGCCGTCCGCCGCTGGAAGCAGAACGTCTTCCATCAGGCGGCGCAGGCCGAAGGGCGGGAGTCGATTTTCTCTTTCTACCGTATTCGCGTGGCGCAGCTGGTGCGGGAGTACAGTTCCGAAACGGGAGGGCGCGCGAATGTATGACGTTCACGTGATTTTCCGCGACGGGCCCGGCGAGCTGGCGCGCTTTGGACAGCTTTTAGGCCGCAACGGCGTAGGGCTGGAAGGCGGTGGCGTATTCGGTACGGAGGCCCATTTCCTGGTGGAAGATGGTGAAAAAGCGCGACGCGTGCTGCTCGACGCCGGGTTTACCGTGCAGGCGGTGCGAAAGCCGGTTATCAGAAAACTCAGGCAGGCGCGCCCCGGGGAGCTGGGTGAAATTGCGGCGGCGCTGGCGGCACGCGGCGTGTCTGTTCTTACCCAGTACAGCGACCATGCGAATCACCTTATTCTGTTGACGGATGATGATAAGCTGGCCGCAGAGATCACCGAACCCTGGGCAGCACATGTTAAAGACAAGCTTACCGACTGATAACGGCGCGGCGCTGGAGCAGGCCATTGCGGCGGTGGCGGCGGCAATGGCCGATCCGTCGCGCGTGAAGATGCTGTGTGCGCTGATGGATGGGCGGGCGTGGACCGCCACCGAACTGAGCACCGCGGCAGACGTCGCCCCCTCGACCGCCAGCGGGCATCTCGCCCGGCTGGTGGAGGGAAAGTTGATTACCTGTCTGTCTCAGGGGCGGCACCGCTACTATCGTCTGGCGGGGCACGACGTGGCGGAGCTGATCGAACAGATGATGGGGCTCTCCTGGAGCCGCATTGCGCCGCCGGAAACCACCGCGCCGAAGGCCATGCGGGAGGCGCGGACCTGCTACGATCATCTGGCGGGCGCGGTGGCGGTAAAGATCTACGATTTCATGCAGGCGGAAGGCTGGCTGGAGGCAGACGGTTCAGCGCTCACGCTGTATGGCCGGGAGCAGTTTCTGAAGCTCGGCGTGTCGTTAAGCGCTCATCCGCGCCGCAAGGCCTGCTGCGCCTGTCTGGACTGGAGCGAGCGGCGGTTTCACCTCGGAGGCGAAGCTGGCGCGGCGCTGCTTATTCATCTGGAAAGCAAAGGGTGGATCCAGCGGGTGGCGGGGTATCGGGAGGTGGTGGTGACGGCTTCGGGAAAAAGTGCCGTCAGGAGGCATTTTAGCCGCTAAACTCCACTGCGGGCTGGTGCCCTCACCCCGACCCTCTCCCACAGGGAGAGGGAGACATCGTTTTCGCAATTCCTGCTCTTTCGTCTCGCGTTTCTTGATACTTACCCTGATAACTATTATCTTGACCGCGTGTGACGAGAGGTTTCCCCATGAGTGAAGAAGAACTGTTCTGCCGCAGGCCGATGGGCATGCGGATGGCGATGATCGTGCGCCAGTGGCGTGCGGTGATCGATGATGCCATTCTCGATACCGGCTTAACCCAGTCGAGCTGGACGGTGATGATGCAGCTTCATCAGCTCGGGGATAACGTCTCAATGAGTGAGCTGGCGGAGGTGCAGGGTATTGAACTGCCGCCGCTGATGCGCACCCTGACACAGCTGGAAAAACAGGGTTACCTGCTGCGCACCACATCGCCTTATGACAAGCGCATCCGGCTTCTGACGCTGACGCCTGAGGGAAAAGCCATTTTAAAAAGGCTCACTCAGGTGATTGAGACCTATCAGGCACGCGTATCGCAACACATCGCGCCGGAGCATATCGAGATTTTCAGTGCCACGTTAAATCAAATCGCCTGCAATTTGCGGACAATCCGCGAAGAAGACAACAAGACCGAAAAATAATGACCCCTGAACAAAAATTTGCCCGCTGGGTAAGGGTGAGTATTGCCTCTTTCCTGCTGATGTTTATCTATTTTGTCGTCGCGGATATCTGGATCCCGCTGACGCCGGACTCCACCGTCATGCGCGTGGTGACGCCGGTTTCTCCGCGCGTCTCCGGCTACGTGGCGGCGGTACATGTCCACAACAACAGCCAGGTGAAGAAAGGCGATCTGCTGTTTGAGCTCGACGACACGCCGTTTCGCAATAAAGTGGAAGCGGCGCAAATCGCGCTGGAGCAGGCGCGTCTCTCTAACGAACAGCTGGACGCGCAGATCGCCGCCGCGCAGGCCAGCCTGAAAACCGCGGTGCTGACCGCGCGTAACGACAAGGTGACCTTCGAACGCTATCAGAAGCTGAGCACGTTACAGAACGTCTCGCAGGCGGATCTGGATAAGGTCCGCACCGCCTGGCAGAGCAGCGAGCAGTCCGTCAGCACAATTCAGGCCAACATCCGGAACCTGCGCATCCAGCGCGGCGAGCGCGAAGAACACCGCAACGTGACGCTGCAAAAATACCGTAACGCGCTGGATGAAGCAGAGCTGAACCTCGGCTGGACAAAGGTCTACGCCCAGGCGGACGGCACGGTCAGTAACCTGCAGTTAAGCCCCGGTTTTTACGCCTCATCCGGCTCCGCCGCGCTGGCGCTGGTAAACAACCAGACCGATATCGTGGCCGATTTCCGCGAGAAGAGCCTGCGCCATACCCGTCAGGGCACCGATGCCGCCGTGGTGTTTGACGCCTTCCCGGGGCAGGTGTTCCGCGCCCACGTGGCCAGCAGCGACGCGGGGATCCTCGCAGGCCAGGAGGCGGTTAACGGCCAGCTCTCCCAGCCGGAGACCTCTAACCGCTGGGTACGAGACGCTCAGCGCATGCGCATTCACGTCACGCTGGATGAGCCGCTGCCGAAGCCGCTGCCAACCGGCGCGCGGGCGACCGTGCAGCTCTACAACAGCGAAGGGCCGTTTGCGCGCTTCTTCTCCGGAATGCAGATCCACCTGGTGAGCCTGCTTCACTATGTCTATTAATACGCTGGCGCGGGTCTTTACCCCGCACGGCAACATCGTCTACACGGCAAACGACTTTCGCCAGACCCTGCGCATCGTTTTTGCCGGGATGATTGCCCTGAGCATATCGAGCTTCTACAACACCAGCTACGGCGTGTTTTTCGTGGTCTATCCGATCATGCTCCTCTCGCTGGTGCCAGTGTTTAACCGCCACGTGGCGAAGCAGTTTATCTTCAGCGCATCGCTGAACTGCGTCGAAATGGTGATTATCATCGGCTATCTTTCCCAATGGCCGGTCATCATGACGCTGGTGGTATTTGCCCTTTACGTGATGCGTTTTCGCTTTATGAGCAAAGGGCCGCTGTTCCTGTTCGGCTCGATGGGCGTTGTGTGCCAGAGCGTGATGCTCAACTTTATGAGCTACCCCACCACCAACTGGCACACGCTGCTGTTTTCCAACATTGAAGCGAGCGTGATGGCGGTGTGCCTGAGCGCGCTGATGAACTACCTGCTGCCGGACGTGGAGCCCCGCAAGCCGCCGCCGCTGATTGAGAAAGACGACGCCCGCGTGCGCCACGAGTCGCTGCTTTCCGGCAGCGTCGCGACGATGATTTTCGTGGTGTTTCAGATTAGCGACTTAAGCGATTCGCTCTCGGCGCTGATGGCAGGAATTTTGATCCTGTTCCCTATGCACTATCGCGGCGCGGTGATGAGCTCCATCTGGCGCGTGGTCGGGGTAGTGCTGGGCTGCCTCTACATTCTGGTGGTGCAGCTTATCCTCTACGATCACAGCAGCCATATGCTGCTGATGATGCCGCTGATTGGCCTCGGCCTGGCGTTTGGCGCGCGGCTGCACGTGATGGAGAAAGTGGGCGCGGGCGTGGGGTTTTCCAGCATCACGACCATCGGCATTATGTTCGGGCAGAACATGCACCCGGACAGTGACCTGGTGTTCAGCGATCTCTATCGCATCACCTCCGTGACCTTTTCGCTGGTGGCGACGCTGACGATGGTCTTTCTGGTGCATTTGATCCTGAACCGTTTCGCCGCCACGCGCTACGTCATTCAGGGCTGATAGCGTTTGCCGCCGCTGAAGCTCCAGTCCTCAGCGGCCGTAAACTGGATAACGACCATCACGTCTCCACCGTCAATGCCCATCTTCTCATTCAGTTGCGCAGCCAGCTGGCGGTAGAGGGCAGATTTCTGTTCATTGCTCCTCGGCTTACCAGCAACGATATTAAACAGTATCGCCCCCTCCGTTCTGCCCGTGCTGAGATAGTGCCGATCAATGTATCGATCCCCGGCCGCGAAGCATTCAAAAAAATGGAATCTGTCCTGTGCGGGAACGGCGAAGGTTTCCGTCAGCGCCTGGTGCAGAATGTCCGAGATCTGCTTTTGCTGCATCTCGTTATAGCGGTCACCCGTCATGATACGAACAAACGGCATTACTGTTTCTCCTCTGCAAGGCTGCTCAGCGCGCTGACGGCGGCCGGCCAGCCTGCGTAAAACGCCAGATGGGTAAACGCTTCAGCTATTTCGTCGTCCGTCACGCCGTTTTGCCGGGCGAAGCCGATATGCCAGGGAAGCTGCGCGGTGCGCCCCAGGGCTGCCAGCGCGGCAAGCGTGATCAGACTGCGATCCCGCGGGGCTAGCTGCGGACGCTGCCAGATATCGCCAAAAAGTACCTGCTGGCTCAGTTCCGCCAGCTTAGGGGAAACCTGCGCAAGCGTGTCGCGATTCAATGTTGTGCTCATTTTTATTCCTCCTGTCGTCTGGAAATCACTCTCGCAGGCTGCCACCATAAATAAAATCGCAATGTTCAGGACTGAATGTCCTGAAAATGAGGATGATATGGATAAATGCTTTTCAACATTAGACCTGGACGCGCTGCGCAGCTTTGTGGAGGGGATTCAGTCCGCCAGTTTTGCCGAGGCGGCGGACAGGCTGTGTCGGTCCACCTCTGCGGTCAGTGCCCAGTTAAAAAAGCTGGAGCAGCAGTGTGGCGTGGCTCTGACCGTTAAGCAGGGGCGTACGCTGGCACTGACCCGAGAGGGTGAAATTCTGCTGAGCTACGCCCGACGCATGCTGGTATTAAATGATGAAGCGCTCCGGGCTATCAGAGGTGAGTTGCTTCAGGGCGAGGTACGGCTGGGTATGCAGGAGGACTTTGGCGAGTCCGTGATGCCGAAGGTCCTCGGCGATTTTCACAGACAACACCCTGAGCTTCGCATGACGGCACGCGTCGATCGCAACCCGCCGCTGCTGCGCGGCGTGGCGGCGAATGAACTCGATCTGGCGCTGGTCTGGCAGGAAGGTCGAGAAGGCGACTACGTGCGAAGCGAACCGCTGGCATGGATTTGCCGATCCCGCGAGGATATTGAGGTCCTTCTGCAACGAGGTGAGCCGCTGTCGCTGGTGATGTTTGACGCGCCCTGCCTCCTGCGAAGCCGGGCCATCTCGGCACTGGATGCCGCAGGTATTCCCTGGCGTATCGCTTATACCAGCTATAGCCTGAGCGGGCTGTGGGCGGGAATTAGCGCGGGGCTGGGTATTACGCTCCGCACGCGTATTGGTCTGCCCGAGACGTTACGGATCGACAGCCACCTGCTGCCAGATGCAGGAGAACTGGGAATCGCGCTGCATCAGGGGAGCGCCTCCTCCAATGCAGCTATTACCAGCATGAAGGCGCTGATCCTCAGGACGCTGAATGGATAAGCGTTGGGACTTGCGAGAGTAAGAACAGGATTAGGCCTATCGTCCCGCCCACCAGCGTGCCGTTGACGCGGATGAACTGCAGGTCTTTGCCGATGTTCAGCTCAATCTGGCGGGACATGTCTTTGGCGTCCCAGCTTTTGACCGTGTCGCTGATGTGGCGGGTCAGGAACGCGGCGAAATCTGGCGCGACGCGGTGCGCGGCCTGCTCCAGATGCTCGTTCAGCGACGCGCGCAGGCTGGCGTCGTTTGTTAGCGTTTCGCCAAACCACAGCCCGGCGTTGGCGATGCGCTGCTTCACGCGCGAATCCTCGCTTTGCATATCCGCCTTCAGCCACTGGCGCAGGTCAGCCCACATCTCTCCCAGATAGCGGTTAAACGCCTCATCGTTTTTCAGGTAGTGCTTGATGTTGTCGGCTTTCGCCGCCATTTCCGGATCGTTTTTCAGGTTGTCGATAAGCTTCAGCGTGGCGCGGTCGAACGCCTGACGGATCTGGTGCGTGCGGTCGTGGCTGATATCGTCCAGCAGCGTGTTCACCGCGTTCGACACCATCTCCGCGCTTTGATCGCCCAGCCACTCAGTGGGGAGCACCATCGCCTTGCGCGGGTGTTCGGTTTTCAGCCAGTGGACAATCTGATCGGCAATAAACTCCCGCGTGCTTTCCCGCTGAATCAGGGTAATCAGGCGGTTGATGATGGCGTCCAGCAGTACCTGATGGCGGTTGTTTTTGGTCATGCTCTCCAGCATGACGGCGCTGGTTTCGGTGAAATCCACCTTATCGATGGCCTTATGCACCGCCCGTTTAAGCAGGCGCTGAATACGTCCGTCATCGGTCAGCTCGAGAAAACCGCTCATCACCTGCATCAGATGCAGCCCGACGCGCTGGGCATTGTCGGGCTTGCTGAACCAGGCGCCAATCATCTGCGCGGGCTCATAGCGGCGGATAAGCGCCACAAGTGACTGAGTATCAAGAAACTTCTCCTGCACGAACTGGCCAAGATTGTCGCCGATTCGGTCCTTATTGCGCGGGATGATCGCCGTATGCCGCGAGATAAAGGGAATCGGCACCCGGCGGAACAGCGCGACGACGGCAAACCAGTCCGCCAGCGCGCCGACCATCGCCGCCTCGGCAATGGCTTTGACGCCGCGCACCCAGAAGGTCTGCGGCAGGAAGAGGGTGGTGACAAAGGCCGCGGCGGCAATCAGCAGCAGCGACAGCGCCAGCAGCTTGGCGCGTTTAAGTTCAGCGATTTTTTCCATGGGTTAAGGATAGAGGCAAGTGAACCAAAAGTGCAAAGCTGGTGTAAGGAGGAGACGCAATCTCTGCCTGAACACACGGCTTTTATATAAAAATTATATACATCAAAATTATCTATTATTAATTTTTCTATATTTTTTGTGCTTATTTATTTGGGACGTGATGTTTTGTGACCATCGTAGTCATTTTAACGCTCTTATTAGCCATAAGATAAAGGACTATTCATGAAAGGAGACGGTATTGATGACATGGGAGTATAAAGTTTCGACAGGGGTATTGAGTCATAATGGTGTGTTTGTCGCTAACTGTTACAGCGGTGCGGGTGAATCGAAAGATAAGCCAGAGTGTGAAAGTCAACGAAACAGAGGACCCATTCCCAGAGGTATTTATTTTATTGCCGGATGGAATAATCATAAAAGTGCTGAGGCCATTATTCTTGAGCCTATAGCGGGGACCAATACCTTTGGTAGAGATCATTTTCAAATTCATGGTGATAAAAAAGGTCAACCGCCAGGCTCGGCATCAGCAGGCTGCATCATTATGAACGGCCAGGACAAGCGTCATATTATTTATGATTCAGGTGACACAATACTGGTGGTGCGATAATGAAATATATGATTGCACTACTCTTCTTATGTGCTCCGATGGCTCTCTTTGCCAAAAAACACACTCCTGCGCAGATTATCCAGATGATAAACGATAAAGGTGCAAGAAGTGTTGTAGCAGAGTTGTATGCTAATGATAGCGGTGAGTCGGAATGGTGGAATCATGTCATTCCAGAGATAGGTAAAGGAACTCAGGCATGGTTAGCCGTGGCGAGTGCTCTTGAGCCCGGAGTGGACGCCAGTACGGCTGAAGATTTAAAGGCATCGCTTTCTGAAGCCATCCCGCATAACCCTGAGGGTGTTTTAGCAATCTTAAATGACGATAAACCGTTACTCACTGTTGAACAAATTTTCGCGTTTGCGAATTTCCCCGAAACGGAGGCAGAAAGTAACAAGCTTTTTGTGGATTCAATCAGGGAGATGTTCAAAATAAAAAGCCCGCAGGGTAAAAGATGTCTCGCCGTTATGATCGCCAACCTTGAACACTCTGTTCCATTCGATAAGGATATTTAAATGGCCATTCCGGGATATATGTCATTAACTGACGATGCGGGTAATATCATAAAAGGGAGCGTGAAAGTTAAAGACTGTGAAAACCAAATTGAGGTATTAGGGCTCTATCATAACGTATGCTATAACTCTGACCTGCATAATGGCAGAGCGTTGAGTAAATGCCAGCATCGTCCCTTTCTTATTGAGAAAGAAATAGATGCCTCCAGCGTTTTTCTCTATAAAGCACTCAGCACGGGCGGTACGCTCAGGAAAGCAACTATCGACCTTTTCAGAATCAATGATGCCGGTCAGGAATAAATTTATTTCACAATAACGCTGGAAGCGGTGAAGGTCGTCACGGTGTTTTCATTAATGCATGACGTGAAAGAGACTTACCATGAAAAGCAGGGGCATCTTGAGCTCGTTTTGCTTCGTTATGAAAAGATTACCTGGCATTACCGTGACGGTAACGTTATTCATTCGGATGACTGGGATTACCGGTACGTGTCTAATTAATAAACGCACTGAATATTATGCTTCGCGGAACCTTATTTGTATTTAAGTTAAATATTAACGCATTAATTCTAATTAGTTTTCCTAAGATTAAAATAAAAATTTTTAGTAAGATTCTTTACAGAGGTGGTAGCATATATTGTTTGAAATAAAAGTAAATAATAGTTGTAATTCTCAGTTTGGTAAAGTAATCTATCAAGCTCTTAAATTGTTACATAATTCATATTTTAATGCAGTGTTGACGAAAACGGCTAATATGCAAGACTCTTCATTTCCTCATGAGAAAATTTCTTTTTTTGAACGAATCGAAAGTCAAATTCGCCCTTTTGTGAACTCTTTGGACTCTCGCGATTTAATTTTATCTTTTATTCTATATAAAGTAATTTCAGATAAAAGTTCTTCGAATGAAGAAGGTTTTGAATATTTCATTGAGCCAGACTATCAGTTAGCAGCTTTGGTTAACTCTGAATTTATTGGCAATTCATATCAGTTATCTCAGAGGTTGATTCATTCATTTTATTATATTGAAGAACGACATTCTGATCTACGTGATTGTTTTTTCAACTCTTGCAGGATTATTAAGGAAAACGCGCTTAATGAATTGAATGGGGTGCTATTAACTTTGAACGATATTGGCTCAATAAATGAGTGGCTATCGGTAGATTTTGCAACATATCTTTTTGAATTTGTTACAGAAAGAACAGCACAATACGCGGCAGAATATATCACACCAAATTGCATATGTAATCTTGTTAGTTCTATTGCATTACAATTTCAAAATAACCCTATTAATGTTTGTGATTTTGCATGCGGTACGGGAGGGTTATTGCTTGATATATATAATAAATCTTTTGTTATTGACGAAGTTCGTGGAAATGAAATTAACAAATCAGCATTTGCATATGCAAAAATGAGGATTTTATTTAGTGGGCTTCATCTTTCACGATTTTCATTAACTAATGCTAATGCTTTAGAAACTATTGCAGATAATAAGAAATTTGATGTTGTCATTTCTGTTCCACCTTTTAATGTTCGATGGGAACCTGAACGATATAAAGACTTTAATTCCTCAAATTTGAAATTTTCTAGTCGATCTGCTGACTTTGCCTTTCTATGGCGCGGATATGAATCATTATCTTCTGATGGTGTGATGGTTATTGCGTTAACTCATGGAGCATTACATCGTGGTGGTAGGGACAAGGATCTGCGTAAAATATTGATTGATGAATATAATTGTATTGATACCGTTATAGG
>NZ_JADBQO010000031.1:0-37522 GCF_014895875.1 Enterobacter cloacae complex sp. P12RS
GGCATGAAATATTCAATCTTTTGACCAGAAATAAATATTTGAAAAGAAAAATTTGCGTAGCCGTTAATTAGTTTCTATTTTTGTCGCCAATTCACGACATTAAAGCCACACAAATTAAAAGGATAATGACAATATATGGCAGGGGAAGTGCAGATGATGATAATTCTAATTTAGCTTTAAGCCGATATTTCGGTATCTTTCCCTCAGGGAAAGATACCGGGTGTGATTATTTTTCGGGGAGTTTGATATCTTTAAACATCTCTTCGATATCTTCATTTGATCGTAATGCCACGGCGGTATCCACCACGTCACGCGTTAAATGCGGTGCAAAGCGCTGAATAAAATCATACATATAGCTTCGCAGGAAGGTACTGCGGCGGAAGCCAATTTTTGTCGTGCTGTGGCTGAAAATATCATGCGCATCAAGACGCACCAGGTCAGGATCTGACACCGGGTCGACCGCCATGCTGGCGATCACCCCTACCCCCAGGCCAAGCCGTACATAGGTCTTTATGACGTCGGCATCGGTGGCGGTAAAGACAATCCGCGGCGTTAACCCGGCCCGGTTGAAGGCGGTATCAAGCTCAGATCGTCCGGTGAAGCCAAACGTGTAGGTGACCAGAGGATATTGCGCCAGCTCTTCGATAGACACCGACCCTTTGCCCGCCAGCGGATGATCCGGGGTCACCACAATGGAGCGGTTCCAGTGATAGCACGGCAGCATGACCAGATCGTCATAGAGATGGAGCGCTTCCGTTGCAATGGCAAAATCTGCATTGCCCTTCGACACCGCCTCCGCAATTTGCGTCGGCGATCCCTGGTGCATATGCAGGGAGACGCGCGGATAACGCTCGATAAAGCCCTTGATAACGCCCGGTAGCGCATAGCGCGCCTGGGTGTGCGTCGTGGCAATATACAGCGAGCCTTTATCCGGCCAGGTATGTTCCCCCGCCACAGACTTAATCGCATCGACTTTGGAAAGGACTTCCCGCGCAATACGGATGATTTCCTGCCCCGCTGGCGTCACCTGGGTAAGGTGCTTACCACTGCGGGCGAAAATCTGAATACCTAATTCATCCTCGAGCATGCGAACCTGCTTGCTGATGCCCGGTTGCGAGGTATATAGCCCCTCGGCGGTGGAAGAGACATTAAGGTTGTGATTCACCACCTCAACGATATAACGAAGCTGTTGTAATTTCATGCCAGACCATCCGATTTAGCGCACGCGGTCAATCGCTTAAGACGATTTGATAATAAAAAAAGGGTTAACTATAACCACTATATCACTTATAGCCTGACTGTATAGTACGGAACAAAAAATAATAATAAGGTAATAAAAAAGGGCCGGAAGTCCGGCCCTTTCACGGGTAAGCTACGGTTAAGAAAGATTATTTCTTGCCTTCAACCCATTTGCCATCGACAAAGAAGGCGGACCATCCGGTCGCTTTACCCTCTTTCTCTGCCGCAACGTACTGCTGCTTCGTTTTACGGCTAAAACGGACCACCGTCTTATTGCCTTCAGGATCCTGCTGTGGCGCATCGGCCAGATAACGCAGCTTCTCAGGCAGACGATCGCGGAAGCGATGCAGCTCTTCCACCAGCGGGGCGCGCGTTTCACGCGATTTCGGGAAGGTGTTGGCGGCCAGGAAGACACCTGCGGCACCATCACGCAGCACGAAGTACGCGTCGGATTTTTCACACGGCAATTCTGGCAGCGGAACCGGATCTTCCTTCGGCGGAGCAACCTCACCATTGCGCAGAATTTTACGCGTGTTCTTACACTCGTCGTTGGTGCAGGCCATGTACTTACCGAAACGCCCCATTTTCAGGTGCATCTCAGAGC
Organism: Enterobacter cloacae complex sp. P12RS; assembly: GCF_014895875.1. Lineage (NCBI taxonomy): Bacteria > Pseudomonadati > Pseudomonadota > Gammaproteobacteria > Enterobacterales > Enterobacteriaceae > Enterobacter > Enterobacter cloacae complex sp. P12RS. The sequence goes on from NZ_JADBQO010000031.1 coordinate 1,844, forward strand.
CACACTTCTCGCACTCCACAATCGGACCGTCATAGCCTTTAATGCGGAACTCACCCTCTTCGATCTCATACCCGTCGCACGTTGGGTTGTTACCACACACGTGCAGCTTGCGTTTAGGATCGATCAGATAGCTGTCCATCGCCGTGCCGCATTTTTTGCAGCGGCGTTTCGCGCGCAGGGCGTTGGTTTCCGCATCATCACCTTCCAGCACGTTGAGAACTTCGTTCTCCGGCACCAGGTTGATGGTTGTTTTACAGCGCTCTTTTGGTGGCAGCGCATAGCCTGAACAGCCAAGGAACACGCCCGTTGTCGCAGTACGGATCCCCATCTTGCGGCCGCAGGTCGGGCAGTCGATGCTGGTCAGAACCATCTGGTTAGGCAGCATGCCGCCCTCTTCAGGATCTTTCTCCGCTTTCTCAAGCTGGTTGGTAAAGTCGCTGAAGAAGCTATCGAGAACCTTCTTCCACTCCGCCTTGTGACTGGCCACTTCGTCGAGGCTGTCTTCCATCTGCGCGGTGAAGTCGTAGTTCATCAATTCGCGGAAGTTAGCTTCCAGACGGTCAGTGACAATCTCACCCATTTTTTCGGCATAGAAACGGCGGTTCTCTACGCGAACGTAACCGCGGTCCTGAATGGTCGAGATGATTGACGCGTAGGTTGACGGACGGCCAATCCCGCGTTTTTCCAGCTCTTTAACCAACGACGCTTCACTAAAGCGCGCAGGCGGCTTGGTGAAGTGCTGGGCCGGAACCAGGTCGACAAGCGACAACTCGTCGCCTTTGTTTACCGCAGGCAGCGTACGGTCTTCATCACCTTTACGCAGTGCAGGCATCACTTTCGTCCAGCCGTCGAAGCGCAGGATACGACCGCGCGCTTTCAAACGGAAATCGCCCGCACCGACGGTCAGCGTAGTGGAATCATATTTCGCTGGCGTCATCTGACACGCGACAAACTGACGCCAGATCAGCTGATACAGCTTCTGGGCGTCGGCTTCCATATCCTTCAGCGACTCGGCTAAAACAGATACATCAGAAGGACGAATCGCTTCGTGCGCTTCCTGAGAATTCTCTTTGCTGGCGAACTGGTTGGCGCTTTCCGGCAGGTATTTTTTACCGAAGTTATCGCTGATGTAGCCGCGCACCATGTTCACCGCGTCCTGGCTCAGGTTCGTTGAGTCAGTACGCATGTAGGTGATGTAACCCGCTTCATACAAGCGCTGGGCCATCATCATGGTTTTCTTCACGCCGTAACCCAGACGGGTGCTCGCCGCCTGTTGCAGTGTGGACGTGATAAACGGCGCGCCAGGCTTGCTGCTGGTCGGCTTATCTTCGCGTTCCAGTACCTGATAGCGCGCTTTTTCCAGCAGCGCCACGGCGGCCATGGTCTGATCGCGGTTTTCAGGACGGAAAGGCTTATCGTTGTGATGGCTTACCTGCAGCGGCAGCGCATCACCGCCCGGGGTGGTGACATTGGCGTCAACTTCCCAGAACTCTTCCGGCACGAAGGCTTTAATTTCGCGTTCACGCTCAACGACAAGACGCACGGCTACAGACTGCACGCGTCCTGCAGACAGGCCGCGGGCAATCTTTTTCCACAGCAGTGGAGAAACCATGTAGCCCACAACGCGGTCCATAAAGCGACGCGCCTGCTGGGCGTTCACACGGTCGATATTCAGCTCGCCCGGCTTCTCAAACGCCTGACGAATCGCATTCTTTGTAATTTCGTTAAACACTACGCGGCTGTAGCGTTTGTCATCCCCGCCGATCACTTCCCGCAGGTGCCACGCAATGGCTTCCCCTTCGCGGTCAAGGTCGGTTGCGAGATAGATGTGGTCTGCTTTTTCAGCCAGCTGCTTCAGCTCGTTAACGACTTTTTCTTTCCCGGGCAGCACTTCATATTGTGCATCCCAGTTGTGCCATGGGTTAACACCCATGCGGTTGACAAGCGCGCTACGTTCATCCTTTTTAGGCTTTTTAGCCCCTTTGGTGGAGGTAGAGTCTGCGCTCTTTTTGCTGGCTGAGCCACTGGTCGGCAAATCGCGGATGTGACCAACGCTGGACTTAACCACGTAGTCATTACCCAGATACTTATTGATCGTTTTGGCTTTTGCCGGGGACTCAACGATGACGAGAGCTTTACCCATATTCACCTTTACCTAATTTAATTCTTCCAGGAATACGCCGCACGTTGATTTCCCTTCCGCTGACGACGAGCCAATGATATTGCGACTGCGTCAGGGGATATCAACCCCTATGTCTTACCGAACGTCAGAATGGCGACATCCAGGTCATTGAGTTTTCGGGTATTTTTCTCACATCTCGTATAATTCGTGACGAATTCCCGGTCGAATGTCAAGCAATTCTGTTGCCAGAATGACGAAAGCGCACACTCTACCTGATAAAATTCGTTACGCAACTTTATTAGCATGCAAAAGCAAATCCCGCCAACCTGCCCTCTGCATCTTATCCCCTCACATTACAGGGAAAATTTGCCCCCAAAGCGCCCCCGGCGTAGACTATTGTCACTGTTTAAGGAGTGGATTATGCAGAATACGACCCAACCCATTGACCGAGCCTCTCTGCTTATCGAAGCAAACAAGCTTATTCGTGACCATGAAGATACGCTGGCAGGCATAGAAGCCACCGGCGTTGAGCAACGTAATGGCGTGCTGGTTTTCAGCGGCGAATACTTCCTTGACGAGCAGGGGTTACCGACCCCGAAAAGCACTGCCGTGTTTAATATGTTTAAATACCTGGCGCATACGCTTTCAGAGAAATATCACCTGGTCGATTAATGCAAAACGCGAGGCATATGCCTCGCGTTTTTGTTTACAGCAGCGGTTTTTGTCCGCGCTGTAGCCAGCGAAGCAGCAGGCGGTCCGCGCTTTCCGCCGCACTGTTGGTAAAGCGGTCCATCAGCCGTTTGCGCTGTGTAAAGCGCACGCCTACCAGTTCCCGGCCTTCCATCAGGTTGAGCAGCAGGTCATCACTGGTACCTACTTCATCCACCAGCCCTTTTTCCTGCGCCTGGATGCCGTACCAGTGCTCACCGGTCGCCACCTGTTCAATATCCAGCGTTGGGCGCATGCGATGTACGAAGTCTTTAAAGAGATGGTGAGTTTCATTCAGATCTTCACGGAATTTTTGGCGCCCCTCTTCCGTGTTTTCCCCCAGCAGCGTCAGGGTGCGTTTGTACTGACCCGCCGTGTGAAGTTCGATATCAATCTCTTTATTTTTCAGGAAGCGGTTAAAGTTAGGGATCTGTGCGACCACGCCAATCGAACCTATGATGGAAAACGGCGCCGCAACGATTTTGTCCGCCACGCAGGCCATCATATAGCCGCCGCTCGCCGCGACTTTATCTACCGCCACGGTAAGTGGGATCTGCTTCTCGCGCAGACGCTGCAGCTGTGAAGCGGCCAGCCCGTAACCGTGAACCACCCCGCCCGGGCTCTCAAGACGCACCACCACCTGATCCTGCGGCGTTGCCACGGCCAGAACCGCAGTCACCTCTTCGCGCAGCGAAGCGACTTCATGCGCATCCATGCTGCCTTTAAAATCGAGCACATAGACGCGGGGTTTTGCGTCGCCCTGCGGCGTCGCGAGCTTTGCCTTCGCCTTCGCGGCTTTGGCTTCCTGCTTGTGTTTTTTCTTCTGGGCTTTCAGCCACAGCTTCTGCTGATGGCTCTCGAGCAGCGAGAGGGACATCTCTTCCTGCATCTCTTTATACTGCTCGCTCAGGCGGGTGATGCGTAACTCCCCACGCTGACGCTTGCGCTGCGTCAGGTTGACAATCAGAACGGCAACCACGGCAATGGCAATCACCACCGTCGCGATTTTGGCCAAAAACAACCCATATTGAGAAAGTAATTCCACGCGTTCCACCTTGATTTAACCACGAATCTTTCACGGCAGTGTACAACAGCCCTGCCCCTGCGTCTCGCCCGTGACATTACCTCTGCGAGCCGTCTTCAGGAATCCCCGCGCTGCGGGTTAAATATTTGCAAATTGTTAATTTTGCAGCAATGCGTCCTGTAGACTGATTGAATTCTCACGCTAATTCGGGCATAAAGCCGAAAAGTCATTATGAAGGCGTGATTGAGACCCCGTGCGCCTGAGGAGTCACCGTGCATTATCAACCGCAAAAAAACCTGCTGCAGAACCGAATCATTCTTGTCACCGGCGCCAGCGATGGTATTGGTCGCGAAGCGGCCCTGACGTACGCTGAATATGGCGCAAGCGTAATTCTGATTGGGCGTAACGAAGAAAAGCTCAAAGGGGTCGCTCAGGAAATTGAGGCCGCAGGCGGGACACCTGCCCCCTGGTACACGCTCGATTTGCTGACATGCACCCCAGCGCTCTGCCAGGAGCTTGCTCACCGTATCAGTACCCACTACCCACGTCTTGACGGCGTACTGCACAACGCCGGTTTGTTAGGTGAAGTGCGTCCAATGGATGAACAGGATCCTGAAATCTGGAAGCAGGTGATGCAGGTTAACGTTAATGGTACTTTTTTCCTCACGCAGGCCTTGCTTCCTTTATTACTCAAATCCGAGTCTGGATCTCTGGTCTTCACCTCTTCCAGCGTAGGCCGCGAGGGACGCGCAAACTGGGGGGCTTATGCTGTCTCAAAATTCGCGACCGAGGGCATGATGCAGGTGTTGGCGGATGAGTATCAGAGCCGCCATCTGCGCGTAAACTGCATTAATCCGGGGGGTACGCGCACCAGCATGCGCGCCAGCGCGTTCCCGACGGAAGATCCGCTGAAGCTGAAAACCCCGGCAGACATTATGCCGCTCTATCTCTGGCTGATGGGCGACGACAGCCGCCGCAAAACCGGAATGACCTTTGATGCCCAGCCGGGCCGCAAACCGGGAATTTCGCAATGAGTGAAGAACGTCATCAGCAGCGACAGCAGCGTCTGAAGGAACAGGTTGACGCGCGCGTCGCGGCAGCCCAGGACGAGCGAGGGATCGTCATCGTTTTTACCGGCAATGGTAAAGGCAAAACTACTGCCGCGTTTGGCACTGCTACGCGTGCCGTCGGCCACGGGCAAAAAGTGGGGGTCATCCAGTTTATCAAAGGGGAATGGCCCAACGGTGAGCGTAATTTGCTTGAACCTCACGGCGTTGAGTTTCAGGTGATGGCGACCGGGTTTACGTGGGATACGCAGAACCGGGAAACCGATACCGCAGCCTGCCTTGCCGTGTGGAAGCACGCAAAAAGGATGCTGGCTGACCCGACGTTAAATATGGTGCTGCTGGATGAGATCACCTATATGGTCGCCTACGACTACCTGCCGCTGGAGGAGGTGCTGGATGCACTGAAGAACCGCCCTGCGCACCAGACGGTTATCGTTACAGGTCGCGGGTGTCATCGTGAGATTCTGGAGCTGGCAGATACCGTCAGCGAGCTGCGTCCGGTCAAGCATGCGTTTGATGCAGGCATCAAAGCACAAATTGGCATTGATTACTAAAGAAAAAGCCCGGTGAGTTCACCGGGCTTTTTCAATTAACCGTTGTTATTCCGGCTGCCAGAGCGACGATTGCTGTTCACCTGGCTGTGGCGTTTCACCGCACGACGGATCTGATTCGCCTTCATACGACGACGATCTTTCTCCACCGCCACTTTAGAGGTGGTTTCCGGCGTCAGGCCAACCAGCTCGCGCAGGTAGTTAGTCTGGGTAAGATCCAGCTCGGTATAACCACCGCGCGGCAGACCTTTCGGCAGCAGAATGTCGCCGTAGCGAACGCGGATCAGGCGGCTAACCTGCACGCCTACCGCTTCCCACAGACGACGCACCTCGCGGTTACGTCCTTCGGTCAGGGTCACGTTGTACCACTGGTTAATCCCTTCACCACCGGTAAATTTGATGGTTTTGAACGCCGCAGGGCCGTCTTCCAGCTGCACGCCACGCGACAGGTCGCGCAGTTTATTTTCATCGACCTGGCCGAAGACGCGAACGGCGTATTCACGCTCAACTTCACGGCTTGGGTGCATCAGACGGTTTGCCAGTTCACCATCGGTGGTGAACAGCAGCAGACCGCAGGTGTTCACGTCCAGACGCCCCACCGCAATCCAGCGGGCGCCGCGCAGTTTTGGCAGACGGTCAAACACCGTTGGACGACCTTCCGGGTCGTTGCGCGTACACAGCTCGCCTTCCGGCTTGTAATACGCCAGCACGCGGCAGATCTGTTCCGCGGACTCTTTCACGGAGATAAGATGACCGTCAATGCGGATCTTGAGCCCCGGTACGATTTCTACGCGGTCACCCAGCGTGGCGATTTTACCGTCCACACTCACGCGGCCCGCTTCAATAATGGCTTCGATTTCACGGCGTGAACCGTGGCCGGCACGCGCCAGCACTTTCTGTAACTTCTCGCTCATTGAGCTTCCTCAGGTGTCGCCTTCACAGGCGTCTGGTGTACTTTCTAAAACAATGAGTTAGCGCCAAAAATAACTTAACTCACTGATATGTAACTCTTTCAGGGTACACAGCATGGCAAACAATCTGTCACACAAGCTGTCACACATATGATTCGTGGGCGCACATACTACACTAACTTTAGACTAAATGATTCAACAAGTTTTGTGCATCTGAGTCTAGGTACTGACAGCCAAATACAAGCGAAAGTGATTATGGGCCAGATCCGCCCATACACCCCATTCGTTCAGAATGGGACAAAGGACAGTTAGGAGTTCAAAAGGAAGATTCTGGGTTACGGAACACAGTTTTGCTTAAGCCTAATACTTGTTGTGCATGTGGTTATTGTTTGTAAAATGACCGCTGTAATTGTTTCTATAATAAGCAAAGGGACTTATGCAGCAATATAGTAATGAGATCACGCCTGGATTCCGAGATTCCACCTCTCTGCCACCCTACGATGAAGATTTCTTAGCGAGCTATGACAGCAAGACACGCGAAGAATTTGAAGATTTTAACAAGCATGTTAGTCGCCCAGTAACGTATATTTTTCGATTCACTGTTGTGGGAATCGTTACCCGCAATGCTTCGGGAGGCAGTACGGATGGAGGGGAAAGGATGGCACGAGTTGGAGATAAAGTTGTCTACGCTGAGGGCAGTGAAGCCACTATTATTTCCTGTGCAGGTGGAGTGCGTATTATGCAGGGCGCATCTGCGACCCTGGTTGGAAGTATGCTTGATAATGGCGACGAAATAATCTCAACACCACAATCCGGCAGCAGACTGGTTTTCTGTAAAGGCGACACATTCCCGAAAGGATTCTTAACCATGCCAGGGAGTGAGCGCTAATGGTAGCCAAAGGTTACTTTCTGTTCAGGGGTGATAAAACAGTATGCGGCGGTCGAATTATTGAAGGATGGAGTGATCACCAGTTTTTCGGTAAAGACATGGCCTGTGAAGACCATCAAGTGACCTGTGGTAAACATCCTGGTCGTTACCGTATCTGTGGCGGTCTTGATACTGACGATATACATGGCAAAAGGATTGCCGGAACGTTGCACAGCTATAGCTCCTGCCCCTGCAAATCGAAATTCATTCCATCAAACTGGGATGATGATTACGAACTTGGTGGGGAATTAACAGTGACCCATACCGATCTATCTCACCTCGTCGAGATGCCTGTACTCCCTGGGCCGATTGAGTCAGAACCGGAACAATACGCCCAGAAAGCGAAGAAGCAAAACAGTTTTGCTGACATTTGCAAACCAGAAAATAACCCGCTATTGAACGGCGTCTACATCTGGACTGAAACCACCGAAACCGGACACACTTTTGTTTCCGTGCATGAAAACAATACTGTATACCTTTACACCTATGGCAGATACGGAAGAACTGGTGGGCCATTTGGAATGACAGGTGATGGCATTCTCGATTTTATGAAAGGTGATGATGCCCGAGACTATTACAGAAAAGAACTTTACGAAAACAACGCCCGAGTTTTTAAAATCAATGATGCTGGCATACCAGAAACCCGTGCTTTCTTTGAAAATTTGTGGCAAGAGGGGCGAAAGCCAATAGGGATAGAGGAAAACAGTGCTACAGCTCGAACTGGTCACTCTATTGACTCCAACGATGTAACGGGAAGCAACTGCACAACGCACACTGTTGCTGGCATAAAAGCCGCAGGCTCATCGATCTTTGATACAAGCTACAGATCAACAAGCACTCAGCTTCCTATTGAATCAGAAGAGCATTTTACCATACCAATATCACTGCAAAGTTATCTTCTCAGCAAAAGCCGTAGCCTACAGTCAATGGCTGTTGTAGAAGTTACTGACGAGTTTAAAAACCTCTATTCGAACGCGAACGGACAACACGTATCCCCGGAAGGAAGGGCAGGCAAAGCCAAACGATACGCCGCAGAAACAATGTCTTCAATAGGTTCGATTTCTCCATACTCAGGCGAAAATGTTGGCGGTACTCTTGGAGATTATGATGAGTAGTTTAACTAAAACCATTCTTAGATGGGCTGGAATAGTCGCTGTATCACTTTGCTACCTTATTACTCTGATAGCATCAACATTCACATTTAGTGCATTCATGGAAAGAGAAAGTATGCGTTTTTCTGGCCCAATCTCATTAAAAGCTTACCATGCTTCGATAGACTCGATTATGCAAGCCACTGATGGCGTTTTTAATGTCGCCTTTTTTGGATTTGCGATCTGCGTGCCTCTTATTCTGCTTATCTTTAAAAAGGTGAGATGATGAATAAGAATTTTTGTATCAAATGGGTCAGTATCGCGCTGATCTGCGTAGCCTATTACGTTATCGTCCTTTACTTCGATCTGGTCTTCGCCGTTAACTTTTCAGAGACAGTGAGCCAAGGATGGGATTTTACCCCCTCTCAGCTAACGTCGTTTGTTATGGAGCTATCGCAAAATCATTCTGATTCGGCGTTAGCCTCTATCATTGGTTTCACTGTCTGCGTCCCTCTGATCCTGCTCATTTTCAAGAAGGTGAGATGACAGACAAAGGCTGGAGAAATCCAGCCTCCGCTCTTCCCTTAATTTCAGGCATTAAACACCTTATTTACAAGAAAGGCTTTACGTCACCCACGCCTTCACGAATCACTTCCGAGGTGTCTTCAGTTAAATCGACCACCGTAGTCGGCTGCTGGCCGAGATAACCGCCGTGAATAATCAACTCCACCACCTTCTCCAGACGATCCTTGATCTCTTCCGGATCGGACTCGGTAAACTCGCTGCCCGCCAGCATCAGCGAGGTAGAGAGCATCGGCTCGCCGAGGGTTTCCATCGTGATGAGTAATGCTTCTCGCGTTATCAAGAATATCTGTTGCTGCCGCTGTGCTTGCCAACACATCTGCCTAAGATTTATCAAAAAATAACCATTACTAGTTTAACGATAACCTTTTGTAACGAAACGCAGTTTCGCTTAAGCCTGATATATGTTGCGCATCTAAACATTGCTTGTAAAATAATCACCACGGTTATTTCCATAATAATTAAAGGGATTTATGCAACAATACACCAACGAAATCACTACTGAAATCCGTGGTTCCTCTTCGCAGCCAGCCTACGACGTAGATTTTTTAGCAAACTTTTACAACAAGACAAGGGAGGCGTTTGACGAATTTAACAAACCAGTTAGTCGCCCATTAACTCACATTCTTCGATTCGCTATGGTGGGAAGCGTTACCGGCAACGGTGGAGTGATCCGTAATGCTTCAGGGACCAGCACGGCTGGCGGTTATAAGATGGCACTAGTTGGAGATAAAGTTGTATACGCTGGGAGCGGTGAAGCCACTATTATTTCCGGTGCAGGTGGAGTGCGTATTATACAAGACACATCTGCGGCACTGTCTGGAAGTATGCTTGATAATGGCGACGAAATAATCTCAACCCTACAATCCGGCAACAGACTGCTTTTCCGTGAAGGCGACACATTCCAGAAAGAATTCTTAACGATGCCAGGGAGTAAGCACTAATGGCAGGTAAAGGTTATTTTTTGTTCAGGGGTGATAAGACGGTATGCGGCGGTCGGATTATTGAAGGATGGAGTGATCACCAGTTTTTCGGTAAAGACATGGCCTGTGAAGGCCATCAAGTAACCTGTGGTAAACATCCTGGTCGTTACCGTATCTGTGGCGGTCTTGATACTGACAATATACATGGTAAAAGGATTGCCGGAACGCTGCACAGCTATAGCTCCTGCCCCTGCAAATCGAAATTCGTTCCATCAAACTGGGATGATGATTACGAACTTGGTGGCGAAGCAACAGTAACCCATACCGATCTAGCTCACCTCGTCGAGATGCCTGTACTCCCTGGGCCGATTGAGTCAGAACCGGAACAACACGCCCAGACCGCGAAGAAGCAAAACAGCTTTGCTGACACCTGCAAACCCGAAGATAACCCGTTATTGAACGGCGTTTACATCTGGACTGAAATCACCGATGCAGGACACGCTTTCGTTTCGGTACATGAAAATAACTCGATCTACGTATACACCTACGGGCGCTTTGGTAGGAAAGGCCCCGCTACATTAACGGGTGATGGGATTCTTAACTTCCTAACTGGCGATGATGCTTGTCTTTACTACCGCGAAGAACTCTACAAATACCAAGCGAGAGTATTCCTGATCGATGATGTCACACCTGAGGAAACCCGCAGAATTTTTGAATCTCTATGGAACTCCGGTAAAAAACCAGTTTTCACGGATGCGATGGGAGATCGTACCAAACGACGCGGCAAGGTGATTGACGTTTACGATCTGACTGGCAGCAACTGCACAACTCACACTGTGCAAATGATCAAAGAAGCAGGGACTAAAATCTTCGATACCAGTTTTACATCAACAACAACGCAACTTCGTATCAAAAATGAAGAAGATTTCACTATCCCCGTATCTTTACAACGTTATTTGACGGAGAAGAGTGGCGCTCTGTCCTCAATGAACGTTTTGGAGGTAACCAGCGCGTTTAAAGAACAGTATCCGAACATCGAACACTTCAGACCAATCTCTGAAAGCTTCACAGGGCAAGTGGAAGAAGGGCTTGCTAACAGTGCATCAGCGGTTGGATCATCTTCGGGTTATTCTGGTGGCACAATTGGCGGCGTTTTAGGTGGTTCGTATGACATTGACGAATAGAGCAAAGACTATTCTTCGATGGGGAGGCATTTCTTTAGTATTCGCCATCTACTCTATCGCCTTGATGATACCAGTGCTTGATTTTGGGCTAACTCGGAAATACAACGCACCCCCTTTAACAGATGAGATGGAAGCCCGTTTATGTGAGGCGATCATAGATGACTTATCGCGTTCAGTGGATAACCTCCTAATCACAGCATTTTACGGGAGTGCTATCTGCCTTGTTTTGGTCTTGCTCATCTTTAAGAAAGTAAGATGACCGGCAAAGGCTGGAGATGACAGACAAAGGCTGGAGAAATCCAGCCTCCGCTCTTTCCTTAATTTCAGGCATTAAACACCTTATTTACAAGAAAGGCTTTACGTCACCCACCCCTTCACGAATCACTTCCGGTGCATCCTCGGTTAAATCGACCACCGTAGTCGGCTGCTGGCCGAGATAACCGCCGTGAATAATCAACTCCACCACCTTCTCCAGACGATCTTTTATCTCCTCCGGATCGGACTCGGTAAACTCGCTGCCCGGCAGCATCAGTGAGGTAGAGAGCATCGGTTCGCCGAGAGTTTCCAGCAGCGCCTGGGCAATCGGGTTCGACGGCACGCGCATGCCGATAGTCTTACGCTTTTCCTGCAGCAGGCGACGCGGCACCTCCTTCGTCCCTTTCAGAATGAAGGTGTAGTTACCCGGCGTGTTGTTCTTGATCAGGCGAAACGCCACGTTGTCGACATACGCATAGGTCGACAGCTCAGAGAGATCGCGGCACATCAGGGTAAAGTTATGGCCGTCCGGCAGCTGACGAATACGGCAAATGCGTTCCATCGCTCCTTTATCTTCAATTTTACAGCCCAGCGCGTAGCCGGAATCGGTCGGGTAGACTATCACGCCGCCTTTGCGGACGATCTCCACGGCCTGATTAATCAGACGTGGCTGCGGGTTGTCCGGATGGATATAGAAAAACTGACTCATACTTCCCTCTCTTCAATTTGCTGCGGCTGCTCCCAGAGCTGCCAGACCGGCTCAACGCCAGCGGGTAGCCAGAGCTTGCGTCCCAGCTCGATCCACGCGCAGGGCTGGTGGAAATCAGAGCCCTGTGACCCTAGCAGGCCAAACTGGCGGGCGTAAGTCGCGAGCTGCGCGCGCTCGTTGGGCGCCTGCTGACACTGGGCGACTTCCATCGCCTCGCCACCGCATTCGGCAAAGTGCGCCAGCAGCCGTTTCAGCCATTTAGCAGAAAGATTATACCGCCCCGGATGGGCCAGAACGGCCTTACCGCCAGAATGATGAATGACATCAATAGCTTGTTTTATTGTACACCACTGTGGCGGAACGTATCCGGTTTTCCCGCGCGCCAGATACTTTTTAAAGACATCCGCCATGGTCGTCGCTTTGCCCGCTTCAACCAGAAAGCGGGCGAAATGACCGCGGGTGACCGCCCCGCCGTTCGCCAGCTTTTGCGCACCTTCCAGCGCGCCCGGAATATGCGCCTTCTCCAGACGCTCGCCGATCATCTCCGCGCGCTGGTTGCGGCGCGTTTTTTGTTCTTGCAAAAAGGCAAGAAGTGCCGGATGTTCTATATCAATGTTCAGGCCAACGATATGAATCTCATGGTTTTCCCAGACGGTCGAGATCTCGACGCCGGGCACCAGATTCAGCGCCAGCCCGCTGCGGGCAATCTCGGCGCGCGCTGCCGGAATGGCGTCGGTGGTATCGTGATCGGTTATCGCCAGCGTGCCGACACGCATTTCAACCGCGCGATGAACCAGGGCTTCGGGTGTCAGCAGGCCATCAGAGGCCTGAGTATGGCTGTGTAAATCATAAATAATCGCGTAGGTGGTATCGCTCAAAGCACTTCCCATAACAGGTTGGAGACATCCGAAAACGCCATGATACCGACTTAACGTGAAATTCTGAAATCAAGGGTTGACAATACGCCATCGAACTAGTTAACTAGTACGCAAGTTCACACGAGAAAGGTATCTGAAAATGACAGCACATTTCACTCTGCAGGGTTGGTGGCGCACTTCCTGATCTTCGGGCAGTGTCACGCATCTGCGAAATGCAAACAGATACCCGCCCGCTACCCAGCGGGCTTTTTTTTGAACAGAATAAATGAGAATCACAACATGCAAACAGCCAAACCTCATCTCGAACTCTTGACCTGCGAGGCGGTCTATCGCCACAACCCGACCGCGCTGTTTCATCAGGTGTGCGGTGCGCGTCCGGCGACGCTGCTGCTGGAGTCTGCGGATATCGACAGTAAGGACGATCTGAAAAGCCTGCTGCTGGTCGACAGCGCGCTGCGCATTACCGCGCTAGGTGACACCGTCACCATTAAGGCGCTCTCTGATAATGGCGCATCGCTGCTGCCTCTGCTGGATGCGGCTCTGCCCGCGGGCATCGACAATGAACGTCACCGGGACCTGCGAATTCTGCATTTCCCGCCGGTAAGCCAGCTGCTGGACGAAGACGCGCGCCTCTGCTCGCTGTCCGTGTTCGATGCCTTCCGCCTGCTGCAAAATCTTGTCACCGTGCCGGAAGATGAGCGCGAAGCAATGTTCTTCGGCGGGCTGTTTGCTTACGACCTGGTCGCCGGTTTTGAAGATTTGCCGGAAACCGAGCAGGGCAACCGCTGCCCGGACTACTGTTTCTACCTGGCCGAAACCCTGCTGGTGATCGACCATCAGAAAAAATATACCCGCATCCAGGCCAGCCTGTTCACGCCCTCTGCGTTTGAGAAAAACCGCCTTGAGCATCGCATCGCTCAGCTCCAGCAGCAGATGACGGAAGCGCCGCCTGCGCTGCCGGTACAGCACGTGGAAAAAATGACATGCGACGTTAACCAGACCGACGATCAATACGGGGCCGTGGTTCGCCAGATGCAAAAGGCTATTCGCGCCGGGGAGATTTTCCAGGTTGTGCCGTCCCGCCGTTTCTCGCTGCCCTGCCCGTCACCGCTGGCGGCTTACGACGTGCTGAAGAAGAGCAACCCGAGCCCATATATGTTCTTTATGCAGGACAATGATTTCACGCTGTTCGGCGCCTCGCCGGAAAGCTCGCTGAAGTACGACGCCACCAGCCGCCAGATTGAGATCTACCCGATTGCGGGCACCCGTCCGCGTGGCCGTCGTGCCGATGGCTCGCTGGACCGCGATCTGGACAGCCGCATCGAACTGGAAATGCGAACCGACCACAAGGAGCTCTCCGAACACCTGATGCTGGTTGACCTGGCGCGTAACGACCTGGCGCGCATTTGCACCCCGGGCAGCCGCTACGTGGCAGACCTGACCAAAGTTGACCGTTACTCCTTCGTGATGCACCTGGTCTCCCGCGTGGTGGGTGAACTGCGCAGCGACCTCGACGTGCTGCACGCCTACCGTGCCTGCATGAATATGGGCACCCTGAGCGGCGCGCCGAAGGTACGCGCCATGCAGCTTATCGCCGAAGCGGAAGGACGTCGGCGCGGGAGCTACGGCGGCGCGGTAGGTTACTTCACCGCCCATGGCGACCTTGATACCTGCATCGTGATCCGCTCCGCCTACGTCGAAGACGGTATTGCCACCGTTCAGGCCGGCGCCGGGATTGTTCTTGACTCTGTTCCGCAGTCTGAAGCTGACGAAACCCGCAGTAAAGCACGCGCGGTATTGCGCGCCATCGCTACCGCACACCACGCACAGGAGATTTTCTGATGGCTGACATTCTGCTGCTCGATAACATCGACTCCTTTACCTATAACCTGGCAGATCAGCTGCGTGCGAATGGTCACAACGTCGTTATCTACCGCAACCACGTTCCGGCTCAGACCCTGATTGACCGTCTGGCGACCATGCAAAACCCGGTGCTGATGCTCTCCCCGGGGCCGGGCGCGCCGAGCGAAGCGGGCTGTATGCCCGAACTGCTGACCCGCATGCGCGGCAAGCTGCCGATTATCGGTATCTGCCTTGGTCACCAGGCAATCGTGGAAGCCTACGGCGGTTACGTCGGCCAGGCGGGCGAGATCCTGCACGGTAAAGCCTCCAGCATTGAACATGACGGCCAGGCAATGTTTGCCGGGCTGCCGAATCCGCTCCCGGTCGCGCGCTATCATTCGCTGGTCGGCAGCAACATTCCGGCCGGGCTGACCATCAACGCCTCGTTTGAAGGGATGGTGATGGCGGTACGCCACGATGCGGATCGCGTCTGCGGGATGCAGTTCCACCCGGAATCTATTTTGACCTCCAATGGCGCCCGCCTGCTGGAGCAGACCCTTGACTGGGCGTTACAGAAACTGGAGCAGACCAACACCCTGCAGCCGATTCTGGAAAAACTGTATCAGGCCCAGACCCTGAGCCAGCAGGAGAGCCACCAGCTTTTTTCCGCCGTGGTGCGCGGCGAGCTGAAGCCTGAGCAGCTGGCCGCTGCGCTGGTGAGCATGAAAGTGCGCGGCGAAAGCCCGCAGGAGATCGCCGGTGCGGCAACCGCGCTGCTGGAAAATGCCGCTCCGTTCCCGCGCCCGGACTATCAGTTTGCGGATATCGTCGGGACCGGTGGCGACGGCAGCAACAGCATCAATATTTCTACCGCCAGCGCCTTTGTGGCGGCGGCCTGCGGCCTGAAGGTGGCCAAGCACGGTAACCGCAGCGTCTCCAGCCGTTCAGGCTCGTCCGATCTGCTGGCCGCGTTTGGCATCAATCTGGAGATGAATGCCGAGCGTTCGCGTGAAGCGCTGGACGATTTGGGCGTTTGCTTCCTGTTTGCGCCGAAATATCACACCGGTTTCCGCCACGCGATGCCGGTTCGCCAGCAGCTTAAAACCCGCACGCTGTTTAACGTGCTCGGCCCGCTGATCAACCCGGCCCATCCGCCGCTGGCATTAATTGGCGTTTACAGCCCTGAGCTGGTCCTGCCGATTGCCGAGACGCTGCGCGTGCTGGGTTACAAACGCGCCGCCGTGGTGCACAGCGGCGGAATGGATGAAGTTTCGCTGCATGCGCCGACGCTGGTGGCCGAGCTTAACGATGGTGAAGTACTCAGCTATCAGCTTGAGGCGTCTGATTTCGGCTTAACGCCGTACCATCAGGAAGCGCTGGCAGGCGGTACGCCGGAAGAAAACCGTGACATTCTGACGCGCTTACTACAAGGTAAAGGTGAGGCCGCTCATGAGGCCGCCGTGGCTGCCAACGTCGCCATGCTGATGCGTTTGCACGGTGAGGAAGACCTGAAGGCCAATGCTCAAAAAGTTCTGGATGTACTGCGCTCCGGTGCAGCTTACGATCGCGTTACCGCACTTGCGGCAAGAGGGTAAAGAATGCAGACCGTTTTAGCGAAAATCGTTGCCGATAAGGCCATCTGGGTGGAAGCACGCAAAGCAGAGCAGCCGCTTGCCAGTTTCCAGAATGACGTCGTCCCAAGCAGCCGTCGTTTCTATGACGCCCTGCAGGGTGCACGTACCGCCTTTATTCTGGAGTGCAAAAAGGCCTCTCCCTCAAAAGGCGTTATTCGTGACGATTTCGACCCGGCGCGTATCGCCGGTATTTATAAGCATCATGCGTCGGCAATCTCCGTGCTGACGGATGAGAAATATTTCCAGGGCAGCTTCGATTTTCTGCCGATCGTCAGCGGCATCGCACCGCAGCCGATCCTGTGCAAAGACTTTATTATCGACCCGTATCAGATCTGGCTGGCGCGTTTCTACCAGGCCGATGCCTGCCTGCTGATGCTCTCGGTACTGGACGACGAACAGTATCGCCAGCTTGCTGCCGTGGCGCACAGCCTGAAAATGGGCGTGCTGACCGAAGTGAGTAACGAAGAAGAGCTTGAGCGCGCCATCGCGCTGGAAGCCAAAGTGGTCGGCATCAACAACCGCGATCTTCGCGACTTGTCGATTGACCTGAACCGTACCCGCCAGTTGGCGCCGCGTCTGGGTGCGGGCGTCACGGTGATCAGCGAGTCCGGCATTAACAGCTACGCCCAGGTGCGCGAGCTGAGCCACTTCGCCAACGGTTTCCTGATTGGCTCCGCCATGATGGAACATGACGACCTCAATGCGGCTGTGCGTCGCGTGCTGCTGGGTGAAAACAAAGTCTGCGGCCTGACCCGCGAACAGGATGCGCTGGCCGCGTATGAGGCTGGAGCAATCTATGGCGGTTTAATCTTCGTCGACACCTCTCCTCGTGCAGTCAATGAGGAACAGGCCCGCAAGGTAATCGCGGCGGCCCCGCTGAGCTATGTTGGCGTGTTCCGCAATGCGGATGTCGCGGACGTTGTGGCAAAAGCCGACGCGTTATCCCTGCGTGCCGTTCAGCTTCATGGAGATGAAGATCAGGCGTACATCAATGCCCTGCGCGACGCGCTGGCACCGCAGGTTCAAATCTGGAAAGCACAAAGCGTGGGCACCACCCTGCCCGCACGTAATCTTCACCACGTTGACAAATACGTGCTCGACAACGGCCAGGGCGGCACCGGACAACGTTTTGACTGGTCGCTGCTGAACGGCGAAAAGCTGGACAACGTCCTGCTGGCGGGCGGACTAAGCCCGGATAACTGTGTGGAAGCCGCGAAAACCGGCTGCGCAGGCCTCGATTTCAATTCAGGCGTAGAGTCGCAACCGGGTATCAAAGATGCCAGCAAGCTGGCCTCGGTGTTTAAAACTCTGCGTGCATATTAAGGAAGAGAAGATGACGACATTACTTAACCCGTATTTTGGTGAATTCGGCGGGATGTACGTTCCGCAAATCCTGATGCCCGCGCTGCGCCAGCTGGAAGAAGCGTTCGTGAGCGCGCAGAAAGATCCTGCGTTTCAGGCGGAGTTTACCGACCTGCTGAAAAACTACGCCGGGCGTCCAACCGCGCTGACCAAATGCCGCAACCTGACCGAAGGCACCAAAACCACGCTGTATCTTAAGCGTGAAGATCTGCTGCACGGCGGCGCGCATAAAACTAACCAGGTGCTGGGCCAGGCGCTGCTCGCGAAGCGTATGGGTAAAACCGAAATCATCGCCGAAACCGGCGCGGGCCAGCACGGCGTGGCTTCTGCGCTCGCCAGCGCCCTGCTCGGCCTGAAGTGCCGCATCTATATGGGTGCTAAAGACGTTGAGCGTCAGTCGCCGAACGTGTTCCGTATGCGCCTGATGGGTGCGGAAGTGATCCCGGTGCACAGCGGTTCTGCGACGCTGAAAGATGCCTGTAACGAAGCGCTGCGCGACTGGTCCGGCAGCTATGAAACCGCGCACTATATGCTCGGCACCGCGGCAGGTCCTCACCCGTTCCCGACCATCGTGCGCGAATTCCAGCGCATGATTGGTGAAGAGACCAAAGCGCAGATCCTTGAAAAAGAGGGTCGCCTGCCGGATGCAGTCATTGCCTGCGTCGGCGGCGGGTCTAACGCCATCGGCATGTTTGCCGATTTTATCGACGAAACCCGCGTAGGGCTGATTGGCGTCGAGCCTGCCGGTCATGGGATTGAAACCGGCGAGCACGGCGCGCCGCTGAAGCATGGCCGCGTGGGGATCTACTTCGGCATGAAAGCCCCGATGATGCAGACCGATGAAGGGCAGATTGAAGAGTCTTACTCAATTTCTGCCGGACTGGACTTCCCGTCCGTTGGGCCACAGCACGCGTTCCTGAACAGCACGGGGCGCGCGGACTATGTCTCCATTACCGATGACGAAGCGCTGGAAGCCTTCAAAACGCTGTGCCGCAGCGAAGGGATCATCCCGGCGCTGGAGTCTTCTCACGCGCTGGCGCACGCGCTGAAAATGATGAAAGAGAACCCGGAAAAAGAGCAACTGCTGGTGGTGAACCTTTCCGGTCGCGGTGACAAAGATATCTTCACCGTTCACGATATTTTGAAAGCACGAGGGGAAATCTGATGGAACGCTACGATAACGTATTTGCTGAACTGAAATCCCGCCAGGAAGGCGCGTTCGTCCCCTTCGTTACCCTGGGCGACCCTGGCCCTGAGCAGTCTCTGAAGATTATCGACGCCCTGATTGAAGCCGGCGCCGACGCGCTGGAGCTGGGTATTCCGTTCTCCGATCCGCTGGCGGATGGCCCGACCATCCAGAACGCCACCCTGCGCGCCTTTGCGGCAGGCGTGACCCCAACCCAGTGCTTTGAAATGCTGGCGGCGATCCGCCAGAAGCACCCGACCATTCCGATTGGCCTGCTGATGTACGCCAACCTGGTGTTCAACCGTGGTGTTGACGAGTTCTATGCAGAATGCGCGCGCGTGGGTGTCGACTCGGTCCTGGTAGCAGACGTGCCCGTGGAAGAGTCCGCGCCGTTTCGTCAGGCGGCAATGCGCCACAACGTTGCGCCGATTTTCATCTGCCCGCCTAACGCGGACGATGAACTGCTGCGCCAGATAGCCTCTTACGGACGCGGGTATACCTATCTGCTTTCGCGCGCGGGCGTGACTGGCGCCGAGAATAAAGCGGCCCTGCCGCTGCATCATCTGGTGGAAAAGCTGGCCGAGTACCATGCCGCGCCGCCGCTGCAGGGCTTCGGGATCTCCTCTCCGGATCAGGTCACCGCGGCGATTGACGCGAAGGCGGCGGGTGCCATCTCCGGCTCCGCGATTGTGAAGATCATCGAGAAGAACGTGGACAAGCCCGAGCAGATGCTGGCCGAGCTGAAGGCGTTTGTGACTGCCATGAAGGCGGCGACGCGTAAAGCCTGACCCCTCCACCGTCTGGCAACCCTGCCAGACGGTTACTCCTCCTTCTCCATCCTCTCCAAAGGATTACGTCAAAATTGATCCCGTCGATATTTTCGGTGTGAATAGCTTTTCAAACTTTCGCGTAAGCGTATGATCTGGACTCTTTTTAGCACTAATCCTTCTGAGTTCAGAGGCTTATTCATGTCATGGCAATACTTCAAACAGACTTACCTGGTTAAGTTCTGGTCACCTGTTCCGGCCGTCATCGCGGCAGGCATTCTCTCTACTTATTATTTCGGCATTACCGGCACCTTCTGGGCCGTCACCGGTGAATTCACCCGCTGGGGTGGGCAACTGCTGCAGCTCGCAGGCGTGCACACCGAAGAGTGGGGATACTTCAAACTCATTCACCTGGACGGCACCCCGCTTACCCGCATCGACGGAATGATGATTATCGGCATGTTCGGCGGCTGCTTCGCTGCGGCGCTGTGGGCAAACAACGTTAAGCTGCGCATGCCCAAAAGCCGCGTTCGCATCATGCAGGCGGTAGTCGGGGGTATGATTGCCGGGTTTGGCGCCCGCCTGGCGATGGGCTGTAATCTGGCCGCGTTCTTTACGGGGATTCCGCAGTTCTCCCTTCATGCCTGGTTTTTTGCCGTGGCCACGGCGATTGGCTCTTACTTCGGAGCAAAATTCACCCTTCTGCCGCTGTTCCGCATTCCGGTGAAAATGACAAAAGTCAGCGCGGCGTCCCCGCTAACCCAAAAACCGGAGCAGGCAAAGCGCCGTTTCCGCCTGGGTATGCTGGTCTTTTTTGCTATGATTGCATGGGCCATTTGCACGGCGATGAATCAGCCGAAGCTTGGCCTGGCGATGTTGTTCGGCGTCGGCTTTGGCCTGCTGATCGAACGCGCGCAGATCTGCTTTACCTCTGCGTTTCGCGATATGTGGATCACCGGAAGGACGATGATGGCGAAGGCAATCATTGCCGGCATGGCGGTGAGCGCTATCGGCATTTTCAGCTATGTTCAGCTCGGTGTTGAACCGAAGATCATGTGGGCTGGCCCGAACGCGGTGATTGGCGGTCTGCTGTTTGGCTTCGGGATTGTGCTGGCGGGCGGGTGTGAAACCGGCTGGATGTACCGCGCGGTTGAAGGACAGGTGCACTACTGGTGGGTCGGGCTTGGGAATGTCCTTGGATCCACACTCCTCGCATACTTCTGGGACGACGTGTCCCCGGTGCTTGCCACAAACTGGGACAAGGTTAACCTGCTGAGCGCTTTCGGCCCTCTCGGCGGCCTGCTGGTGACTTATGCCCTGCTGCTGGTCGCTTTTTTACTGGTTGTCGCGCAGGAGAAACGCTTCTTCCGCCGTGCCGTCGTCAAAACTGAAACGCAGGAGAACGCTGCATGAAAGAGATCGTCCCCGACTATCGTCTGGATATGGTCGGTGAACCCTGCCCGTATCCGGCGGTTGCCACGCTTGAGGCACTGCCGCAGCTGGAAAAAGGGGAAATTCTGGAGGTGGTGAGCGATTGTCCGCAATCCATCAACAACATTCCGCTGGATGCAAAAAACCACGGTTATACGGTGCTGGATATCCAGCAGGACGGGCCAACCATTCGCTATTTGATTCAGAAGTAATAGACGAAATGCGCCCCCTCGGGGGCGCATTAAACATACAGAATTAGAAACGATAACCCGCAGAGAACATGAACACCCACGGATCCAGACGCGTATTGATGCTTTGCTGCTCGCCGCCCGCCTTGAAGCGTACGTCCGTATCAATATCCATATACCAGACCGAGGCGTTGATCAGCCAGTCGCGGTTAATCAGATAGTCCAGACCAACCTGCCCAGCCATACCCCACGAGTCTTTCAGGCTGAGATCGGAGAGTCCTGCTTCTTTGCCGGTATCGTTGAATTTCTCATCGAAGAAGGTGGTGTAGTTCACACCCGCGCCAATATATGGACGCACCTTGCTGCTGGCATCGCCAAAGTACCATTGCGCCATCAGCGTTGGCGGTAAATGGTGAACCGTGGCGATATCACCGGTCGCACCAAGACCGACACGGTGACGGAACGGTGTTGCCGCCAGAAGCTCAACCCCAACGTTATCCGTCGCCATCCAGGTGAATGTTAAACCTAACTGGGTGTTGTTACTGACGTTAAAACCGCCCATACCCAGCACGTTATCCGATCCTTCAGTTGGGCGAACCGTAGCCGAACCGGCACGAATAAAGAATTCGCCTGCTTCATGCGCATACGCGCCGCCAGAGAGACTGCTTAATACAAGGGCTGCCACCGCTAATTTTTTCATATCCGCTCCATCGTTGTGGTTTTAATCGCGGATGAGAATATACTCACAAAAGAGTAATAAGTGATCTGCCACAGATCACATTAAAACCAGTAAGTTAACATTCATTGATCTGGGTTAATTTTTTGTGGCGCTTTGAAAAGCAATAAGTTGTTTCTATGTCAATTTTTGGCATTTCACAGTTACAAAATTTTCTCTTTTCCCCCTCTTGCTCTTCCTCTGTCGGCTGGATAATTTATCGCTCTCACAAGTTGATTTGATGCGTTCTTTTTTGCAGGTGTGCCATGAGTGAAGTTAACCCGTGCATGACGTGCGGAGCCTGTTGTGCGTATTTTCGAGTCTCTTTCTACTGGGCTGAAGCCAGCGATGGCGGCGGTACCGTTCCGGTTCATCTTACTGAGCCGTTAACCCCCTTTCTGCGCTGCATGAGCGGCACCAATCAAAAGCAGGCCCGCTGCGCGGCCTTACAAGGTGAGCCCGGGGTTTTGACCCGGTGCGCAATCTATGAGGATCGCCCCAGCCCGTGCCGGGAATTTGCCATGTCGGGGGAAGATGGGCAGGTCAACGAAGCCTGTAATCGCGCCCGCGCGCGCTTTGGATTACCGCCGCTTTACAAAGATATGCTTTTCCATACAAGCCTTGATGCTGCCACAGCAGGTTCATCCGGTGTACAATTGCCGGCTAATTAACACCTGCAATACGCAAGGAGAGTGCATGTCTATCACGGCGAAGTCTGTCTACCGTGACACGGGAAATTTTTTCCGCAATCAGTTCATTACCTTTTTACTGATCGCGTTGCTTTGCGCCTTTATCACTGTGGTGCTCGGTCATGCGTTCTCACCGAGTGAAGAACAGATTGCCAGCCTGAGCCAGGGCGACCATCTTGCAGGAAGCGTTGGGCTATTTGAACTGGTGCAAAACATGACGCCAGAGCAGCAACAAATTCTGCTGCGGGCGTCTGCCGCATCCACGTTTTCTGGCCTGATTGGTAACGCCATTCTGGCGGGCGGCGTTTTGCTGATGATCCAACTGGTGTCGGCGGGCCACCGGGTCAGCGCCTTGCGGGCGATTGGCGCCAGCGCGCCGATCTTACCTAAGCTGTTTATTCTGATCTTTTTAACCACCATGCTGGTGCAGATGGGAATTATGCTGGTTGTGGTGCCGGGCGTGTTACTGGCTATTGTGCTCGCTTTTGCCCCAGTAATGGTCGTGCAGGATAAAATGGGAATTTTTACCGCGATGCGCAGCAGCATCCGACTCGCATGGGCTAATATGCGTCTGGTGGCTCCCGCAGTCATTGCCTGGCTGCTGGCAAAAACGCTCCTGCTCCTGTTTGCTCCGAATTTTGCGGTATTAACCCCGAACGTCGGCGCGGTGGTCGCGAATACATTGAGCAACCTGATTTCAGCGGTGCTGCTTGTCTATCTGTTCCGCCTGTATATGTTAATTCGTCAGTAACCCTGATGCCGGGTGCATGACAGGGTCCGGCTCAACAAAGAAGATGGAATCACAGAATGAAGCAGTTTCTTGATTTTTTACCGCTGGTGGTCTTTTTCGCGTTTTACAAACTGTATGACATTTATGCTGCCACCACGGCGTTGATTATTGCGACAGCGGTTGTGCTGATCTACAGCTGGGTGCGCTACCGTAAAGTTGAGAAAATGGCGCTGGTAACGTTCGTCCTGGTCGCCGTATTCGGCGGGCTAACCCTCTTCTTCCACAATGATGAATTTATCAAGTGGAAAGTGACGGTGATCTACGCGCTGTTTGCGGGTGCGCTGCTCATCAGCCAGTGGGTGATGAAAAAGCCGCTGATCCAGCGCATGCTCGGCAAAGAGTTGACGCTGCCACAGGAAGTCTGGTCGCGCCTGAATATCGCCTGGGCCGTGTTCTTTATCCTTTGCGGTCTTGCCAATATCTATATCGCTTTCTGGCTGCCACAGAATATCTGGGTCAACTTCAAGGTCTTCGGCCTGACGGCCCTGACGCTGATATTCACCCTGCTAAGCGGCATTTATATCTATCGCCACATGCCGCAGGACGACAAGCACTGATTGCTGACTGACCAGAACGTGTTCGACAGGCGTTCTGGTCTATTCTCTCCGCTGTGAAATCATAGTAGCATCCCGCCTGAAGTCTTCCGTTATGAGTTAAAACAATGACAACAAATAACGCCCCTCAGGGCGAACTGGTTTTACGCACACTGGCAATGCCCGCTGACACCAATGCCAATGGCGATATTTTTGGCGGCTGGCTGATGTCGCAGATGGATATGGGCGGCGCAATTCTGGCAAAAGAGATTGCTCACGGACGCGTGGTGACCGTGCGGGTGGATGGAATGACCTTCCTGCGCCCGGTTGCGGTAGGTGATGTGGTTTGCTGTTACGCCCGCTGCGTAAAGCGCGGCAATACATCCATCTCCATCAACATTGAAGTCTGGGTGAAGAAAGTCTCTTCTGAACCGATTGGACAGCGCTATAAAGCAACTGAAGCGCTGTTTATTTATGTCGCTGTCGATAGCGAGGGTAAACCTCGTCAGCTTCCGCCAGCCTGAATGGCAGGCAAAAAAAAGCCTCCTTTCGGAGGCTTTTCTTATTCCATCTGCGCCCCGCCATTCAGGCGGAAAACAATGTTCACGATCAGTCCGCTTCCCGGTTTACCGGGTTCGTAGCGCCATCTGCGCATCGCCGACTTCACTTCGCGCTCAAACATATTTGAAGGTTGAGCAGACAGAATTTCCAGGTTATCCACGCGGCCATCCGCAGTCACGTCAAATTTCACCCGTACGCGACCTTCAATACGCAAGGCCTGAGCCCGCGCCGGATACTGAGGCTGATTACGGCTCAACGCACGTGGGCCCGCTGGTGCGGCAACCGTCGGCTTCGCCGCCGGTGCGCTGTTATTCATGACCGGACGCGAAGGCGCTGCATTCTCGACCGGCTGGGTCGCGCGCGGTTCAACCGGGCGTTCTTCACGTTTCGGACGCTCCTCGACCTTCTTCACCGGCTTTGGCTTCGGCTTAGGTTTTGGCTTCGGTTCAGGTTTGTGGATCACCACCGGTGCCTCCTTCGGTGGCTCCGGTACAGGCTCGGGTTCCGGTTCAGGCTCAGCAACCGGCTGTGGCGGTGGTGGCGCAACCTGCGGCGGTTCGAGATCCGCTGGCGAGACCATGGTTACCGAGATCGGCTGGGCGGGTGCGGGCATTTCAATAACCTGATGAACCGAGGTGTAGAGCAAACCCGCCACGACGGCACCGTGAATCACGACGGACAACAGCGTCGGCCAGGGAAAGCGGCGAGGTAAATCAAGGGTCATCGAAGTCATAATCATCAACGTTAAAAAACCGGACCCTGATTTTAAATGCAAATAGCAATCATATTCAATAAGACACTTTGTTCTGGCGCAATTTAAGCGCAGGAGTGGTCAAAAAAAGGACATCCAGATCGGGGTATTAACGTTGTTTTTATCTTTACATTGCAGTCAATTGCCCTTTCACATAACGTAACTGACACTTTATAACGCTTAAGGAGCTTCACCGTGCTTTACGTGATTTACTCTGAAGATGTCGCTGATTCCCTCGAAAAACGTCACTCTGTTCGCCCTGCCCATCTGGCTCGCCTGCAGCTGCTCCAGGACGAAGGCCGTTTGCTGACCGCGGGTCCAATGCCTGCTGTTGACAGCAATGACCCGGGAGCCGCCGGTTTTTCTGGCTCTACGGTTATTGCTGAGTTTGAGTCTCTTGAAGCGGCGCAGGCCTGGGCTGACGCAGACCCATACGTTGCGGCGGGTGTGTATGCAAAAGTGACGGTGCGACCGTATAAGAAAGTGTTCTGAGGTAAAAAGGCTCCCTCAGGAGCCTTTCTTCACATCAATGCAGTGACGCTAACCGCGCCGCAAACCCGACAAACAGCAGCCCTATCAGCCCGTTCCCCAGCTTTGCCAGTTTCTTTTTGGTTTTCAGATAACGCGTAACAAACGCCCCAGAGAAGATCAGGAAGCTCATGTACATAAAGCTAATCAGCTCAAGCGTGGTAGCGAGGATCAGGAAAGAGGTCCCGGTATTTTGCGCATTCACGTCGATAAACTGCACAAAGAACGAAACGTAGAACAGAATCGCTTTTGGATTGGTCAGGCTCAGGACGAGGGAGCGTTTCATGATCGTGCTGGCAGGCTCGGTTCCGCTCTCTTGAGCATTATTCTGACGTGTGATCACCGACCAGAGCATTTTTCCGCCCAACCACAGCAGATAGAAAGCCCCGAGATAGCGCACGATATTAAAGAGTACGGGGGTCGTCTGGATCAATGCCGCAACACCCGCCCAGGCCAGGAACATCAATACCGCATCACCGATAAACACACCGGTCGCGGCAAGATATCCTTTTTTAACACCGTGACCGATCCCCGTTTTCAGCACAAACAGGGTGTTTGGCCCGGGAACCAGCACGATAAAAAATGCGCCAACAACATACGTCCAGAAATTCAGTACGCCAAACTCCGCAAACACCTCTCCCTCCTTTTGCTAAAAATAACCGGAATATCGCCGCAATAACGATATTCGCAAAATAAGACACAATATAATCAGCGGGCACCTTGCGGTGCCCTCATGGGTTTCAGATATCCTGGACTGCGAACAGCAACGCATTGCGGTGCCGGGTCAATCCACATTTTCTGATGGCGTGGATACGCATATTGCGGCGGGATTGTGCTTCCAGCCAACGAGCCTTGCGACGACTCACCTGTCGCAACATACGCCAGCGCCCTACTTCTGTTCTACTGCGCTTCATGTCTACAACTCTTTCTCAAACAGAGCCGCCATTATAAACCCAACCCGACAGCAAACCAGCGCTTTTACCTGGCGTTTTTATTTGCCAGATGAATCCTGATGCGTACACTCATAACAATACGCTTTCAAAAGGATTTTTTTATCTATGACAACCTTCTACACCGTGGTGAGTTGGCTGGTCATTCTGGGATACTGGCTGTTAATCGCGGGTGTGACGTTACGCATCCTGATGAAGCGCAGAGCCGTACCCTCTGCCATGGCCTGGCTTCTGATCATTTATATCCTCCCACTGGTGGGAATTATTGCCTATCTCTCTTTCGGTGAGCTTCATCTTGGTAAACGCCGTGCCGAGCGGGCGCGCGCAATGTGGCCTTCCACCGCGAAGTGGCTTAACGATCTCAAAGCCTGTAAGCATATCTTTGCCGAGGAGAACAGCAGCGTCGCCTCCTCGCTGTTTAAGCTCTGCGAGCGCCGCCAGGGGATTGGCGGCGTTAAGGGCAATCAGCTCCAGCTTCTGACGTCGTCCGATGATGTCATGCAGGCGTTAATCCGCGATATTCAGCTGGCTCGCCATAATATTGAGATGGTGTTTTATATCTGGCAGCCCGGCGGCATGGCTGACCAGGTCGCTGAATCCCTGATGGCGGCCGCACGCAGGGGGATCCACTGCCGTCTGATGCTGGACTCCGCGGGCAGCGTGGCATTTTTCCGTAGCCCCTGGGCGGGCATGATGCGTAACGCCGGTATCGAGGTGGTTGAGGCACTGAAGGTGAATCTCCTGCGCGTGTTTCTGCGCCGGATGGACCTTCGCCAGCACCGTAAAATGGTCATGATCGATAACTATATTGCCTACACCGGCAGTATGAACATGGTTGACCCGCGCTTCTTTAAACAGGACTCCGGCGTCGGGCAATGGGTGGATCTGATGGCGCGAATGGAGGGGCCGATTGCCACCTCGATGGGCATCGTTTACTCCTGCGACTGGGAGATAGAGACCGGCAAGCGTATCCTGCCGCCACCGCCGGATGGCAATATTATGCCGTTTGAAGAGGCCAGCGGTCATACAATTCATACTATCGCCTCCGGACCGGGCTTCCCGGAGGACTTGATTCACCAGGCGCTGCTGACGGCAACCTACTCTGCGCGTGAATATCTGATCATGACGACGCCCTACTTTGTCCCCAGCGATGATCTGCTGCACGCGATTTGTACCGCAGCGCAGCGCGGCGTCGATGTCAGTATCATTCTGCCACGCAAAAATGACTCCCTTCTGGTGGGCTGGGCCAGCCGTGCCTTCTTTAGCGAACTGCTTGCCGCCGGGGTGAAAATTTACCAGTTTGAAGGCGGGCTCCTGCACACCAAGAGCGTGCTGGTCGACGGCGAATTAAGCCTGGTGGGCACGGTTAACCTTGATATGCGCAGCCTGTGGCTAAACTTTGAAATCACCCTGGTGATTGATGACGCCGGCTTTGGCGGTGACCTGGCGGCGGTTCAGGATGACTATATCTCCCGCTCGCGGCTGCTGGATGCCAGGCTGTGGGTAAAACGTCCGTTATGGCAGCGAATAGCTGAACGACTGTTTTACTTCTTTAGTCCGTTGCTGTAAAACGTGCCCAACGATGTTAAACAGGTAGTCATCATGGAAATGGATCTGAACAATCGCCTGACCGAAGACGAAACGCTCGAGCAGGCCTATGACATTTTTCTCGAACTGGCGGTTGATAACCTCGATCCCGCAGACGTGATCCTCTTTAATCTGCAGTTCGAAGAGCGCGGCGGTGCCGAATTGTTCGACCCTTCAGAGGACTGGGCCGAACATGTAGATTTCGACCTGAACCCTGACTTCTTTGCCGAAGTGGTTATTGGGCTGGCTGATGAAGACGGCGGTGAAATTAACGACATTTTTGCGCGCGTCCTGCTGTGTCGTGAGAAAGACCACAAGCTGTGCCACATACTCTGGCGCGAATAATAAAAAAGGCTGCGATAGCAGCCTTTTTTATTTAATCCGGTAACGCGCTTCCGCAGCGGTTGCAAAACCGCGCGCTGTGTTCATGATCGGCCTGGTGGCAGTTCGGACATTTGCGCCGCTGTTTATGGTTCTGAAACGCGCTGCTCATGTGCGTGGTAATAAGCCCCGTCGGAATGGCAATTACCGAATACCCAATCAGAATCAGCACGGATGCCACAATACGTCCCAGCGGCGTATGGGGCGTGATATCGCCATACCCCACGGTCGTAACGGTCACTATCGCCCAGTAGACGGACGCGTTGAGCGTCGTGAAGCCATATTTCGGCCCTTCGATCAAATACATCAGCGCGCCAAAAACAATCATCACGATGGCAATAAACGAATAGAACAGAATAAGCTGATGGCGTGCGCTGACGATCGCGCTCCAGAATACGCGCAGCGACGGCATAAAGCGCAGTAACTTCAGAATACGCAAGACCCGAATAACGCGCATCGCTCGCCAGGCGAAAACATAGTTGAGGCTGATCTCCGGCCACAGCCACATCACATAGAGCGGCAGGATCGTCGCTAAATCAATAAAGCCCCAGAAGCTAAAGACGTACTTTGCCGGGTTGGGCCAGCAAACAACACGCAGAATATACTCAGCGGTAAAGACCAGGGTAATAATAAGTTCCAGCCAGACAAACGCATGCCATTCCTCAAATGTCAGGTGATATTGCGTCCCAACACCCGATTCAATAAAGATGACCACTACGCTCAATAGCGCAAACAGCGCACACAGACCTTCAAAACGGCGTCCCGATACCGTTTCAGGATCGAATAAAAGATGATAGAGCCGCCGACGGGCTGAAGTGAATAAACGCGACACGGTAACCTCGCAAAAAAATAAGGGCTGACATCATGTCAGCCCTTGCGATTATAGCGGGTCTACTTTCAGGCAGGAAACCGCATGTCGGAAACTGCCCTCCAGCACCGGTCGCGTTTTCGCGCATTCCGGCCCGGCCATCGGGCATCGCGTGCGGAACACGCAGCCCGACGGCGGATTGATCGGCGACGGCAATTCCCCTTCCAGAAGCTGAATCGTTTTATTCTTTTCCAGATCAGGATCGGGGATCGGCACAGCCGACATCAGCGCTTTGGTATAAGGGTGCAGCGGGTTGTGGTACACCTCGTCATAGGTTCCCAGTTCCACGGCATGGCCCAGATACATCACCAGCACGCGGTCAGAGATATGTTTTACCACCGCCAGGTCGTGCGCAATGAAGATCAGCGACAGCCCCATTTCGCGCTGCAATTTCTGAAGCAGGTTAACCACCTGCGCCTGAATCGACACGTCCAGCGCAGAGACCGGTTCATCACAGATAATCAGTTTCGGCTCAAGGATAAGCGCACGCGCAATGCCAATACGCTGACACTGGCCGCCTGAAAATTCATGCGGGTAACGGTTAATGAGGTTAGGCAACAGCCCGACTTTCAGCATCATCGCCTTCACGCGATCGCGAACTTCCTGACGCGGCATCTTTGGATGATAGGTGCGCAGCGGTTCGGCGATAATCTCACCGATGGTCATACGCGGGTTTAATGACGCCAGCGGATCCTGGAAAATCATCTGGATATCGCTGCGCACGTCGCGCCACTCGTCAGGCTTCATGCCCAGCAGATCTTTACCCAGCCAGGCCACTTTGCCGCCGGTGGCTTTCACCAGACCGATAATTGCACGCGCAAAGGTGGATTTACCGCAGCCGGATTCGCCCACCACGCCCAGGGTTTCCCCCTCATACAGACGCAAGGTGACGCCATCTACCGCTTTCAGGGTCTTCGGCGGCTGCCAGAACCACTGCTTGCCGTCTTTGATGTCGAAATGCACCTTGAGGTCGGCGATTTCGAGCAGCACGTTGCGTTTTTCATCTACTGCGTTCATACCAGCTCCTCCTGCGGCTTAAAGCAGGCGCGCAGACGGCCTGGGGCAAATTCTTCCAGCGGCGGCGCGCTGTTACAGATTTCCATCGCGTGCGGGCAGCGCGGCTGGAACGGACAGCCTTTCGGCAGTCGCAGCAGGTTTGGCGGGTTGCCCGGAATGGTGAGCAGGGATTCCCCTTCCGCATCAAGACGCGGTACCGCGTTCAGCAGGCCAATCGAGTACGGATGGGCTGGCTGATAGAACACGTCGCGCGCTTTGCCGTATTCCATGGTGCGCCCGGCGTACATCACCAGCACTTTGTCACAGATACCGGCAACCACGCCCAGATCGTGGGTGATCATGATAATCGCCGTGTTGAACTCACGCTTAAGCTCGTTCAGCAGGGTCATGATTTGCGCCTGCACGGTGACGTCCAGCGCGGTAGTCGGTTCATCGGCAATCAGCAGTTTTGGCCGGCACAACAGCGCCATGGCAATCATCACGCGCTGACGCATACCGCCAGAGAACTCGTGCGGGAACATGCGCATGCGCTTGCGCGCTTCCGGCATTTTTACCGCATCCAGCATTTTAACGGATTCCTCAAAAGCTTCCGCTTTGCCCAGACCTTTGTGCAGCATCAGGACTTCCATCAGCTGCTCACCGACGCGCATATACGGGTTCAAGGAGGTCATCGGATCCTGGAAAATCATTGAGATCTGTTCGGCGCGAAGCTTGTTCAGCTCGAGCTCCGGCAGGTTAAGAATTTCGCGACCGTTGAATTTCGCCGAACCGCCAATCACGCCGTTAGCGGCCAGCAGGCCCATTAACGCAAATGCCGTCTGGGATTTTCCGGAGCCGGATTCACCCACGATCCCCAGCGTTTCCCCTTTGCTCAGGTTAAAGTTGAGATCGTTGACCGCAGTAACATCGCCGTCCGGGGTTTTAAAGGTCACGCGGAGGTCTTTAACATCCAGCAGAAGATTGCTCTGCTGCTGCGCCTGTGGCGCGGTGGCCGTTTCAATAATTGTCATGACGGCGCTCCTTAACGGTCTTTCGGGTCGAGGGCATCACGCAGGCCATCGCCGATAAAGTTAAAACAAAACAGGGTGACGACCAGGAAACCCGCCGGATAAAGCAGCAGCCACGGTGAAACTTCCATCGAGTTTGCGCCGTCGCTCAGCAGTGCACCCCAGCTGCTCAGTGGCTCCTGCGTGCCCAGCCCCAGGAAGCTGAGGAAGGATTCAAACAGAATCATGCTTGGCACCAGCAGTGAGGCATAGACTACCACCACGCCCAGCACGTTAGGCACGATATGACGAACCACGATATTACTGGTTGATACCCCCCCTACCTGCGCCGCTTCGATAAACTCTTTGCGTTTGAGGCTCAGCGTCTGGCCGCGCACAATACGCGCCATATCCAGCCAGGAAACCATCCCGATGGCCACGAAGATCAACAGGATGTTCTGGCCGAAGAAGGTCACCAGCAAAATCACGAAGAACATAAACGGGAAGGAGTTCAGGATTTCCAGGAGACGCATCATCACCGAGTCTACTTTGCCGCCAAGGTAGCCGGAAAGCGCGCCGTAAAGCGTCCCCACGATCACCGCCACCAGCGCGGCGGCGATACCGACCATCAGAGAAATACGGCCACCAATTGCCACGCGCACCAGCAAATCACGGCCGGATGAATCGGTACCGAAATAGTGGCCGGACTCCATATCAGGCGCGCTGGACATCATGCCCCAGTCCGTATCGAAATAGGTAAATTGCGACAGCATCGGCGCCAGGGTGACAAACAGCGCGATGATCACCAGCACAACCAGGCTGGCGACCGCCGCACGGTTATGCATAAAGCGACGGCGCGCGTCCTGCCAGAGGCTACGACCTTCTACTTCCAGTTTTTCACTGAAGTTTTCCAGCGCCTCGCTGTTTTTCTTACTCAACATCATGGCGTGCTCCAGCGTTAGTAACGAATTTTCGGGTCGATAACGGCATACAGCACATCGACAACGGCGTTAAAGAGAATGGTCAGTGCGCCCACGAGGATCGTGAGGCTCAGAACGAGCGAGTAGTCACGGTTAAGCGCTCCGTTTACGAACAGTTGACCAATACCCGGCAGGCCGTAAATTGTTTCGATAACCATTGAACCCGTAATGATGCCGACGAATGCCGGTCCCATATAGGAGAGCACAGGCAGCAGCGCCGGCTTGAGCGCGTGGCGGAAGATGATCCGGCGCATCGGCAGCCCTTTCGCGCGCGCGGTGCGGATGAAGTTTGAGTGCAGCACTTCGATCATTGAACCACGGGTAATACGCGCGATACTGGCGATGTAGGCCAGCGATAATGCCACCATCGGCAAAATCATGAACTTCAATGCCCCGCCGTTCCAGCCGCCCCCGGGCAGCCATTTCAGCGTGATGGCAAATATCATCACCAGCAATGGCGCGACAACGAAGCTGGGTATGACTACCCCGGTCATTGCCACCCCCATTACGGCATAATCCCATTTGGTATTTTGTCTGAGCGCGGCGATAACGCCTGCGGTGACCCCGAGAACGACGGCCAGAATGAATGCTGCAGCACCCAGTTTTGCCGAGACCGGGAAGCTGGAGGCCACCAGATCGTTAACGGAATAGTCTTTATATTTAAATGACGGTCCAAAATCACCGTGCGCCAGCTGCTTCAGATAGTTGAAGTATTGGGTGGTGATGGGATCGTTTAAGTGATACTTCGCCTCGATGTTGGCCATGACTTCTGGCGGCAACGTACGTTCACCGGTAAATGGACTTCCCGGCGCGAGACGCATCATAAAGAAGGAAATCGTAATTAGAATAAATAACGTTGGTATCGCTTCTAGACAGCGACGCAGGATAAATTTCAACATTGCCCGTACCTTCTGGCGTGTGCCTGATGAATGTTACAAAGTAGACACAGTGGGGCAAGCCAGGCTCGCCCCACGTATTGCCATTAATGCTTGATAATATAAAGATTCTTAACGGAAATATTATCCAACGGGTCTTTACCGGTATAACCCCCTACCCACGGTTTCACCAGACGGGCGTTAACGTAGTAGTAAACCGGTACAATTGCAGAGTCTTTATCGAGCTGTTCTTCTGATTTCGCGTACAGCTCTGCGCGCTGCGCATCGTCAGACACTTTCAGGGTTTCAGCGATGATCTTGTCAAACGCCGGGCTCTTATAGTGCGCCGTGTTGTTTGAACTGTCGCTGAGCATGGTGTTCAGGAATGATGTCGGTTCGTTATAGTCCGCACACCAGCCCGCACGCGCCACGTCGAAGGTCCCCTGATGACGCGTATCGAGGAAGGTTTTCCACTCCTGGTTTTCCAGCTTAACGTTCACGCCCAGGTTTTTCTTCCAGATAGACGCGACGGCAATCGCCAGTTTTTTATGCAGATCTGATGTGTTATACAGCAGGTTGAACGTCAGCGGCTTGTCTGCGGTGTATCCTGCTTCCGCCAGCAGTTTTTTCGCTTCTTCGTTACGTTTTTCCTGCGACCATTTGAACCACTCAGGCTCAACCAGTTTCATCCCATCGGTATACGGAGGCGTGTAGCTGTACGCCGGCAGATCGCCCTGGTTTTTCACTTTGTTCACGATGATATCGCGATCCAGTGCCAGCTTCAGCGCGGTACGAACGCGCACGTCGGTGAACGGTGCTTTCTGGTTGTTGATTTCGTAATAATAGGTGCACAGATATGGATCGACGTGAACTTCTTTCGGGATCTCTTTCTTCAGCTTCTGGAACAGTTCAATCGGCATGTTGTTATAGGTCATGTCGATTTCACCGCTGCGGTAGCGGTTAACGTCGGTCACTTCGGAAGAGATTGGCAGGTAGGTGACCTGATTAATCACGGTCTTCGCGTTATCCCAGTACTGCGGGTTACGCTCCAGCACCATACGTTCGTTGACCACCCAGTCTTTAAGCTTATAGGCACCATTGGTCACGATATTGGCAGGCTGCGTCCATTTTTCACCAAATTTTTCCACGGCGGATTTTGGTACCGGCGAGACGGATGGGTGAACCAGCAGCTTATAGAAGTACGGAACAGGTTCGCTCAACGTCACTTCAAAGGTATTAGCATCGATCGCCTTCACGCCCAGGTCGGTGACCGGCTTTTTACCGGCGATAATGTCATCGATATTGGCGATGTGGCCATACTGCAGATAGCTCGCATACGGAGAGGCGGTATTTGGATTCGCCAGGCGCTGCCAGCTATATACGAAATCTTCGGCGGTAACCGGTGTACCGTCGGACCATTTGGCATCTTTACGCAGATGGAAGGTCCAGACTTTGAAATCTTTATTTTCCCACTTTTCTGCCACACCCGGTGCCGGGTGGCCGTCTACGTCAGTCACCAGCAGACCTTCGAACAGGTCGCGGTTAACGTTTGACTCAGGAACGCCTTCAATTTTATGCGGATCGAGAGACTGCACTTCCGCACCGTTGTTACGCACCAGCGTCTGTTTTTCCGCCAGTTGAACACCTGCAGGAACGTCCGCAGCCATTGCAGCGTTTCCCGCGATTAGCGCAGTTAAAATCCCCGCCGCTACCAGATTTTTTTTTGTGATGATGGACATTGTGTTGGTACTCCACTCATTATAATTACTGGCTTTCGCCAGCTGTCTAATCCCCTGTTGGGGCCTGTACAGCGCAGGAGTTTTTTTTGCTGCTGTCAGGTTCTTTTTTTACTGCTTGCTATCACCGACTTTTTTATTACTGACCGCTCGTATGGCCGTCTTGCGTCGATTCTTGCCAGGCCTCCCCTGTTTGAGACCTGTGCTGGATATCTGAGAAGAGGATTATATGAAAATAATTCTCATCTACTTGTTTTAGGCTGCAAAATAGTAGGCCGGAAAGTATCAAATGGCGTAAACACGCGCCAATACATTTTGCAAATTTGTTAAGCAATTCTCTTTTACGGCCCAGGTCGTATCGTCCTGCCCAGCCCTTCCATACTTTAATC
>NZ_JADBQO010000032.1:0-104847 GCF_014895875.1 Enterobacter cloacae complex sp. P12RS
ATTTATATTTTTATTAACCATTATTTACTGAGTAGATAATGGTTAATATCAGGCCATTATCAATTACAAAATACCGTATATTATCGGCGTAATATTTCCTTATTGCTGCATTTCGTTAATAAGGATTATTTATGTCATGGAATAAGCATGAAGCTGTGTCATACGCCCGTAGCCACGCACTAACCCATACTGGACACTATTGCGCTCGCGCAATCGCCGCCGCCATTCGAGCCGGAGGGCTTAAAATCGAAGGGGCAAACGCTAAGGATTTCTGGCGTTCTCTTGAAAAAGCAGGGTTCACAAAAGTCTATGGCACTCCCATAGAGGGGGATATCGCGGTGATTGATGCCTTGCCCGGCCCGAATCAGTACGGGCATGTCTGTATTTACGATGGCGCTGGAACCTGGTATTCAGATTTTAAACAGAGAACAATGTACCCGGGGCCAACGTATCGCCAACTCCAGCCAGCCGTCACCTTATACAGGCATTATTAATATGAATAAGCTCATCTTAATTGTATTATTCAGCACAGCAGCATTGGGGGCCGAAGATTTTCAGGTACCGATGCAGCGCGCCCTTGAATTCAATCGCTGGTACGTCAAACAGGTGAACAACGATCATTATCCTATCCAGGAGGGAAATGAAATCGATAAGTTCGTTACGGCCAGTACCATGAAAAAATTACGTCATGCAGACGATCCCCGTTATGCCGATGCTGAATTTTACGAGGCTGATTTTTTTATGAAATCGCAGTATATCGGCGAGGACTGGGCTGAGAATGTGGCTATTGATTCGTATGATTCAGACCCGGTCTGTGTAAACGTGAATATCACGTTCGGCAAAAAGACCCAGCACACAGTTATTGATTGCATGGTTAAAGAAGATGGGATCTGGAAAATTCAGTCTGTCGCTGCACGGGATAATAATTGATTCCCCCGCTAACAATAATGTAGCCGGGTGGCGCTGCGCTTACCCGGCCTACAAAACCCGTAGGCCCGTGCAAGCGTAGCGCCGCCGGGCAAATCAGGCGACGATGCGGCCTGATGCCCTTTCTCCCACAACCCGCTCTACTCAATTGATTTTTCACCCCGAAAAAGGTACGTTTTCGCCTTCATTCCAGCGTGGACATGCCAGCATTATGCCGATTATTCAGTCTGTTGAACGTGCGTTGCAGATCCTCGACCTGTTTAACGAGCAGGCCACCGAGCTTAAGATCACCGACATCAGCAAACTGATGGGGCTGAGCAAGAGTACCCTCCACTCGCTGCTGAAAACCCTCCAGCTTCACGGCTATATCGATCAGAACCCGGAGAACGGCAAATATCGCCTTGGCATGAAGCTGGTCGAGCGCGGCCATTTTGTCGTGGGCTCCATCGATATTCGCCAGAAGGCGAAAGGCTGGCTGACAGAGCTGTCCCAGCGTACCGGGCAGACCACCCATCTGGGGATCCTGGACGGGCGTGAAGGGGTCTATATCGAGAAGATTGAAGGCAAGCTGGCCGCCATCGCCTATTCGCGCATCGGACGCCGCCTGCCGGTTCACGCCACCGCCATCGGCAAGGTGCTGATTGCCTGGCTGGGCGAGGCCGAGCTGAACGCCCTGCTGGAGGGCTATCACTACACCACCTTTACTCCCGCGACCCTCGCCTCTCGTGAAGCGTTAATGACCGCCCTGGCGCAGACCCGCGAGCAGGGCTACGCCCTGGACAGCGAAGAGAACGAGCAGGGCGTGCGCTGCGTGGCGGTGCCGGTGTGGAACCACGAATCCCGCGTGATTGCCGCCCTGAGCCTGTCGACGCTCACCTCCCGCGTGGACGACGCCGAGCTGGCCCGCTTCCGCGAGGAGCTTCAGCAGGCCGGGCTCGAGCTCTCACGCGCGCTGGGCTATACCGGCTCGTAAGTGAAGTAGTCGAAGTCCGCGTGACAGCCGTCGCCGCTGATGTCCTCGCAGTGCAGCCCCACAAACGCGCCGGTAAAGAAGCCGCGCCCGCCGATGTAGTCATCCGACAGCTTCCACGCTTCATAGGTCACCGGCACGGCGTGCCACGTCTCGCCGTCGAACGAGTAGCTGTAGCGGTAGACCAGCGTATCCACATCTACCCGCAGCCAGACGCTCTCCGTATGTTCCGGCACCAAAATGGGCTGCTCGTGCAGCGGCCACGACGGCACGTTGTGGTCGAGCTGGATCACCTTGATGGTTCTCCCCTGCCCCTCCTCGAAATCCACAAAGCAGTAGCTCCAGTTTTTGCTGTTGTAGTAGCAGGTCAGCCCCGCGCTCTGCTGGAAGTGAACCGGCGAGAACTGCATCCGCGTCTCGGCCCGGAAGGTGAAGTGCTGCCAGCGGCGCGCCACGGTCGACTGGGTGAAGGTCGAGTTGAGCGAGTCGTTGCCGTAGAGCCGTAAGTAGCCCGGGCGGGCGGTGAGCGAGCCGAGGGTGTCGTCGAACGGAATGCGCAGGGTCTGCAGCTCCGGGTCAAGCGTACTGCCGTCGAAATCATCCCGCCAGTTACCCTGAGCGGCTGCGGGCTGCTCCGCCACCTGCGGGCCGGGCACGGTCAGCTGCGCGTGTTTGCCGCCTTCCACGTACGGCCAGCCGTCGCGCCACGCAATGCGGGCGATGCCGGTCTCGCGCCCCAGCGGGCAGTAGCCGCGCCCGCCGGAGGCCAGCAGCGGCACGCCGGGCAGGCGCAGCGGGCGGCTGGTGAGGTAGGCCATATACCATTCTCCCGTATGGGTTTGCAGCAGCGAGCCGTGGCCGCTCTTTTGCAGCGGGTTCTCCGGCAGGTGCCAGCTGGTCATCATCGTTACGTCCGGATGAAGCTCGTACGGACCGTCGATATTTTTGGAACGCAGTACCACGACCGCGTGCTCGTAGCTGGTGCCGCCCTCGGCAACCATCAGGTAGTACCAGCCCGCGTGGCGATAAAGATGTGCTCCTTCGGTGTAGCAGAGCGGCGTACCGGTAAACAGCGTTTTGCGCTCGGGCGAGAGCGTGCCGGTCTGCGGGTCAAACTCCTGCATCACAATGGTGTTGTGCGGGTTGCTGTGGTGTCGCGGCCCCCACGGACGGTAGAGGTAGTATTTACGCCCATCGTCGTCGTGGAACAGGGACGGATCGAACCCACCGTTGCCCATCGGGATCGGCTCGCTCCACGGCCCCTCAATGGACGGCGCGGTGACGAGGAAGTTGCGGCCGTTTTTCCACGGCGAGTCGACAATCTTCACGTCGGTATAGAGCAGCCAGAATTTGCCGTCGGCGTAGCTCAGGCACGGCGCCCAGATGCCGCCGGAGTCCGGGTTACCCTTCATGTCCAGCATCGACACGCGATCCAGCGGGGTGCTGACCAGCGACCAGTTTTTCAGGTCGCGGGAGTGGTAGATGCGCACGCCCGGGAACCACTCGAAGGTCGAGGTGGCGATGTAGTAGTCCTCGCCCTGACGGCACAGGGACGGGTCCGGGTTGAAGCCGGTCAGGATCGGGTTAGTAATTTCCATGTTGCCTCCGGTTAATGGGATGCGGCTGTCGCGGCGTCGGGAACAGCCTCGCCCTGCGCCGCGCGGTGTTTGATCAGCTGCTGGCTGATGGCCTCCACGCGGTCGTCGGTGAGCTTGTAGAACGACAGCATGATGAACATGCCCGCGTAGAGCACCACCGGCACCACGCAGAACAGAATTTTGATGGTGGTGAGCACCTCAACCGGCTGCACGCTGCTGCTGGCGGAGTAGTTCACCCAGGCCAGGATCCAACCCACAACCGCCCCGCCAATCGCCAGGCCAATCTTCAGGCTGAACAGGTAAGTGGAGAACACCAGCCCGTCGAGGCGACGCCCGCTGCGGCTCTCCTCGTAATCCACCACGTCGGAGGCCATCAGCCACTGCAGCGGCGTGGTGGTGTTGAAGACGAACAGGAACAGGATGTTGAGGGCGAAAATCAGCGCGATGTGCTCGGCCGGGGTGAAGAAAATCAGCAGGCTGATGAGCGAGTAAGCGACGATGATCCACTTGAAGGCGGTGACGCGGTCGAAGCGGCCCAGCAGGCGTGAGGAGCAGAGCGAGCCGAACATGGTGGCGAGGCTGCCGTAGAGTAAAAACTGGGTCGCCATCTC
Source organism: Enterobacter cloacae complex sp. P12RS (assembly GCF_014895875.1). Taxonomy (NCBI): domain Bacteria; kingdom Pseudomonadati; phylum Pseudomonadota; class Gammaproteobacteria; order Enterobacterales; family Enterobacteriaceae; genus Enterobacter; species Enterobacter cloacae complex sp. P12RS. Next base: position 4,107 of record NZ_JADBQO010000032.1, read on the forward strand.
CGGGTGATCCATCACGTATTTCACGAAGTAGAGCGTCGCCCCGCCGCGCACCACGTTGGAGCAGGTCGCCATCATCTTGAACGCGCACATGATGCGCCACTGGCCGTTGCCGAGCAGCAGCCTGAGATCTTTCGCCACCGACGAGCCCGGCTGCACCTCAAAGGTGTAGCGCTCTTTGGTGGTGAAGAAGCAGACGTAGAGCAGCACCACGCCGGTCAGCCCCAGCACGCACATGGCGCCGAAATAGCCCACCTGCTCGTCCCCCTTGCCGATGATGCTGACCAGCGGCAGCGCGATGCCGCTGATGGCGAGCGAGCCCGCCGCGGCGAGGAAGAAACGCCAGGACTGAAGGGCGTGGCGCTCTTTCGGGTCGGCGGTGATCACCCCCGGCATGGCGCAGTACGGGACGTTAACGAAGGTGTAGACCAGGGTCAGAAGAATGTAGGTCGCGCAGGCGTAGATGATTTTGCCCTGCGCGGAGAAGTCCGGCGTGTAGAAGGTCAGCATGCAGACGATGCCAAACGGGATGGCGCCCCACAGCAGGAACGGGCGGAACTGACCGTGCCGCGTGCGGGTGCGGTCTACCAGCAGCCCCATCAGCGGGTCGGTCACGGCGTCGAGCACGCGGGAGACTAAAAACAGCGTGCCCATAATGCCCGCGGAGAGTCCAAACACGTCGGTGTAGAAATAGGCCAGCAGGAACATCGTGGCCTGCCAGACAAAGCCGCAGGCGGTGTCACCCAGCCCGTAGCCAATTTTGTCTTTCATGGTTAATTGCGTCATCAGAATTACACCCTTTGGTAGTGTGCTGAATTACAACATCGTGTTAATGGAGTGTAATGAGCTGTTCAATTAGCCAGCAATGGTCATATCTTATTTCTGAATTACGTTATTTTGCTTTTGTGACGCCAACGATATATCGCAACGTATTGTTTAAATTAACAAATTATAGATACGTAAAAGCCGCCCACGGAATATATTCCGTAGACGACAATCGCGTGAAAAATAATTAAATGCCGAGCGCTTTTTTACCGGCGTTAATTACCTCAATAATTTTATCGGTGTCATAAATACAGCCTTTCCAGGTGCCGCCGCTCACGGACTGCAATGCCGCCCACAGCCGGGTATCGTCCGGCAAAAAGTCGTGGGCGTGCAGGTCCGGGTGCGTCTGCCGCAGCGCCAGCTCGCGCGCGCCCTCCTCCGGCGTCAGCGGGTTATCCGCGGTGCCGATAAAGTTCACGCTGCCTGTTAATGTCAGGCGGTCGACGGCAATCTCGATGATGTCATTGTCGCGCAGCTTGCCGATCGGCCCGCCCGCCAGCGCCTCCGGCGACACGTGGCCGAAGCAGGCACCCGTCGATACGCCCGAGAAGCGCGCATCGGTGATTAACGACACCGTCTTGCCCCACGAGATATGCTTCAGCGCGGAGGTAAGCTGGTAGGTCTCTTCCATACCGGTGCCGGACGGCCCGCCGCCGATCACCACCATGATATCGCCCTGCGCAATCTCTTCCCGCTTGATGGCCTTGATCGCCTGCGCTTCCGAGACAAACACTCGCACCCGGCCGGTGTGGCGGTAAACGCCATCGTCATCCACCACCGACGGGTCGATCGCCGTGGCCTTGATCACCGAACCTTCCGGCGCGATGTTGCCCGTCGGGAAGCAGACCGTCGAGGTCAGCCCTTTCGCTTTTGCTTTCTCCGGCGGCAGGATCACGTCATCCGGCTCCACGCCGTCCTGCTCGCGCAGGCACTGGCGGAAGCGCTTACGGCGCTCGGACGTCTGCCACCAGTCGAGGTTCTCGCCCACCGTCTGGCCGGTGACGGTCATGGCGTCCAGATGCAGCAGGCCGCGATCGCGCAGGTGGAGCATCACCTCCGGCACGCCGCCCGCGAGGAACGCGCGCACGGTCGGGTGATAGTCCGGGCCGTTGGGCAGCACGCTCACCAGGCGCGGCACCCTGCGGTTGACGCGCGTCCAGTGCTCTACGTCCGGAATAGTGCAGCCCGCCGCGTGGGCAATGGCCGGGATGTGCAGCAGTAAGTTCGTTGAACCGCCGAACGCAGCGTGGATCACCATGGCGTTTTCGATGGCTTTATCGGTGAGGATATCGCGCGTGGTAATGCCGCGGTTATCCAGCTCGCTCACCGCCCGCGCCGACTGGCGGGCGATCTCCAGCCACACCGCCTGCCCGGACGGCGCCAGCGCGGAGTGCGGCAGCGCCAGCCCCAGCGCTTCCGCCACCACTTGCGAGGTGCCCGCCGTGCCGAGGAACTGGCAGCCGCCGCCCGGCGACGCGCAGGCGCGACAGCCGAGCTCGGCGGCCTCCTGCAAGGAGAGCTCGTGGTTGGCAAAGCGCGCGCCGATGGTCTGCACCTTGCCTGCGTCTTCCCCCACGGTTGGCGGCAGCGTCGCCCCGCCCGGCACCAGAATGGTCGGCAGGTCGTGCATGGAGGCCAGCGCGATCATGGTGGCGGGTAGCCCTTTATCGCAGGTGGCCACGCCGATCACCGCCCGGCGCGTCGGGAGGGAACGGATCAGACGGCGAAACACGATCGCCGCGTCGTTACGATACGGCAGGGAGTCGAACATGCCGTACGTGCCCTGCGAGCGCCCGTCGCACGGATCGCTGACGAAGGCCGCAAACGGGATCCCGCCGTTGCGGGTGATCTCCTTCGCCGCCGCCTGCATCTGCATGCCGATTTCCCAGTGTCCGGTGTGGTAGCCCAGCGCAACCGGGCGTCCATCTCCGGCGCGAATACCGCCCTGGGTACCGATAATCAGCACCTCTTTGCCGGTCAGCTTGTTGGCGTCCCAGCCCATCCCGGCGTTCTGCGTCATGCCGAACAGGTTGCCGCTGGGGGATTCCATCAGCATCTGCGGGGTCAGCGGCAGCGCGCCCTGCGGCCCCGCCGCGTGGGTGATCACCGCATAAAACGCATCGTCCTGTGGGGTGAAAATTTTCTCAATGGTCATCGTTATCGTCCGGCTCAGCAGAGCTTGAGCTGTTGCAGCAGGGTTTTCAGCTGCGCCTTACGCGGCTCGTCCAGCGGCGTGGCGGGCGGCAGCACGTGCGTGGAGACAGGACGACCACAAAGCACGATCGCCTCTTTAATGACGTTCACAAACGGCGTATCCAGCTGATACATCTGCGGGATTTGCAGCAGGGTCTGATGATACTCAGCCGCTTTCGCCACGTCTTTATCCCGCCAGGCTTTCAGAAGATTCACCGACACCTGCGGGGCAAAGTTGCCGCTGGCCGAAATCGCCCCGTCGCCGCCGAGCAGCAGGGTATTAAACAGATGATCGTCGTAGCCGCACAGCACGGTGAAGTGCGGATGAGCGGCTTTAACGGTGAGGATCATGCTGCGCAGGTGGGCGACGGAGTCGATGGTGTCTTTGATGCCAATAATATTGCTGCGCGAATCGGCCAGGGTTTTCACCAGCGCCGGAGTCAGATCCTGCCCGGTCAGCGCCGGGAAGTTATAGAGCATCACCGGCAGCGTGACGCTGTCGGCCACCTGTTCGAAATAGCGGATCAGGTTTGCTTCCGACACCTTCCAGTAGTAGGGGTTGATCACCACGATGCCGTCCGCGCCCGCCTGCTGCGCGTGCTGGCTGAGTTCAATGGTTTCCCGGGCGTTGGTGCCGCCGGTGCCGATCAGCACCGGCACACGACGATCGACATGATCGATAGCAAAGCGGGCAATGGTTTTACGCTCTTCGGCGCTGAGCTGGGAGAACTCGCCGCCGCTGCCCAGGAAGAACAGGCCGTCAACGCCTGCTTTGATGAGATCGTCGATCAGCGCGGCGGTGCCCTGCTCATCAAGCTGGCCGTCGGCGGTAAAAATGGTGGAGACAGGGGGAATGATTCCCGTGAACAACGCGGACTGCGGCATAAGATCTCCTTGTTGAATCATTTTGTTCTACATTATAGAACAGTGTTCATTAATTTAACGATCATACTATGACGCAGAAAAAGGGGAGGTAAATGGGAGATGAGGAGGGAGTGCGGGAAGTTTAAGCTGGATCACATTATGCGTGGGTGCAGTCTGGTGCCCTCTCCCTGTGGGAGAGGGCTGGGGTGAGGGGAACTTACTCCACCAGCATTTTAACAACCACTTTTCTGACCTTTGCCGGCTCCCCCACCGCGCACAGCGGCTTATGCACTTCACCCGGCCAGAACACCACAAAATCCCCTTCGCTCAGCACCACGGTTTTCTCCTGCTCGCCTTCCGGCAGGAACGCGATGTCTTTATCCGCCAGCCAGTCGGTGTCCGGCGTGCCGTGCGGCAGGGTGCTGAACGTCATCCCTTCCTGGCCCTTCAGCACAATCTGGATATCCAGATAGCGCGCGTGGTACTCGGCGCGGCGCTCGGCGAACGGCTGGGTCATGTCTTCTGACACCAGATAAAACAGGCTGTTGCCGTTGATGTCATGCTTGCCGAGCGGCGTGGCGTCGGTGACGTGGGCTTTAACGTGCTCAATGGCCTGGCGCAGCGCGTCAGGCAGCCAGGACTGCAGATGGTGGATGTTGCCGATAATCATGGGAAACCTCTCGATGTAAAACAACGTTTCATTTTTGTCTTTTATACGAGAGTTAAGCCTGCCATACCAGCCCTTTTTCGACGAGGCTTGCGCGAGCGCATGTTTATCGGAAAAGGTGTTAACCCGCTGTTAATACTGCCCAGGCAATTATGCAGCGGTTATGCATAACCTCATTTCGCGCGCGCTAAGGTTCTCACATAACCCACTGAAATAAAGAGCTTAATAACAAAACCCGCTGCCGTATCACATTTTACGACTTTGATAATTTCCGTTATAAGCCCATAATTATTTATGGATTTTCCTTAAGTCAAAAATAGTTAATTGTCATTATTGCATAGCCATTCTTTCCACTTTATTTAATCGTTTAAAATCAAACAGATAACTAATAATTACAAAATGTGTAATTCCACAAAATAATAACAACCTCAAATAATGCCACCGGATCCTGCTTAGCTATTCAACTCCCAATAATATGAAATTAATCATTATCTGATGCGAATCATGCAAATGAAAACAAACGCATTAATATCCATTTTCGCGTGAGCAATATCACATTACGGATTATTTAACTGCCTACTATAAATCACGAAATCAATTGAGCTTAGCCGCCATGTAATTAAACACACCACATGGCGCATGCCCTTTTTATTCTGAAAAACAGTTAAAGGAATAATTATGGAAAAGCATTACGTCGGTTCTGAAATTGGTCAATTGCGTAGCGTTATGCTGCACCGCCCTAATTTAAGTCTGAAGCGGTTAACCCCCTCAAACTGTCAGGAGCTGTTATTTGATGATGTACTGTCGGTTGAACGGGCGGGTGAGGAGCATGACATCTTCGCAAACACGCTGCGCGAGCAGGGTGTGGAAGTCCTGCTGTTGACCGACCTTCTCACGCAAACCCTTGATATTGCAGAAGCGAAAGCCTGGCTTCTTGAAACGCAAATCTCCGATTATCGCCTCGGGCCAACCTTTGCCGGCGACGTGCGCGGCTGGCTGGCGGATATGCCGCACCGCGAACTGGCGCGGCGATTAAGCGGGGGATTAACCTACGGCGAAATTCCGGCAGCCATTAAAAATATGGTAGTGGATACCCACACGGCGAATGATTTTATTATGAAGCCGCTGCCGAACCACTTATTTACCCGCGATACCTCCTGCTGGATTTATAACGGCGTGTCCATTAACCCAATGGCGAAACCCGCCCGCCAGCGTGAAACCAATAATCTGCGCGCGATATATCGCTGGCATCCGGCATTTGCCGACGGCGATTTTATTAAGTATTTCGGCGACGAGAATATTAATTACGACCACGCCACCTTAGAAGGCGGTGACGTACTGGTGATTGGCCGCGGGTCGGTATTGATCGGCATGTCCGAGCGCACGACGCCGCAGGGCGTGGAGTTCCTCGCCAACAGCCTGTTTAAACACCGTCAGGCCGAACGCGTTATTGCCGTTGAGCTGCCAAAACACCGCTCCTGCATGCACCTCGACACGGTGATGACCCACATCGACGTGGACACTTTCTCCGTCTATCCGGAAGTGGTGCGCAAAGACGCCCAGTGCTGGACGCTCACGCCGGACGGACGCGGCGGCCTGCTGCGCACTCAGGAAACCGACCTGCTGCACGCCATCGAAAAAGCCCTCGGCATTAACCAGGTCCGCCTGATCACCACCGGCGGCGACGCCTTTGAAGCGGAACGCGAGCAGTGGAACGACGCCAACAACGTTCTGACCATCCGCCCGGGCGTGGTGATTGGCTACGAGCGTAACGTCTGGACCAACGAGAAGTACGACAAAGCGGGCATTACCGTGCTGCCGATCCCCGGCGACGAACTGGGACGCGGTCGCGGCGGCGCGCGCTGCATGAGCTGCCCACTGGAACGCGACGGAATTTAAGGAGCCATCATGGAACGAAAACCCACTCTGGTTGTGGCTCTGGGCGGCAACGCGCTGCTTAAGCGCGGCGAGCCGCTGGAAGCGGATATCCAGCGCCAGAACATCGAGCAGGCCGCCCGCACCATCGCCGGGCTGACGGCGCAGTGGCGTGTGGTGCTGGTGCACGGCAACGGGCCGCAGGTCGGGCTGCTGGCGCTGCAAAACAGCGCCTACGACAAAGTGACGCCCTACCCGCTGGACGTTCTCGGCGCGGAAAGCCAGGGGATGATCGGCTACATGCTCCAGCAGGCGCTGAAAAACAATCTGCCGCAGCGTGAGGTGAGCGTCCTGCTCACCCAGGTGGAAGTGGACGCCGCCGACCCGGCGTTCAGCAACCCGACCAAGTACATCGGTCCGGTGTACAGCGAAGCGCAGGCGAAAGCGCTGGCCGCAGAAAAAGGCTGGACGTTCAGGGCAGACGGCGCCTATTTCCGCCGCGTGGTGCCCTCTCCGCAGCCGAAGCGCATCGTGGAGAGCGACGCCATCACGGCGCTGATCCAGCGCGACCACCTGGTCATCTGCAACGGCGGCGGCGGCGTGCCGGTAGTGGAAAACGCCAACGGCTATCGCGGCATTGAGGCGGTGATCGACAAAGACCTCTCCGCCGCCCTGCTGGCGCGTCAGATCGAGGCCGACGCCCTGCTGATCCTCACCGATGCCGACGCGGTGTACCTCGACTGGGGCAAGCCGACCCAGCGCCCGCTGGCGCAGGTGACGCCGGAACTGCTTAAAGACATGCCGTTCGACGCCGGATCGATGGGGCCGAAGGTCGCCGCCTGCCGCGAGTTTGTTGAGGCCTGCAACGGCATTGCCGGGATCGGCGCGCTGGCCGACGGCGCGGAGATCCTGGCGGGCGAGAAAGGCACGCTGATTCGTAACTGATCACTCATTTTAAAAAGGATTTAGCCATGACCATCAACCTGAAAAACCGCAACTTCCTCAAACTGCTGGACTACACCCCGGCGGAAATTCAGTACCTGATCGACCTCGCCATCGAGCTCAAGGCGGCCAAAAAGGCCGGGCGCGAAAAGCAGACGCTGGTCGGGAAAAACATCGCCCTGATCTTTGAAAAAACCTCCACCCGCACCCGCTGCGCTTTCGAAGTGGGCGCGTTTGACCAGGGCGCGCAGGTCACCTACCTCGGCCCAAGCGGGTCGCAGATCGGCCATAAAGAGTCGATGAAAGACACCGCCCGCGTGCTGGGCCGCATGTATGACGGCATCGAGTACCGCGGCTACGGCCAGGCTATCGTCGAGGAGCTGGGCGAGTACGCGGGCGTGCCGGTATGGAACGGCCTGACCGACGAGTTCCACCCGACGCAAATTCTCGCTGACCTGATGACCATGCTGGAGCATTCACCGGGCAAAACTCTGCCGGAGTTGAGCTTTGCCTATCTCGGCGACGCGCGCAACAACATGGGCAACTCCCTGATGGTCGGCGCGGCCAAGATGGGGATGGATATCCGCCTCGTGGCACCGAAATCCTTCTGGCCGGAAGCCGGGCTGGTTGAGCAGTGCCGCGCCATCGCCAAAGAAACGGGCGCACGCATCACCCTCACCGACGACGTGGAAGAAGGCGTACAGGGCACCGATTTCCTCTACACCGACGTGTGGGTCTCCATGGGCGAGCCGAAGGAGGCCTGGGCCGAGCGCGTCAGCCTGATGAAGCCGTATCAAATCAACGCGGACGTCATGAAGGCCACCGGCAACCCGAACGTCAAGTTCATGCACTGCCTGCCCGCGTTCCACAACGAGCACACTAAAGTGGGCCGCGAGATCGAGATGGCGTACGGCCTGAAGGGGCTGGAGGTGACGGAAGAGGTCTTTGAATCACCGAACTCCATCGTCTTTGACGAAGCAGAAAACCGCATGCACACCATTAAGGCGGTCATGGTGGCGACACTCGGCGACTAATCACCGCCCGGCGCGCCGCGGGGTGCGCCGGGTTTCAGGAGAACATCATGGGCAAGTTCAAGTTTCCCTCCGCTTACACCATTCTCTTTTTTCTGATTGCCGTGGTTGCCGTGCTGACGTGGATTGTTCCGGCCGGGCAGTACCATATGGCGATGAACGAGGCGCTCGGCAAAGAGGTGCCGGTTGCCGGCACCTATGCGCACGTGGCATCGCATCCGCAGGGGCTGGTGTCGGTGCTGATGGCGCCGATTGCCGGACTGTACGATCCGGAGTCCGGCCAGGCCGGGGCGATCGACGTTGCGCTGTTTATCCTGATCATCGGGGGATTTCTCGGGATCGTCACCAAAACCGGAGCGATTGACGCCGGGATCGAGCGCGTCACCACTAAGCTGCGCGGGCGCGAAGAGTGGATGATCCCGATCCTGATGGCGCTGTTTGCCGCAGGCGGCACGATTTACGGCATGGCCGAAGAGTCGCTGCCCTTCTATACCTTACTGGTGCCGGTGATGCTGGCGGCGCGGTTCGATCCGGTGGTTGCCGCGTCCACCGTACTGCTCGGGGCGGGGATCGGCACGCTCGGATCCACCATTAACCCGTTCGCGACGGTGATCGCCGCTAACGCAGCCGGGATCCCCTTCACCAATGGGATCATGCTGCGCATCGCGCTGCTGGTCATCGGCTGGATCATCTGCGTGGCGTGGGTGATGCGCTATGCCCGCAAGGTGCGCAAAGATCCGTCGCTGTCGATCGTGGCGGATAAACAGGAGGAGAACCTCGCCCACTTCCTCGGCAACAAGGGCGAGCAGTCGCTGGAATTTACCCCGGTGCGCAAACTCATCCTGGTGATTTTCGCCCTCGCCTTCGCGGTGATGATCTACGGCGTGGCGGTGCTGGGTTGGTGGATGGCGGAGATCTCGGCGGTGTTCCTCGCCAGCGCCATTATCGTTGGGCTTATCGCCCGCATGAGCGAAGAGGAGCTGACGTCGACGTTTATCAACGGCGCGCGAGATTTGCTGGGCGTCGCGCTGATTATCGGCATCGCGCGCGGTATCGTAGTGATTATGGATAAGGGCATGATTACCCACACCATTTTGCACAGCGCCGAGGGGATGGTCACCGGATTGTCGACGGTGGCGTTCATTAACGTGATGTACTGGCTGGAGGTGGTGCTGTCGTTTCTTGTGCCTTCTTCGTCCGGCCTGGCCGTTCTGACGATGCCGATCATGGCGCCCCTTGCCGATTTCGCTAACGTCAACCGCGACCTGGTGGTTACGGCTTACCAGTCGGCGTCCGGCATCGTTAACCTTATCACCCCCACCTCTGCCGTCGTGATGGGCGGGCTGGCTATCGCCCGCGTGCCCTACGTGCGTTATCTGAAATGGGTCGCGCCGCTGCTGGGGATTTTGACGGTGGTGATTATGGTGGCGTTAAGCCTGGGCGCGTTGTTGTGATTTGCCGGATGGCGCTGCGCTTATCCGGCCTACGGATCGGTGCGGTGCCACCGGTTTTTTCGGGAACTGATATGGGAACTATGATGGATTACGAAGAGTACTCTCCCAAAGAGCAACTACAGCTAACGGTCTGCCAGCGTCTGATCGCGGAAAAGAGCTATCTCTCTCAGGAAGAGATCCGCCGCGACTTGCAGGAGCGGGGTTTTGAGACCATCAGCCAGTCCACCGTTTCACGTCTGCTCAAGTTGCTCGGCGTCATAAAAATTCGCAATGCCAAAGGGCTAAAGATTTATTCGCTGAATCCCCAGCTGCGCCCTGCCCCCGACGCCGCGCGTACCGTCTCCGAAATGGTGGTAAGCGTGGAGCACAATAGCGAATTTATCCTTATTCATACCGTTGCCGGATATGGCCGCGCGGTGGCGCGTATTCTGGATTATCACCAGTTACCGGAAATTTTAGGCGTGGTGGCGGGAAGCAGTATTGTCTGGGTCGCGCCCCGAGTGGTGAAGCGTACCGCGCTGGTGCATAAGCAAATTAATTATTTACTCAGAATGCATTAATATTCATAAAGAACCGTTTGCATTGAGTAAAGCGTGCATTAAATCGCTTGATCCCAAAAACGAGCTGCGTATAATGCCCGACAATTTGCCGGGAGGAAGCATGGTCAAGCGTGTACGACATAACGTCTTACCGCGTCTGAAATCAGACGCTGGCCTGCCGTTTTTCTTCCCGTTGCTAAACCTATTCCCAGAGCCCCTCATTTGAGGGGCTTTTTTTTGCCCGGCGTCAGGAGATAAACATGAATCCGCTTTATCAAAAACACATCATTTCCATAAACGACCTCAGCCGCGAAGAGCTGGAACTGGTTCTGGAAACCGCGGCAAAACTGAAGGCCAATCCGCAGCCAGAGCTGCTGAAGCACAAGGTGATCGCGAGCTGTTTCTTTGAAGCCTCGACGCGCACCCGCCTCTCCTTTGAAACCTCCATGTACCGCCTGGGCGCGAGCGTGGTGGGCTTCTCGGACAGCAGCAACACGTCGCTGGGCAAAAAAGGCGAAACCCTGGCGGATACCATTTCAGTGATCAGCACCTACGTGGACGCGATTGTGATGCGTCATCCGCAGGAGGGCGCGGCGCGTCTGGCCACCGAGTTTTCCGGCGGCATTCCGGTGCTGAACGCCGGTGACGGCGCCAACCAGCATCCGACGCAGACCCTGCTGGACCTGTTCACCATTCAGGAGACGCAGGGCACGCTTGAAAACCTGAACATCGCCATGGTCGGCGACCTGAAGTACGGCCGCACCGTCCACTCCCTGACCCAGGCGCTGGCGAAATTTAGCGGCAACCGCTTCTTCTTCATCGCCCCGGACGCGCTGGCGATGCCGCAGTACATCCTCGACATGCTGGACGAGAAAGGCATTACGTGGAGCCTGCACGCCAGCATCGAAGAGGTGGTGGGCAACGTGGATATTCTCTATATGACCCGCGTGCAGAAAGAGCGTCTGGATCCGTCCGAATACGCCAACGTGAAGGCGCAGTTCGTGCTGCGCGCCAGCGACCTCGACGGCGCGCGCGACAACATGAAGGTGCTGCACCCGCTGCCGCGCATCGATGAGATTGCCACCGACGTGGATAAAACGCCGCACGCCTGGTACTTCCAGCAGGCCGGAAACGGCATCTTCGCTCGCCAGGCGTTACTGGCACTGGTTCTGAATCGCGAATTAGCTCTGTAAGGGGAGACGACCATGACACACGATAACAAACTCCAGGTTGAAGCCATCAAGCGTGGCACCGTGATTGACCACATCCCTGCGCAGGTGGGCTTTAAGCTGCTGACGCTGTTCAAACTGACCGAAACCGACCAGCGCATCACCATCGGCCTGAACCTGCCTTCCGGCGAAATGGGCCGTAAAGATCTGATCAAGATCGAGAACACCTTCCTGACCGACGAGCAGGTCAACCAGCTGTCGCTGTACGCGCCGGACGCCACGGTTAACCGCATCGACGATTACGACGTGGTGGGCAAATCCCGCCCGAGCCTGCCGGAGCGTATCGAAAGCGTGCTGGTCTGCCCGAACAGCAACTGCATCAGCCACGCCGAGCCGGTTTCGTCCAGCTTTGCAGTGAAAAAGCGCGCCAATGACATCGCGCTCAAATGCAAATACTGCGAAAAAGAGTTTTCCCATTATGTGGTGCTGGCCAACTAATTGAGGTTGGTAATGAAATCCCGGCTGTTATAATGGCCGGGAACATTCTTAACGCTGTAATTCTGGAGAAAAAATGAGCAAAGTACTCGCGACGGAAAATGCACCAGCGGCTATCGGCCCATACGTTCAGGGCGTTGATCTGGGCAGCATGATCATCACCTCTGGCCAGATCCCGGTAAACCCGAAAACCGGTGAAGTACCGGCCGACGTGGCGGCTCAGGCGCGTCAGTCGCTGGAAAACGTGCAGGCTATCGTTGAATCTGCGGGCCTGAAAGTGGGTGATATCGTCAAAACGACGGTGTTCGTGAAAGATCTGAACGACTTCGCCACCGTTAACGCCACTTACGAAGCGTTCTTCACCGAGCACAACGCCACCTTCCCGGCGCGCTCCTGCGTGGAAGTGGCGCGTCTGCCAAAAGACGTGAAAATTGAAATTGAAGCGATCGCCGTACGTCGTTAATACATTTCAATAAACAGAAGGCAGCTCGGGCTGCCTTTTTTATTTCGGTTATTTTTACTCTCCGGGTAAAATGACACAGAGCCAGATCCATTATTAGACTCTCCCTCGCCTAGTAATATTCTCTAATAATGGATGAGTAATGAAACTTTCAAAAATTGCACTTGCCCTCGCAACAGTGACCGTTGCATCTTCGGCATTTGCTCACGGATATATTGAATCTCCTGCCAGCCGCGCCTATATGTGTAAGCTGGGTCAAAATATTGATTGCGGCTCCGTACAGTATGAACCGCAGAGCGTAGAGAAAACCTCCGGCTTCCCGACCGGGGCAGAGCCAGCAGACGGACACCTCGCCAGCGCGGGTATCTCTCAATATTCTCAGTTGGATAAGCAGAGCCTGAATGCGTGGACTAAAAACCCGATGACCGCGGGCCCGCATGAATTTGTCTGGCACCATACTGCGCCGCACAAAACTACCAACTGGCGTTATTACATTACCAAACAAAACTGGGATCCAAATAAACCGCTAACTCGCGATCAGTTTGAATTAACCCCGTTCTGTACAATTAACGGAAATAGCCAGGCGCCAGCCGTAACTAAATCCATGACCTGTAATGTTCCTGAACGCACAGGTTATCAGGTAATTTACGGCGTATGGGAAATTGCAGATACCACAAACAGCTTCTATCAGGCTATCGACGTTGATTTCGGGAATGGCGGCAACGTTACCCCGGACGAAACGCCTGCGGTTGTGTCCGAGTGGAGCAAAACCCTGAGCGGCCAGATTGCCGGTAATAACCTGAACGTGGGCGATAAAGTTATCGCACGCTTCTTCGACGCCCACGGCGAAGTGACCGCCATGCGCACCGAGATGACCATCGGCTCTGCTGAACAAGGCGACGCTAACCAGTGGTCCTACGATCTGGCGCAGAAGATCAACACCGCGCAGCACGACGTGCGCGTCGGCGTGAAGGATGAAGCCGGTGACATCAGCCCGGTTCACGGCGCCAACAGCGTATTCGTGAAAGACGGCAGCACGCTGCAGTCCGTTGCTATCTCTTATGAAGAGCAAAAAGCGCAGGTGAATGAGACCATTGCCGTTACCGATCTGCAATACAGCAAAATCGAACATGGCAACGCGACCGTGACCTTCCACGTGAATACGCAGGGTGACGTGAATTTTGAAGCACACGTGATGAACCACCACGGTGCGGAAAAAGGCTACCTGAAGCAGGACATGAACAACAGCAATCAGGACGTCACCATGACCCTGACCGACGTGACCGCCGGCCACCACATGCTGAAATACTACGCGACCAATAAAGACGGCACCCTGTTCGCGCAGGACGTCCTGAACCTGATGCTGGAAGGCGATGCCGCTGCGGATAGCACCGGCCACCACGACTTTACCTTCCCGGACAATATCGCGTCGTACAAGGCAGGTACCGTGGTGCTTCAGCCTAAAGACGGTAAGACCTACGAATGTAAGCCTTTCCCGTACAGCGGCTTCTGCGTGCAGTACAGCCCAACCGCAAACCAGTATGAGCCAGGCGTTGGCGCACACTGGAAAGAGGCGTGGGTTCTGAAGAACTGAGTGGCCTTTACGCCCGGCGGCACTTCGTTTGCCGGGCCTACACACCACGTAGGCCCGGTAAGCGCAGCGCCACCGGGCATGTGTGTTACTGATTTCGCGTGGCGCGTAGCAGCGTCTCCAGCGGATAGACCGCCGCAATCACCACCTCATCCTGCACCTTCGCCGCGCTGTCCAGCTCGCTCTGGATCGACGCGATCTCTTTGTCGTCCAGCGTCCCCTGACGCGCCACCAGATCCGTCAGCCTCAGGCCAATCGAGGCCAGCTTATCCACCTCCAGAATGACCGGCTTAATGGCCTTCAGCTGATAGCTGTTTTCGCTCAAAGCCAGCACGTCGCTGGTGTTGTTCTGCCAGCGGTTAAAGACGTGGCGCAGCGCCTCGGCGCTCTCCGTGTCTTCCGCGTCGCTCACCAGGCGGTCCACCCACTTGTGCATCTGACGCACGGTAGCGCTTTCGGCGTTCAGCGCATCTGCAAGTCTGTTAAGCGGCTCAAACTGATGGTAGTTTCCGGCCTGGAACTTCAGGTGCTGGCGGGTGTAATACTGGGCCGGCTCGAGCGCCTGAGCGAGGATTTGCAACGGCAGGGTGTCCGCATTGTTAGCGAGGCGCGTGAACTGCACCTGCTGCTGGGTATGCTGCTGCAGCCCGACGGAAACCGTCGACCAGCTGTCCATCGCCTGCAGGCGGGTATACATGTTATCGACGTCGTTGACGTCCTGCGCGGACCACAGCCGCTCCGCCACCGCAAAGGCGCGCGGCCACAGGCGGATGTCCAGCACCGGCGCGACCACGTTTTCCGCCCACAGCGCGGCTTCGCCGCCGAGCAGGTTGGCCTGATTCGCCACGTCCGGCACGACCGGAGGGGTACCTTTCGGCACGTCGTCCAGACGCGCGCCGCTAATCGGGTAGCGGGTGTTTCCCACCAGGAAATAGCCGGTGAGTTTGTCGTTATCAACGTTGGCCACCGGGCGCGTTTCACCCATCCAGGTGTCGACGGTAAAGGTCACCTGGTTGTCGTCGCGCCACTGAATGTTATTCACCGCCCGACGCGATTTCCCGGCAAAATCAATAAAACCGCGCCAGCCGGCGTCGCCTTTCACCAGCGTAAAGCTGCCTTCCACCGGCTTGCCCTTCAGGCGCGGCATGGAGAAAGCCCAGCTCTGGACGCTGTCGGTGTCCGCTATCACGTCCACGCCATTCAGCCCCTGCGGCACGATTTCGTTGCGGTAGTGATAGGCGGTGGACTGGGGCTGGTCGAGGTAGAAGCCGGTTGAGAGAATGCCCTTATAGCCGTTCTGCGCCACCTGCCCCAGCGCGTCCTGTCCCTGCCAGGACTGGATCAGAATGCTTTTCGGCAGATCGGGATGGTAGATCTCATCCCAGCCGACCATCTGCCGGTGATGCTTCTCAAGGATCGTCTCCAGCTTGCGGTTGAAATACGCCTGCAGCGCGTGGCTGTCCGCCAGTTTGTTGTCGCGCATAAATCTCTGGATCGCCGCGTTTGCCTTCCACTGGCTGTCGTCCACCTCATCGCCGCCGATATGCAGATACGGATCGGGGAAGATCGCCGCCAGTTCGCTGACCATCGCGTCGGCGAATGTGTAGGTCGCCTCTATGGTGGGATCCAGCACCGGCTTCAGCACGCCCCAGTGGCGCTCCATAGCGTACGGCCCCGGCGCGCTCATCAGTTCTGGATAGGCGACGGCAATCGCTGAGGCGTGGCCCGGCATATCGATTTCCGGCACCACGCGTATGCCGCGTTCGGCAGCGTAACGCACAATCTCGCGCATCTGCTCAGGGGTGTAGAACAGCCCGTCGCTGGCAAGCTGGGTTAATTTTGGATAACGCTTCGAGGTAAAGCGCCAGCCCTGATCGTCGGTCAGATGCCAGTGCAGGACGTTGAGCTTGGCCGCAGCCATGCCGTCGATCTGACGCTTGATATCGGGTAACGGGATGAAATGGCGCGCCGAATCGAGCAGCAGCCCGCGCCACGGGAAGCGCGGCGAATCTTCGATGGTAACCCACGGAATCGAAGTGTTTTCGGCACCGCTCTGCATCAGCTGGAGCAAGGTTTCCATTGCGCGAAATGCGCCAAAGCGGGTGTTAGCGGAGATGTTCACGCCGTTGGCATCCACTATGAGTTTGTAGCTCTCATCGCTGTCCGGCAGCGGCTGCGGCTTCACCTTTTTAGCGATGGCGATACGGATGGTCGGCTTGTCAGGTTTTTCGGCCTGTGGCTGTAGCGTCCAGCCGGTTTGCAGCGCAATGCGCTGGCGCAGGCGGTTGACCGCGTCCCCCAGATCGTCGCCGCTGACGCTCACGGAGAGTTGATTGTTAAGCACCAGCGCGCCCTGCGTCGTCGGGCGTTCAACCTTCGCAGGCCAGGGCATCAGGGGAAGATCGCCTGCCGGCGCGGCAAAAGCGGAGGCGCCGAGCATAAGCCCGGCGGTTAAGAGACTGTACCGTAACATGAATGTTCCTTATCTGACGGGCCAAATACAGGCAAAACATTCTGTTAACATGCGTACAAATTGTCGTCAAGCGAATGCGCCGACGGAGATCACAGGTTGTTGAATTTGGGAGGAAAGCCAGATGCCGGGTGGCGGCTTCGCCTTACCCGGCCTACGTTTGGATTGTGGGAAAATGAGTTTACTGCCACCCATATCGACGCGCATAGAACCCTTTCACCATCTGGGTCAGCACCATATAGCCCGCGAGGATCGCCACCAGCCACGGGAAGTAGCTCAGCGGCAGCGCCTGAAGTTGCAGGTAACCTGCAAGAGGCGAGAACGGCAGCGCAATCCCGAGCGCCATCACAATGCCCGTCATCACAATCAGCGGCCACGCGGCACGGCTCTGGATGAACGGAATGCGGCGCGTGCGGATCATATGCACAATCAGCGTCTGGGACAGCAGCCCTACCACGAACCAGCCGGACTGGAACAGCGTCTGGTGTTCCGGCGTGTTGGCGTGGAACACAAACCACATCAGGCAGAAGGTCAGAATGTCGAAGATGGAGCTGATCGGCCCAAAGAACAGCATGAAGCGGCCCAGATCGGCCGGGTTCCAGCGCTGCGGCTTCTGGATCTGCTCGTCATCAACGTTATCAAACGGGATCGCTACCTGAGAGACATCGTACATCAGGTTCTGGATCAGCAGGTGCAGCGGGAGCATCGGCAGGAACGGCAGAAACGCGCTCGCCACCAGCACGCTGAAGACGTTACCGAAGTTGGAGCTGGCGGTCATTTTGATGTACTTGAGCATGTTGGCGAAGGTGCGACGCCCTTCGATGACGCCCTCCTCTAGCACCATCAGGCTCTTTTCCAGCAGGATGATATCCGCCGCTTCACGGGCGATATCCACGGCGCCGTCCACGGAGATGCCAATGTCCGCCGCACGCAGCGCGGGCGCATCGTTGATGCCGTCGCCCATAAAGCCCACCACGTGCCCTTCACGACGCAGCAGCGTCACAATGCGCTCTTTGTGCATCGGCGTCAGGCGGGCAAACAGCGTCGTGCGCTGGGCAAGCTGCGCCAGTTCGTCGTCGGTGAGGTGCTCGATGTCGCTCCCCACCACCACGTCGCCCGCGTCCAGCCCCACTTCGTGACACACTTTGGCCGCCACCAGCTCGCTGTCGCCGGTGAGAATTTTGACGGTGATGCCGCTCGCCTTCAGCGCCTTCAGCGCCGGTGCGGTGGTCTCTTTCGGCGGATCGAGGAATGCGATGTAACCCTCGAGGATCAAATCGGATTCGTCGATACGCTGATAGTCCCCCTCCCGCGCGGGCAGGAATTTGCTCGCCACCGCCACCACGCGCAGCCCCTGACGGTTCAGGTTGTCGGTGACGCGCTTGATGCGGCGCAGCATGGTGTCGTCCAGCGGCACGATCTCCCCGTTGTGGCGCACCTGCGTGGAGACGTTCAGGATCTCCTGCAGCGCGCCTTTGCAGATCAGCTGGTGCACGTCCGGCTGCTCGCTCACCACCACCGACATGCGGCGGCGCTCGAAGTCGAACGGGATTTCGTCCACCTTCTGCCAGCGGCCGGAGAGCGTACGGGCGGCCTCCTCGTCCACGCCTTCCAGCACCGCCACGTCGAGCAGGTTTTTCAGCCCGGTCTGGTAGTGGCTGTTCAGCCACGCGCTGTGGAGCACGCGCTCGCTGGTTTTACCGGCGATGTCGGTGTGGTTCTCCAGCACGATTTTATCCTGCGTCAGGGTGCCGGTTTTATCGGTGCAGAGAATGTCCATCGCGCCAAAGTTCTGAATGGCGTCGAGGTGTTTGACGATCACCTTTTGTTTAGAGAGTTTGACCGCCCCGCGCGCCAGCGTGGAGGTAACGATCATCGGCAGCATTTCCGGCGTCAGGCCGACGGCCACGGAGAGCGCAAACAGCGCCGCCTCCCACCAGTCGCCCTTGGTGTAGCCGTTGATCAGCAGGACAATCGGCGTCATGACCATCATAAAGCGGATCAGCAGCATGCTGACGCGGCCAATCCCTTTCTGGAACGCATTCGGCTCGCTCTCCTGCTCGCTGACGCGCCCGGCAAGCTGTCCAAACCAGGTGTTGCCGCCGGTGGCGGTGACAATTGCCTGCGCCGTGCCGCTGACCACCGTGGTGCCCATAAAGCACAGGGTGTCGCACTCGAGCGGGTTCATCTGCTGCGGGTCGCGGCTGCGCGATACCTTCTCAACGGGCAGGGACTCGCCGGTCAGGGAGGCCTGCGCCACGAACAGATCCCGCGCCTGGATGATGCGTAAATCCGCCGGGATCATGTCTCCCGCCGCCAGCTTCACCAGATCGCCCGGCACCAGCTGGTCAATGGGCAGCTCAACCCAGGCGTTTTCGCCGAGATCGTTAATCACGCGCGAGACGGTTGCGGTATTGCTGACCATCGCCTTCAGGGCGTCTGCCGCTTTGGTGGAGCGGGCTTCCTGAATGAAGTTCAGCAGCGTGGAGATACCCACCATCAGGGCAATCACGCCCGCGGCAAAGAGATCTTCCGTCGCGTAAGAGATGATGCCGAGCACGGTCAGCAGCAGGTTGAACGGGTTGCGGTAGCAGAGCCACAGGTGCACCCACCACGGAGAGGGCTTCTGCGCCGGGATCTGGTTATCGCCGTGCACGGCGCGGATTTTTTCCACTTCAGACGCGTTCAGCCCTTCCGGATGGCCGCCAAAGGCGCGCCAGACTTCGTTTTCATCCATCGCCGCCACGTTCAGGCAGCGTTCGGTCAGGGACGCCGGGATCGCCGCTCCCGCCATGTTTTTGGCATTGGGCAGCGGGTCGCGCTGAACAAGACGGTGTGGCAGATGGCGGCTCAGCAGCGCCTGCAGCTGCCGGGTGATATTTTTAAACATAGACATTCCTCCGCATCCGCCAGGCGGACGCAGCATTCCCTTCAGGCGTGGCAAAGCCGTACCTGTCAGGCACTCAATTTTTCAAGCAGGAACGTTTAGGACGTTGCTGCCTCACATTACCGGTGAGACAGCAAAAGCTGGCTTACCGGAAAGAACAAATTCTCCCGTTCAGGAGAGGTGCGGGATCGGGATCCATAAAGCCTCCGGTAAGTAAAAAAACAGGGTGTCGCCGCGCAGTATAAAGATTTAAGCGTACCCTTTGTGACGATTCGGGCGGTATTATACGCGCCTGCAAATAAACAGTACGTAAACCAGACTTTGCCCATAGCGAAATCGCGCTATAGCATTAGGCTCAATTGACCATTTTGTCGTTGTTACAGGGAAAACAGCATGCAGAACCGCCTTACAATTAAAGACATCGCGCGTTTAAGCGGCGTGGGGAAATCAACCGTCTCACGCGTGCTGAACAACGAAAGCGGCGTCAGCGAACGCACCCGCGAGCGCGTTGAGGCGGTCATGAATCAGCACGGTTTTTCCCCTTCCCGCTCCGCACGCGCCATGCGCGGGCAGAGCGATAAAGTGGTTGCGATCATCGTTTCGCGTCTGGATTCCCTCTCCGAAAACCTCGCCGTTCAGACCATGCTGCCCGCCTTCTACGAGCAGGGCTATGACCCGATCATGATGGAGAGCCAGTTCTCGCCACAGCTGGTGGAAGAACATCTCGGCATGCTCCAGCGCCGTAACATTGACGGCGTGGTGCTGTTTGGTTTTACCGGCATTGACGAGGAGATGCTGAAACACTGGCAGCCGTCTCTGGTGCTGCTGGCGCGCGATGCCCACGGTTTTGCCTCCGTCTGTTATGACGATGAGGGGGCGATTATCACCCTGATGCAGCGCCTGTACGAAGAAGGCCACCGCCACATCAGCTATCTGGGCGTGCCGCACGCGGACGTTACCACCGGCAAGCGCCGTCACGAGGCCTATCTGGCCTTTTGCAAAAAGCACAATCTCCCTGCCGTGGCCTCCCTGCCGGGGCTGGGCATGAAGCAAGGCTACGAGCAGGTCGCCAGCGTCCTGACGCCGCAGACCACCGCGCTGGTGTGCGCCACGGACACCCTTGCGCTGGGTGCCAGCAAGTATCTGCAGGAGCAGCGCATTGATAACCTGCAGGTGGCGAGCGTCGGCAGCACGCCGCTGATGAAGTTCCTGCACCCTGAAATTATCACCGTCGATCCGGGCTACGCCGAGTCCGGCAGACAGGCCGCCGCGCAGCTGATCGAGCAGATCAACGGGCGGAGCGAGCCGCGCCAGATCGTTATTCCCGCCCGTCTCTCATAACCCCCCTGAATCGTTTATTGTGATCTTCGCCCGATTTCGGGAACGTTCCCATTTTCGCCGTCACGCTGAAGGAGTAGGCTTGCGCTCAGGTCATTACCCCCCTCAACATCTGTCATGAGGTTTCATGATGAGTAAAGTCAAACAAGCAGATATCGATCGGCTGATCGTCCTGGTCGGCGGCCGCGAAAACATCGCCACCGTCAGCCATTGCATTACCCGCCTGCGCTTCGTGCTGAACGATCCGGCCAAGGCCAACCCGAAGGCGATTGAAGAGCTTTCCATGGTGAAAGGCTGCTTCACCAACGCCGGACAGTTCCAGGTGGTGATTGGTACCGAAGTGGGCGATTACTATCAGGCTCTGCTGGCGACCACCGGACACTCTTCTGCCGATAAAGAGCAGGCGAAGAAGGCGGCGCGCCAGAATATGAAGTGGCACGAGCAGCTGATTTCCCACTTTGCAGAAATCTTCTTCCCGCTGCTGCCGGCGCTGATCAGCGGGGGCTTAATTTTGGGCTTCCGTAACGTCATCGGCGATGTGCCAATGAGCGACGGTAAAACCCTGGCGCAGATGTACCCGGCGCTGCAAAGCATCTATGACTTCCTGTGGCTGATTGGCGAAGCGATCTTCTTCTACCTGCCGGTCGGGATCTGCTGGTCCGCCGTGCGCAAGATGGGCGGTACGCCAATTCTCGGTATCGTACTGGGCGTCACGCTGGTCTCTCCGCAGTTAATGAACGCTTACTTACTTGGTCAGCAGGTGCCGGAAGTGTGGAACTTCGGCCTGTTTACCATCGCCAAGGTGGGCTATCAGGCGCAGGTCATTCCGGCCCTGCTGGCGGGTCTGGCGCTGGGCTTTATTGAGACGCGTCTGAAGCGCATCGTGCCGGATTACCTCTACCTGGTGGTGGTGCCGGTCTGCTCGCTGATCCTGGCCGTCTTCCTGGCGCACGCTTTTATCGGTCCGTTTGGCCGCATGATCGGCGACGGCGTAGCCTTCGCGGTGCGTCATCTGATGACCGGCAGCTTCGCGCCAATCGGTGCCGCGCTGTTTGGCTTCCTGTATGCCCCGCTGGTGATCACCGGCGTGCACCAGACCACGCTGGCCATCGATATGCAGATGATCCAGAGCCTCGGCGGTACCCCGGTCTGGCCGATTATCGCCCTCTCTAACATCGCACAGGCCTCTGCGGTGACCGGCATCATTATCGTTAGCCGTAAGCACAACGAGCGTGAGATCTCCGTTCCGGCGGCCATCTCCGCCTATCTCGGCGTCACCGAACCGGCGATGTACGGCATCAACCTGAAGTACCGCTTCCCGATGCTCTGCGCGATGATCGGCTCTGGCCTGGCGGGCCTGCTGTGCGGCCTGAACGGCGTGATGGCGAACGGGATTGGCGTCGGCGGCCTGCCGGGGATCCTCTCCATCCAGCCTACTTTCTGGCAGGTGTTTGCCCTGGCCATGGCGGTGGCGATTATCGTCCCCATGGCGCTCACCACCGTGGTTTACCAGCGTAAGTTCCGTCAGGGCACGCTGCAGATTGTTTAACTTCATCTTTCGGGGCGCAGTTGCGCCCCTTCGCATTTGCAGGAACGCACTATGAATACCCTTCCTCACTGGTGGCAGAACGGCGTCATCTACCAGATTTACCCAAAGAGTTTTCAGGACACCACCGGCAGCGGCACCGGCGATCTGCGCGGCGTGACGCAGCGGCTGGATTACCTGAAAACCCTCGGCATCGACGCTATCTGGCTGACGCCGTTTTATATTTCCCCGCAGGTGGATAACGGCTACGACGTGGCGAATTACACCGCCATCGACCCGTCCTTTGGCACGCTGGATGACTTTGACGAGCTGGTTGCCGAAGCGCACGAACGCGGCATTCGCATCGTGCTGGATATGGTGTTTAACCATACTTCCACGCAGCACGCCTGGTTCCGCGAGTCGCTGAACAAAGAGAGCCCGTACCGCCAGTTCTACATCTGGCGCGACGGCACGCCGGAGCAGCTCCCCAACAACTGGCGCTCCAAGTTTGGCGGCAACGCCTGGCGCTGGCACGCCGAGAGCGAGCAGTATTATCTTCACCTTTTCGCGCCCGAGCAGGCGGATCTCAACTGGGAAAACCCGGCGGTGCGCGCCGAGCTGAAAAAGGTATGCGAGTTCTGGGCCGATCGCGGCGTGGACGGCTTGCGTCTGGACGTGATTAACCTCATCTCTAAAGATCAGGATTTCCCGGACGACACCATTGGCGACGGTCGCCGCTTCTACACTGACGGGCCGCGCATCCACGAATATCTTCAGGAGATGAGCCGCGACGTCTTCACCCCGCGCAACCTGATGACGGTGGGCGAGATGTCGTCAACCTCGCTGGAGAACTGCCAGCAGTACGCGTCGCTCGACGGGCGCGAGCTGTCGATGACCTTTAACTTCCACCACCTGAAGGTGGACTACCCCGGCGGCGAAAAGTGGACGAAGGCAAAGCCGGACTTCGTGGCGCTGAAAACCCTTTTCCGCCACTGGCAGCAGGGCATGCACAACAAAGCCTGGAACGCGCTGTTCTGGTGTAACCACGACCAGCCGCGCATCGTGTCGCGCTTTGGCGACGAAGGGGAACACCGCGTTCACGCTGCAAAGATGCTCGGCATGGTGCTGCACGGCATGCAGGGCACGCCGTATATCTACCAGGGTGAAGAGCTGGGCATGACCAACCCGCACTTCAGCCGCATCACCGACTACCGCGACGTGGAAAGCCTGAACATGTTCGCCGAACTGCGGGCCAATGGCCGCGAGCCGGATGAATTACTGGCGATTCTGGCGAGTAAATCCCGCGATAACGGCCGAACCCCAATGCAGTGGGACGCGTCGCACAATGCGGGCTTTACCGAGGGCGAGCCGTGGATTGGGGTCTGCGATAACTATGAAACCGTGAATGCCCGTACGGCGCTGGACGACCCGGATTCAGTGTTCTACACCTATCAGTCGCTGATTCGTCTGCGCAAAACCCTCCCGGTGCTGACGTGGGGAGATTATGAAGATCTCCTGCCGGAACACCCTTCCCTGTGGTGCTATCGCCGCCAGTGGCAGGGCCAGACGCTGATGGTGGTGGCGAACCTGAGCCGAGAGCACCAGCAGTGGCAGCCGGACCCGGTACAGGGCGCATGGCAGGTCGCACTCAGCAACTATGAGGACGTCCCCTCTCGTCCCGATACGCTGCAACTGCGCCCGTTTGAAGCCATCTGGTGGGTGCAGGAATAAACGTCAGGAGATACAGCATGCTGTATCTCCTTTTTTTATGTTTAGCGATACGCTAAATGTACGACGATAACTTTTACATCACGGCGTACCGAAAATAAAAATAGTCCTGCCAATTAAATAACCTCGGCAGGACATGATGAAAAAGACAATTATTAAAGTAACGTGTATTAGCGCATTATTATTGAGCACACAGGGATGGTGCGGAAATACGTCCGTCGACCTTCGCTTTGGCCATAATACGCGCTCTGACGTAAATGATTCTCGTATTAAGGTTATGCATCAGGCGGATAACGGTTTTTACTTCTCCGTTGAAGCCGCACAAAACCATAACGACACCTTTTTTGGTGATACCGACAGAAATAATCCCGATGACAAAGGATTAACGGAGGCGGCACAGGAGATTGAAACGCGCTGGCGCTTCAATCTGGGCAATGGCTTTGCCGTTGCGCCTGGCATGGTGACGGTTTTCACCCCCAGTAATACCCACTATCGCCCCTTCATTCAGGGCTGGAAAGCGTTCGATAACGGTCTGAACCTCTCTGCCCGTTACCGTTATAACACCATCAATGACGCGCACAGCGACAAAGAACTCGACGGCAGCGGCTATACCCGCCGTCAGTCACACCAGTTCGACATTTGGTTCGCGTACAACATTGGCAAATTCGGTATGTCCTACAACCCGCGCTTCCGCTGGCAGGATAATGTCGATCAGGGAACCGGGGATGATACCTACTGGGAGCTTACCGTTGCGTTCAACTACCAGCTCGACGATGGCTGGACGCCTTACGTCGAACTGGTGTCACTGGATAAAACCTATATCAACAATGACGGCAACCATGAAAATGATTATGCCGTACGTCTGGGGATAGTGAAGCAGCTCTGACGGCCTGACTACACCGTATCGTGCTGCAGCAGCCTGCAGCCGATACGGTCCACGGCGCTTAACAGTTCAAGCTGGCCCTCCCGCTGATACAGCGATACCGCGTTAATGTCGATCGATAACGGCCAACATAGCGTTGAGATCGACGCCAGCGTCGCCCCCTGACGGGTAATTGCAATAATCTTTAAGCCCTTGCGCAGCGCGTTTCGCGCCATTTCTATCAGCGACTGTGTCTCCCCGGATTTGCTGATCAGCACCAGCGTCCCCTTCGATACCCGTGTCAGCTGGTGCATGTCATTCAAAATAAGATGCGGCAGGCTCGCCAGCGATAAAAAGCGCGACAGGTAGTTGAGACTGGTAAGCGAGGCACCGCGTGCGTACAGATAGATATGGCTGGAATGGATGAGCAGCCTGGACACCTCCGCCACAATGTCGTCCGCCTGCGGACCCGCGTCGGGCACTGCAGGCGCAGGGGTAAAATGATCGCGTAAAAAACGATACCGAAGCTCGGTATAGCTTTTATACCCCATTTTTTTACACACACGATTAACGGATGTTGTCGTTGTAAAGGTATCACGGGCAATCTCTTTTGCCGAAATATTAGAAATATTACACGCGTGATGCTGAATGTATTCAAATATCAAGCGTTCACTTCCCTGGAATGAATTCATATATTACACCCTGTTTAATCCCGGCATGATATTAACACAACAGAGAAATAGTCTCTGGAAGGCGCTTCACACATTGCATTTACGCGTATCGCGATACGTAATTAGTATTAACAAACGTTAAAAACTGTTTTAGGTTCTCTTTATACTTTCCCTGTTTTCACATCCAGGGAATTATGACAATGACGAAACAAAAAGTTGTCGCGGTGACGGCGTGCCCGACGGGCATTGCACATACCTTTATGGCGGCGAATAAAATTATTGCATGGGCTAAAGAGCACAATATTGAGGTTAAGGTCGAAACGCAGGGCAGCGACGGCGTTAAAAACCGCTTAACGAAGCAGGATATCGCCTCCGCCACGGCCATTATTCTGGCAACCGACGTCCCCATTCAGGATGCCGAGCGCTTTGAAAACATTCCCCACCTTCAGACCCGCACGCAAGAGCTGATCAAGCATACCGATCGCTATCTGCGTCAGGCGCTTGCCATGGAAAAAAACGTCACGACTGTCGTACATGAAGACGAACTCCAACCTTCGGCTTACCAGATTTTTATTGGCCATATCATGGCGGCCATCAGCTATATGCTGCCGGTGGTGGTCATGGGCGGGCTGATGATGGCAACGGCCAAAATTACCGGCCAGTTTATTAACATCGACCATTCGCCGTTCAGCGTGCTGGATAAAGTGGGCTTTATGACCATTAAGTTCATGTATCCGGTTTTCGCCATGTATCTGGCGTTTTCCATTGCCGGCAAACCGGCGCTGATCCCCGGACTTATCGGCGGCATCATGTCAGACGAGGTCTACAAGCGCTTCTTTGATATCGAAGGCTTTATGCCGTCCGGCTTTTTCGGCGCGATCGGCATTGGCTTTTTTGTGGGCTATCTGGTGCGCTGGCTGAATGATTCCATTCACGTCCGCCAGCAGCTCACCACCATCAAGACCATGCTGGTCGTCCCGCTCATCACCGGCATTACGCTGGTGATGGTCATGGAATATTTGATTAACCCGATTTTCGGCTCGCTTAACCAGCTGATGGTGGTCTTTTTTACCTCGGCAGGTGACACCGGGCGCGGATTCTATTCCGCGATGATCGCCGCAGGCACCGCGTTCGACCTGGGCGGCCCGGTCAACAAGGCGGCAGGCTCAGTCGCGCTCGGCCTGAATGGCATGAGCGAAACGTTTGATCTCACCGCCCGCGAACTCTCCATCGTGATCCCCTCTATTGGTGTCGGCTTTGCCGCGTTCCTCAACGGCCGCTTTGGACTACCGGATGTTTTTAGCCGGGAAGAGAAAACCGTTGGCAGCACCTCGTTGCTGTTGGGCGTGATTGGGATCTCCGAAGGCGCGATCCCGTTCATCCTGAAAAACCCACGTCTGATCCCGGTGTTCATGACCGGTGCCGTCGCCGGCGCGCTGGTCGCCATTGCACTCGGCGTGAAGCAGACGCTGCCGCTGCCTGCCATCTGGGGCTGGCCGCTGGCAACCAACGTGGCGGGCTACCTGGCGAGCGTCTTTATTGGCGCACTGATTTGCGCCCTGGGCGTGCTTTACGTCAGCCCAAAGAACGCCAGCTAAGGGGAAGGTCATGAATCAGATCCACGTCATTGCCCATACGCACTGGGATCAGGAGTGGTATTTCACCCGTCAGGACAGCATGGTGCTGGCGTCATATAACTTTGCGGACGTCATCGACACGCTGGAGCAGGACCCGGCTTACAGCTGCTATCACCTTGACGGACAGATGGCGGTGGTAGAGGACTTTCTCGCCATCAATCCCGAGTATCGCACCAGGCTGGAGACGCTGGTCAGAGCGAAAAGGATTTTTGTGGGGCCGTGGTATACCCAGACGGACACCTACAACGTGCATGGCGAATCCATTATCCGCAACCTCAAATACGGCATCTTCTCTGCCCGTAAGCTGGGGCACGCCATGCAGGTTGGGTATCTTCCGGATACCTTCGGCCACAATGCGCAGATGCCCACGATTTTGCAGGGCTGCAATATCGACAACATCGTCTTCTGGCGCGGCATCGATCACGACAGACAGGCGAAAAGCAGCCAGTTCCTCTGGCGCGCGCCGTCAGGGGAGACAGTTATCGCCTGCGCGATGGCGCTCGGTTATGGCGCGGCTAAAAACATCTCTTCAGACGCGAGCCATTTGCAGGGAAAAATCTATCCGATGGTCAATCTCCTGCGCTCGCGGGCCGGAATAAATGACCTGCTGCTGCCCTGCGGCGGCGATCAGGTCAGCATCGACCCGGCGCTGCCGAAAATCCTGCAGGTCGCCAGCGCACGCTCCCCGGATGAGGACCGGTACGTCATCAGTTCGCTGGAGCGATACGTCGACATTCTGCGCGCGCAGCGTGAGCAGTTTGAATTCTGGGAAGGAGAGCTGAAATCGCCGCGCTACACCCGCATCCATAAAACGATCGGCTCCGTGCGCTACGACATTAAAAAGAAAAATGATGCAGTTGAGCAGTTCATCCTGCGGCAGCTGGAGCCGACAATCGCCATGGCGCGTCACCAGGGGCTGCCGGTCAACCTCTCGGTGGTCGATACGCTCTGGAAGAAGCTGTTGCGAAGCCATGCCCATGACTCCATCGGCGGCTGTAACAGCGATGCCACCAACCGTGATATTTTGCATCGACTGGAGCAAACCGAACAGCTGTGCCACAGCCTGTGGAATCTGGTGGTGAAAACCCTGGCCGCCGCCTGCGCTCGGGAAGGCGATCTGCTGATTTTTAACCCGCTGGGCACGCAAACGCAGCGCGTGGTGAAAACCACTCTCTATAGCCGCGCTGAAAATATCGCCCTGATGTATCAGGGGCAGGCCATCCCCTTCGACGTCCTGAAAAGAGACGTGTTGCCCGGCGGAACGGCGATCTCCCTTAACGCCGAAGGCGAGTGTGAAACGCCCCTTCCCCCTTATTACCGCTGGCACGTTGCTGTGAAAACACCGGTTCTGCCGCCGGTCGGCTATCTCAGCGTTAACGTTGAAGATGACCCGGCGCCTTTCCGGCAGCCTGAACAGACAACGGGCAGCGAGATAGAGAATGCACAGTATCGATTAACGCTGGACGACGGAACGCTAACCCTGCACGACAAACGCAGCGGCAGATGCATCCCCTCGTTCTTTACCCTTGAAGACTGTGCGGATGCCGGCGACAGCTACGATTTCTCACCGCTTGCGGGCGATACGCCGACGCGATGCGACCATTTCACGCTCGTCGGCTGCCTGAAAACGCCGCTTGTCGAAAAGCTGATCGTTGAAGCCACCCTGTTTCTTCCGCCAGATCTCGCCGGACGCCAGGATACTGCCCGAACGCCGTTATCCATTCGTCTGGAGTGCACATTACGCGAAGACGATCCGAACCTGTACGTCGAGGCTTCGCTGGAAAACAGCCACTGCGATCACCGGCTACGTTTACTGATCGGCAGCGATATTCGCACCCGTCACGCTATCGCCTCCCAGCCCTTCGCGATAATCCAGCGCGATACGGGGTGTGAGAGTGGAAACTGGCAGGAGCGCTATCGCGAGATGCCCGTGGATATCGAAACCACCGAAGGCATTATTGCTGTCGCGGAAGCGGGCAAAGCGCTGGTGGTGAATAGTCGCGGTATGAAGGAATTTCAGATTATCGGCAGCGAACCCGCGACGATTGCCCTGTCGTTATTTAAAGCGACGGGCGTGCTCGGGCGCAACGATCTCGACTGGCGACCGGGCCGGGCGTCCGGCATTAATAATACGGTGGTTGAGACCCCCGACGCCCAGTTACTGAAACCGCTGCACTTTTCATTTACCGTCGCGCTGGCCGACAGCGCCGATCATCTCACGCTTCGCCAACTGGAAAATCAGGCGGCCGGACAGCCTTTCACCTACCAACGGCAATCGTTACACACGCTCGATCACCGTCTTGAGCGCTTTGCGTTGCGTCTGCCCGAGCATCAGCTTCCGGCACAATTCTCATTATTGACCCTGCCGGAGCCGCTAGTCCTTTCTGCCCTGCCCCATGCGCAACGGTCGAATGGCACCGTCGTCCGGGTGTTTAACGCCGGGACGCAGCCGGTTCCCGTCCCGGAAAGTCTGGTGGGGCTACGTCAGATCAACTATCTGGAAGAGCCTGTGCCGCCGGTAACGGCAATCCCCCCTTTCGCAACCTGCGATTTTTTGATGGAGGCTTAATATGAACTTGCTTGCATTGACGCACCCCGATCTGGTTTTTATCAACCCGCCGCACCGTACGCCTGAAGCGCTGATCCGCTGGCTCGCCGAACCGCTCGCCAGGCGAAAAATCATCTGCGATGAAGAAACATTCATCCAGAGCGTGTTACAGCGCGAAAGCGAAGGCCCTACCGCGCTGGGTGAAGCGCTCGCCGTTCCGCACGGTAAAACCGAGGCGGTGCAGCAGGCGGCGTTTTGTCTGGCACTCTTTGACGACCCGATACGCTGGCCGGGGCTGGACGGTGATGAAGAGGTCAGAATGGTTTTCCTGCTCGCCATTCCGCCCGCGGAAGCAGGCAGTACCCATATGCAACTGCTGACGACGCTGACCAGTTTATTGACAGAAGATCGAGTGCGCGCGCAGCTTCTGGCGGCGCGCACCCGGGAAGAGGCGATGTCCGCCCTGAGTGCTGAAGAACCTCAAAAACAGGATGCGGCCCCTGACCGCTCCCTTCTCATTCCGGTGATACTGGGCAGTATCGCTACCGCAGCCTTTTTACAGGCAGGATTGAGCTGGGCCTGCGCGGTGAGTTAACCGAACGGCGCTCAGCATGTACCACGTTGAGCGCTTGTTTTTGTTGAATAATTAATCAGATTTTTCCTTCGCGTCTTTACAAAGGCTGAAGCGCCCGCCGTTTGTACTCTCGTCTTTTTACTTTGTTCTGCGTCAAATAAATCGCAAACTTGTTTGATGCAAAT
Organism: Enterobacter cloacae complex sp. P12RS; assembly: GCF_014895875.1. Classification (NCBI taxonomy): domain Bacteria; kingdom Pseudomonadati; phylum Pseudomonadota; class Gammaproteobacteria; order Enterobacterales; family Enterobacteriaceae; genus Enterobacter; species Enterobacter cloacae complex sp. P12RS. Next base: position 34,634 of record NZ_JADBQO010000032.1, read on the forward strand.
CACTATATGTAGAACTTAAAATGCACGCCGACCCAACATCTTGTATTAATCGTCTACTATTCCAACAACAAGACGGCGCTTACGCTGGCCGGAATTGTGGATAACATGAGCTGGGAACGGGGGAAGTCTTTGGCCTGGCGGGGAATACGTCCGGTGAATACTTCTCCACCTCTGTGGATAACCTGTTTTTAAAAATGGAGTGATCATGACACCGCATGTGATGAAACGTGATGGCTGTAAAGTGCCGTTTAAATCAGAGCGCATCCAGGAAGCCATTCTGCGTGCAGCTAAAGCAGCGGGAGTCGATGACGCAGATTACTGCGCCACCGTCGCAGGAGTCGTTAGCAGCCAGATGACTGAACGCAGCCAGGTCGATATCAACGAGATCCAGACCGCGGTTGAAAACCAGCTGATGGCTGGCCCCTACAAACAGTTAGCCCGCGCCTACATTGAGTATCGCCACGATCGCGACGTGCAGCGTGAGAAGCGCGGTCGCCTGAATCAGGAGATCCGTGGCCTGGTGGAGCAGACCAACTCTGCCCTGCTCAATGAAAACGCCAACAAAGACAGCAAAGTGATCCCGACCCAGCGCGATCTGCTGGCCGGTATCGTCGCCAAACACTATGCCCGCCAGCATCTGCTGCCGCGCGACGTGGTCTCGGCACACGAGCGCGGCGAGATCCACTATCACGACCTCGATTACTCGCCGTTCTTCCCGATGTTCAACTGCATGCTGATCGACCTGAAAGGCATGCTGACCCAGGGCTTTAAAATGGGTAACGCCGAGATTGAACCGCCTAAGTCGATCTCCACGGCGACAGCGGTAACGGCACAGATCATCGCTCAGGTGGCGAGCCACATTTATGGCGGGACCACCATTAACCGCATTGACGAAGTGCTGGCCCCGTTCGTGACGGCGAGCTTCAACAAGCATCGGAAAACTGCCGAAGAGTGGCAGATCCCGGACGCGGACGGCTATGCGCGCTCCCGTACCGAAAAAGAGTGCTACGACGCGTTCCAGTCGCTGGAATATGAAGTGAACACGCTGCACACCGCCAACGGGCAGACGCCGTTTGTAACCTTCGGTTTTGGCCTGGGCACCAGCTGGGAATCACGCCTGATCCAGCAGTCCATTCTGCGCAACCGTATTTCCGGCCTCGGCAAAAACCGTAAAACCGCGGTGTTCCCGAAACTGGTGTTCGCCATCCGCGACGGCCTGAACCACAAGTTTGGCGATCCGAACTACGACATCAAACAGCTGGCGCTGGAGTGCGCGAGCAAGCGCATGTACCCGGACATTCTGAACTACGACCAGGTGGTAAAAGTCACCGGTTCGTTTAAAACGCCTATGGGCTGCCGCAGCTTCCTCGGGGTGTACGAGGATGAAAACGGCGAGCAGATCCACGACGGGCGTAACAACCTGGGCGTCATCAGCCTGAACCTGCCGCGCATCGCGCTGGAGGCCAAAGGCAATGAAGCTGAATTCTGGAAACTGCTGGATGAACGCCTGCAGCTGGCGCGTAAGGCGCTGATGACCCGTATCGCACGCCTTGAAGGGGTGAAAGCCCGCGTGGCGCCCATCCTCTATATGGAAGGGGCCTGCGGCGTGCGCCTGAAGGCGGACGATGACGTGTCCGAGATCTTCAAAAACGGCCGCGCGTCGATTTCGCTGGGCTATATCGGCATCCACGAAACCATCAACGCCCTGTCTGGCGACGCGCATATGTACGACAGCGCGGCCCTGCGCGAAAAAGGCATTGCGATTGTCCAGCGCCTGCGCGACGCGGTTGACCAGTGGAAAGAGGAAACTGGCTACGGGTTTAGCCTTTACAGTACGCCGAGCGAGAACCTGTGCGACCGCTTCTGCCGTCTGGACACCGCCGAGTTCGGGATTGTGGAAGGCGTGACCGACAAAGGGTACTACACCAACAGCTTCCACCTCGACGTGGAGAAAAAGGTAAACCCGTACGACAAGATCGACTTCGAAGCGGCCTATCCGCCCATCGCCAGCGGCGGCTTCATCTGCTACGGCGAGTACCCGAACATCCAGCACAACCTGAAGGCGCTGGAAGACGTGTGGGATTATAGCTATCAGCACGTGCCGTATTACGGGACCAATACGCCAATCGACGAATGCTACGAGTGTGGCTTTACCGGTGAGTTCGAGTGTACGAGCAAAGGCTTTACCTGCCCGAAATGCGGCAACCACGATGCAGCCCGTGTCTCCGTGACCCGTCGCGTGTGCGGCTATCTCGGCAGCCCGGATGCCCGTCCGTTTAACGCCGGCAAGCAGGAAGAGGTGAAGCGCCGGGTGAAACATCTGGGGAATGGGCAGATCGGTTGAGCCACTGCCACATTTATGCCCGGTGGCGCTACGCTTACCGGGCCTACAATCCGCACTCACACTGTACCCGGCTTGGTTAACCGCTATGAACTACCATCAGTACTACCCCGTCGACATCGTCAACGGCCCCGGCACCCGCTGCACCCTGTTCGTTTCAGGCTGCGTACATGAGTGCCCCGGCTGCTACAACAAAAGCACCTGGCGCGTAAATTCCGGCATGCCGTTTACCGCTGAAATGGAAGACCGCATCATCAACGACCTGAACGACACGCGCATCAAACGCCAGGGAATTTCGCTCTCCGGCGGCGATCCGCTCCATCCGCAAAACGTGCCGGAGATCCTGAAGCTGGTGAAACGCATTCGCCGCGAGTGCGCGGGAAAAGATATCTGGGTCTGGACGGGATATAAGCTGGAAGAGCTGAATGCTGCTCAGAGGGAAGTCGTGGATTTGATTAACGTGCTGGTGGACGGCAAGTTCGTGCAGGATTTAAAAGATCCGGCCCTGATCTGGCGCGGCAGCAGCAACCAGGTTGTGCATCATCTGCGTTAAATGCTAAAGCCGTTTATTTGCTTCATGATAAACGGCTGATTTCTCTCTCTTTCCGATAGCGATAACAAATACCGTAACTACGTTATCCTGAACCTGATAAACCAAACGATAACCCAGAGATCTGAGTTTTATTTTGTAGCAATCCGGCAGGCCGTGCAGGCGGGCCGATTCAATTCTGGGGTTCACTAAGACGTCAGCAAGTTTCTTTTTAAACTGGCATTTCACCGTATCGCCCAGCTTATGCCACTCCTTTAAAGCCCTCGGGTCGAACTCCAGTTCATAAATCATCCAGACTAACCTTAATTCCCTTTTGTGGATTCGCCAGTCGCTCCCGGACTGTCTGTATCAGTTCATCTTCACTGTCACTGATGGTGACAGTTTTCACCGGCATACGCCCTGTTTCCGCAACGTACTGAAACAGTAACCGCACGGCTTCCGTTGGGGTAATATTGAGTTTTTCCAGCACGGCATACGCCTCATTTTTGAGTTTGTCATCCAGACGGACGTTAAGCGTGGCCATTATGCCTCCAGTAAAATCGAATGTGTAATGCAGTTTAGCATTACATTCGCATTACATCGAATTCTGGATAACGCCTCTCAAAACCGGCTCAAACTCTCCATCGCCTCAGCCTTAAACGCCGCAAAATCCTCGCACTGGCACAGGCGCGTCATCGCGCGTTCTCGCAGGAAAGTGACGAAGATGTCGTAAATCGCCATCGCCTCTTCGTACTCGCTTTTGCTGATGGCGAGCAGGAAGATGACGTGCGCCGTTTCATCCCCCCACTGAATACCCTGCGGAGCCAGCACCGTATAGACCACCGTTTTCTGTGCCAGCAGGCCGAGGGAGTGCGGCAGCGCGATACCGTCGCCGAGCATGGTGCTGACGATAGCTTCACGCTCAACGACCGAATCCAGAAACTCCGCGCCAACAAAGCCTTCGCGTTCAAGCTGGTCACACAGCTCGTGGAACAGCGTTTGCTGGTCAACAGGCTTGTCGAGAATGCGAAAATGGGCCGCGTCGAAGTATTTCTCCAGCATCCACGGGCGGGTGCGGTCCACCAGCACCAGCTTGCCGATCTGCTCTAACTGATAATCGGTCGGGAACGGGGCGATCGTCACCACCGGTTTAGATTTTTCACTCACGCGGGCGGTGGAGATGACAAAGTCTTCGCCGATGGCATCCGCAAGCTCGTACTCGCGCAGAGTGAGCGTGCGCGTCACCTCGATCTGCGGGTATTTGCGCTGGAGCACCGCCTCGATCATGCGCACCATCGCATTACCGGCGTCGCACACCAGCAGCACGCGCGGCTGGCGCTGGTAGCCGATGTTGTAGTGGCGCTCCAGCCCCACGCCGATGTGCAGCACCAGAAAACCAATCTCGTTTTCGCTGATCGCATACGGGGTGTATTTCCCCCAGCTCGACACCGCCGCGAGAGTCATATCCCACGCCATCGGATAGTGCTGCTTGATGTTGTCCAGCAGCGGATTGGGGATCATGATTTGATAGCGCACGCGGGTGATCATGGTTTTGATGTGCGTGAGCAGATCGGCGTGCAGCTGCGCGTCGCTGAGCAGGTTGTAGTTATAGTGGGTGTTGATGTAGCGAAGGATATAGTTGACCAGCGCTTCGTCGTCGTCGGCGTTAATCGCGCTGGGGGCAATCTCCTGAATCTGCCGCGCCGCGATGTGGACGCACAGCCAGCTCTCTTCGGATGGCGCAAGCGCCTTGCCCGCCAGCTCCTGAATGGCCACCGCGATATCCTTCGCCGCCTCGCGCACGTTCTCTTCCACGTCTTCCGCGTGGAATTCCGGCAGCGGATACCCCTCGCTGATGCGCCGCACCGACACCGCGCAGTACAGGCGCAGGAACAGTTCGCCTTCGTCGGTCAGACGAATGTGATGGCGGGTGAGCGCGTCGTGAAGCACGACCACCATCTGCTCCGGTACCCCGGCGTTGAGCGCGACCTCCGTCACCAGCGGGTTAAGGCTGTCCTGCTGCGCCAGCTCCCACAGAAGATCGGTCAGGCAGGCGCGGACCGACATCTCGCTGCCAAACAGCTTCATGCCGTGGCGCGGGCGGGTTTCCAGCGTCAGGTTATAGCGCTGGAACCACTCGCGCACTTCCACCATGTCGCTCTGCAAGGTGGCGCGGCTGACAAACCACTCGTCGGCCAGATCTTCAAGCTTAAGTGAAAACGCCGACGTCAGGAAACGCACCACCAGATAGTGCACGCGCTCCGGTCCCGTTCGGGGAATACGCAGCGCGCGCGGGTGCGATGCCTGCAGCTGCTGATAGCGCTCGGCATCGTCAATTTTAAGCTGGTAGCCGTTACCCCGGCTCAGAATAAACTGCGCGCCGTGGCTCGCCAGCAGCGCGTTCAGGGCGGTGATATCTGCGCGGACGGTTCGCGTGGAGACCGACAGCCGCTGCGCCAGCTCGTCCTGCGGCAGCGTCTCGTTTTGCAACAGATCGAAAAGTTGCGCTAAACGTTGGTTCGGAAATCTCACGTCGTTGTCCTCTTACTGCTCAGGGTGAAATGACCATCTGGGATGGGCTGCCGACCGGGGTATAGTCTGGCTCGAAGCTCAGCTTGCCGTCCTGCGCCACGCGGAAACGGGTAATGTTGTCGCTGCGCTGGTTCATGACGTACAGCCAGCGGCCCTGCTGATCGAGCGTCAGGGTGCGCGGGTAGTCGCCGCGCGTCCAGACATCCTCCTGATGCGTCAGCGTGCCCTCCGCTGTTACGGTAAAGTGCCCGATGCTGTTATGCAAACGGTTCGCCACATACAGCTGTTTACCATCGGCGCTTAGCGCCAGCCCGGCAGCAAAACTGGTGCCTTTGTAACCGTCCGGCAGGGCAGAGACCGTTTTGCCCTCTTTCAGTCTGCCGCTGCTGTCCAGCGCATAATGGGTGAGCGTCGACGCCTCTTCGTTAATCAGCCACAGGGCATCGCCTTTCGGCGTAAAGACGAAGTGGCGCGGACCGGCACCTTTCGAAGAGGCGCTGATAAACGGCGGATCGTTCGGCGTTAGCTTTCCGGTTCGATCGTCAAAGCGGTACTGATAGATACGATCCAGCCCAAGATCGGTGGAAAAAACGTATTTCCCGCTCGGATCGGCGGCGATCATGTGCGCATGCGGGCCGTTGTGATCGCTGATCGCGAAACTGCCCTCAACGGCCGCTTCCGGCTTCGCCGCGCCCGGTTCGCCCTGGTCCTGATGTCTGTCCGTCGCGTCACCCAGGCTGCCGTCCGCGTTGACGGGCAAAACGGCAATCGATCCGCTGACGTAGTTCGCCACCAGCAGATGCTTGCCGTTTGGCGTTAGCGAAAGATACACCGGCCCGGCGCCACCGGAGGCCACCTGATTCAGCTCGCTCAGCTCACCGTTATCGCCGACGCGCAGCGCCTGCACCACGCCCTGCTCCACTTCGCTTGCCAGATACAGCGTTTTACCGTCTTGCGAAAGGGTCAACTGCGCCGTGTTCGGCAGTTTGCTCACCAGCGTTTTATCGTCCAGCGCGCCGGTTTGCGGGTCGACGGTAAAACGGTACAGCCCTTCACCATTCGGATTATAGGTGCCCACCCAGGCGTATTGCGTCTGGGCGATGGCGGCGGTGGCGAGCATTGAGAGTGAAGCGACAAGCAGGTTACGGGTGTGCATGGTGGCTCCTTTATATGTGTGAGTTCTACTTCACCAGCTTCTTCGTCATCGCCAGCAGCGTACGCACATCTTCGGGACGCGTATCGCCGCTGGCTTTGTCGATAATTGAACTGTAGATATGCGGGATGATTTTGCTCACGCCCGCGTCGAGGGCGATCTGCAGGATCGCCTCATAGTTTTCCAGATCGATACCCCCCGTCGGCTCCAGCCAGAAGTCGTGACGGGCGCAGGCTTCCGCCACCACCTGGTATTCGTCACGGCACTTGAGGCCGCCCATCGGGAAGTACTTGATCGAACTGCCGCCGAAGTCTTTCAGCAAGGCAATCGCCGTTTCAACCGGCACGATGCCGTCCGGCGCTTTGCTGCTCAGCGGGCCGGTGGAGATTTTCACCATGCCGACGGTACCGGTCGGAGAGACCAGACCATTGACCACCGATTCATTCTGCCCCAACAGCGCGCGGCTCGCGGCCACGCCGGTGAAGACCTGATTAACGTGCTGCGGCTGCACCTGGCGGGAGATCTCGCTCACCATCGCCGACTGGTTCGGATCGCCCGCGCCCAGCCCTACGGAGAGCGCGTTATCAATCAGCGCCGCGTATTCACGCATATCCGCGACCGCGCTCGCCACGTCCGGGTAATTTTTGGAGAGCACGCCCACCAGCACGTGACCTTCCGCCGCCTCGTAAATGGCGCTGGCGTTGGCTTTCGAGCCGGCCAGCACGTTCAGGCAGACGCGGTCACGGTAAAAATTGGGGGTCAGTTTCATGCGTTTTTCTCCTGTCCTAATACTTCGCTAATGCGGCGGTAGACGATGTTCAGCTGGTCAGCACTTACGCTACGCACGTCCGCTTCGATAATCCCTTCGTTGGCCTTGTAGCCACGGAAATAGATGGCGTATTCGCCCTGCTTGAGCGCGTTCACCAGGTCACCCGTGCCGACGCCTGTGGTAGCTTCGTCGAACTTAATTTCGGTGCGGGCGATATCGCGACCCGCGCTGTCCCAGACCACGCGGGCGGTGACGCCGTTCAGGGTGTTGAGCGCGTCGATAAACGGTGTCATCTTCGCCACCATCTCGGCACCGCTTTCTTTGGTGGCCGTCAGGTAGTGTTCGATGGCGCAGGTCAGGCCGAGGATCCCCTCTTTACCCACCTTCATGGCGCGGCCAATGCCCGCCGTCTGGCGTTTCACCCACTCGACGTACTGGGTTTTGCCGATCACCAGGCCGCTGGTTGGCCCCTCGATCGCCTTCGCGCCGCTGTAAATCACCAGATCCGCGCCGGAGCGGTAGTACACGTGCAGATCTTCTTCCGCCGCGGCATCGACGATCAGCGGCAGGGAGTGTTTACGTGCGACGACTGCCGCCTGCTCGACGCTGAGCATGCTTTTCTGCACGCAGTGGTGCGATTTGATGTAGAGGATCGCCGCCGTGCGCGGGGTGATGGCCGCCGCCAGCTGATCGGCGGAACATTCGTTGGCGTAACCCGCTTCCACCAGCTTGCCGCCGCCCAGCGCCACCATGGTGCCGACCGGCGCGCCAAAGTTAACGTTGTGGCCTTTCGGCAGGACGATTTCATTGTTCTCGATTGGCGTGACGTGCAGGTTTTCCAGCAGCCAGTCGCTGTCTTTTACCAGCACCGCCGCCACGGACTGGGCGATGCCCGCCGACGCGCAGGAGACCACCGTCGCGCCTTCCACATCCAGCAGCTTCGCGATGTATTCCCCGGTTTTGTTAACCAGATCCTTCATCTCGAAGTAATGATTCATGCCGTCCATCGCCGCCTGCACTACTTCCGGGCGCGGCGTGGAGACGCCCAGCGCCGTCATGCGGCCAGAGGTGTTGATAACCTGCTTTAAATTATACTTCTCATAAATCGAAGGCATGTTCCGTGCTCCCTTGTTCGGTCATGTAGCCCTTGCCCGCGCGGATCGCGGCAAGCGGCACCAGAATGTGTTCAGCCTGCAGGCTGTCGTTTTCAGCGTCCGTCAGCACCGTTGGCTGGCGTTTAATCGTGAACAGCGTCAGGTCGGCGTCGAGACCCGGCTGGATGCGGCCCTTGCGCGTCAGGCGCAGGCCGTCGGCGGCGTTCGAGGTCACGCAGTCAATCACCTGCGGCAATGACATGCCGATGGCGAGAAACTTCGACATCACGCTTGCCAGCGAGCCCACCGGGCCGTTGATGCGGTTGCGGCAGTAGATATCCGAGCTGATGGTGTGCGGCAGAATGCCCATCGCGATGGCGCGTTTCGCCACCTCAAAGCTGAAGCTCGCCGTGCCGTGGCCGACGTCCAGACGCACGCCACGCTTCAGGGCGGAGGTGATGGAGGCGCGCAGCTCGCCGGACGGCGTCAGAATGCGGTTTGGCTTGCCGTTGTAGCAGTGGGTAATGATGTCGCCGGAGCTTAACAGCTCGGCGATTTCATCGAGGTTCGGCGGGTTATTGCCGATGTGCACCATCAGCGGCAAATCGCCATTTCCTTTCTGGATGGCTTTGGCGCGCTCCAGCGGCGTGATGCCGTTTTCACCGACCACGCTGCTGCTCATGCGCGCCTTCAGGCCGACAATAAAATCAGGGTGGCGCTTCACCGCCTGCTTCACCGCATCGGCGTCAATGTTTGCCATGTTGGCCAGTTCGTTCTGGGCAATCAGCCCCACGCGGGAGATATTCAGCAGGGCAAAGACCTCGGTGGAGGCTTTGCGGGTGATGTCGTAAAAATCGTCCACGTCGTCGGCCCCGGTACTGCCCGCGTCCACCACGGTAGTGACGCCGGTGGCAATGCCCACGCTGTCCGGCTCGTCGTGGTAAATCGGTGAGTTCGGGTAGCAGTGAACGTGGGAGTCAATCCAGCCCGCGCTGACGTACACGTCACCGTTAAGCTCAACCGTTTTACGGGCGGGAGCGTCAATTTCGCCCGTCGCGGCGATCTTCCCGTCCTGAATGGCGATATCGGTCAGGGTATCGTCGGCGAGGCGCGCACGGCGCAGGAGTAAATCAAACATGAGGATCTCCTGATAGGGCGGGCGCCGGAGCGCCCGCGGGTATTAAAGGGCGACCGGGAACAGCCAGCCCAAAATCATTGCGCCGAGGATGGCGCCACCGGTAATCGGCTTCTGCCAGATGTAGAACAGCAGCGCGCCCACCAGCGAACCGACGCCGATTGGAATGGAGGCGGTCATCGCGCTGAGGATAATCAGCGGCCCGAGGAAGCGCCCGGAGGCGTTACCCGCGCCCATCATCACGTCTGCGCCGTAGGTGGAGTTGCTCTGGTTGATGGTGAACTTACGCGCCAGGATGATGACGTAGCCAATCGCCAGACCAATCACCAGGCCGGTAATCAGCGAGGCAATGAAGTTGGTCACCGGGAACATGATCCCCGCGCCCAGCAACAGCGCCGGTACGCCGAGGCCCACGCCGGTCTGGATCGCCCCGCCGATGTCGAGAATACCCACCAGCGACCCTTCAATAATGCGGGCGAACAGGAAGCTCGCGCCGAACGCCGCCACCGCGCCGTAGACGCCGGTATCGATGCCCGCTTTCAGCATCGCCACGAAGGCCACTTCGTTAAACGCGCCGATGCCGTAGAGGTAGTACATGTGCGTCCCGGCGAAGACGCCGGAGGAGAGCAGGCCAACGAAGATCGGGAACGACCAGTCGGCATACCAAAAACCTTTATTCTGTTCCATTTAGAGGCTCCTGTTATTTACCGCTGAGCGAGTTGTGGATCATGTCGAGCCAGTTCGGCACGGTCAGATGGAAGGATTCGATCATCTTCATGTCGAAGCCGCGGAAGAAGCCGCTCAACACGAACAGCAGGACGATCGCCGCCATCATCACTTTGGTGACGTGGTTCCAGCCGCTCTCCTCAACGCCTTTACCGATCAGGATGCCGAGAACCAGACCCGGTACGGCGTTCCCCATGATCAGCTGCGCCGCGCCGCCGAAGATGGTGGCCCAGAAGCCCGATTTTTTACCCGCGTCGATGGCCGCCAGCCAGAAGATCACCGGCATCACGGTGTTAACCAGCAGGTTCGCGGCAGGCACCAGCACCTTCACGGCGGTGACCTGCAGCGCTGCCGGCACGGAGGAGGCGGTCAGGTTCAGGAAGGTGACGACGAGCATGCCAATCACGCCGCAGGCAATCGCCATTTTGCGGGGATCGTGCAGCGTTTCGCCGACGTTACGGTTTTTGATCATCAGTGCAGCAGCACCCCAGTTCGGGATGATGCGGTGGTCAACGTCCTGTGTGAAGGCACCTGCAGCCACGGAAGAGGCCCAGGCGTTAAAGAAGAAACCTAACCCAAAGGAGAAGTGGGACGCCGGATCCCCTTCACAGGAGTTCAGTTCCCCCAACGTACGAAACGCGCCCATACCCTGAGTGGTAGGCGCATGAAACATGCGTGCAGCCCCGGCTCCGACACCGACGCCAACCAGGCCGCCAATGATGAGCGATTTTATTAATATAATTAAGAACATCAGTCTGCCCTTTTATGAATAATCAGCGTTGCGTGACGAAATCCACCTGGTCGAGATTGATGGCAGTCACGTTGACGGTCACATCCAGCTCCACGCTGTAGGTGCGTCTTTCCCGGCGCAGAAAGAAGAACAGAAACGCTTCTTTACGCACCGCTTCTTGCGCCTGAACTACCTGCACATCCTGTGGCTCAATACGCAGTAAGATATGCGGTGAGGCTTTCATCACCGCGGCCTGAACGTGGTTGAGGGCGTCGGCAAAGGCGCGCGCTTTGGCGTCGCCCTTCCCCTTCACTCTCACCGTGGTTGTGAACTGTTCTTTCATGCTTATGCGCCGTATTTCTTCTGCCACGCCTGCACCAGACGCTCGCCCAGCTCTTCTTTATCCATAAACCCAAAGCCCAGCACGTTGCAGCCTTCGTTGATGGCGGTCACGCCCTCTTCCACGGAACGCATGCCGTATTTGGCCTTGTAGCCATATTTGGTTTGGGCGGTGATGGCACCCGCGCCGCCGCTGCCGCAGAAGGAGATGCCGAAGGTGGCGTTTTCCGCTTTCATTACGTCGCCGAGCTTCATGTCCGCCGCCATGCCCGGCACAACCACTGCGCGTCCACCTGCTTTTTCCACACCCGCAGCCACTTTCTGACCTTTACCCAGGCGATCGCCAATCACGACTGTAATCTGTTCCATGTGTTGCTCCTTAAAGGTTGTCTTTCGCGACTTCAAAGTGAACGGAGAGCAGCCAGGCCTCTTCATCAGGAAGGTTGCCAAACTGCGCCACCACTTCACGGGCAAGCTGCATTGAATCTGGTGAAATTTCGTCGAACAGCTCTGCTTCAACCTCCGGCAGCGGCTCGCCGGTCACGGACCGGTGCGCCATTGCGCGAACGTGGGAGGTGAGCATCTGCTCCTGTACCGCATTGGGGATGATGTTGTGCCGGGCCAGCAGGGCATAAACCTGCTGCAGCATGGTGTTCGCGAGCTGTTCTGTTTGCACCGCCTGTTCCCCAACGTCGTTCATTACCGCTCCGTTAATCACTCGTCTTACCCCGTTAATGGCTCTGGAATAAAACTAACGTTGGGCGTGAAGGGTTTGTAGCGAGTTGTTTTCCACTTCGAAGTGGAAAGGCGAGCCGCAGCAGTGATCTGTGCCACATAAATATGGTGAATCTGGATTAACGGCCGCATTTACGTGATGAATATCACGCTATTAAGCGGCACTAAACAGGTAAGCGGAGTGGAAAAGTTTACGAGCAGGCTCGTAGAAATGTGACGTGGATAAGGTTTTCTTATGGGGATTCGCTAGAGTGGCTGCGGGTGCTTGAGACTGACCGTCTCAGGCATGGGACGGAAAGTGGAAAGCCCCGCCTGATAGAAAATCAGGGCGGGGGCTCGAAACGACACGTCGGACCGTGGAGTTCGCTACCTCGCCCGCTTTAAAGCAAGGAGGCATCCATGAAACGCCAATCCCCAATTATCCGGGTTTCGATGATTGTTGCTTTGACAATAATCATCTTAACGCTGGTGACGAGGAAAACACTGTGCGAGATCCGTTTTCGAAACGGCTCGCTTGAAGTGACAGCGCGGATGGATTGTCGCTCCGGCCAGTAGGGAGCAAGGATGCGGGGGCGCTTAGTGCGCCTCCGCATACGGAGGAAGGACGTACAGCTCAGGCACCCAATTAACGGTATTTCTTGTGATACGTGTTGCGCGTCGCCACAAACTGGTCGGCCGCCGCCTGGGCTTCCTTCACTTTGCCTTCGTTAGCCAGCTTCAGCGCGCCGTCGATCTGACCGACCAGCACGTCAAAGCCGTGGCGATAGTCTTTCATCTCTGCGCTGTCTGCCGCTTTGCTTTCCAGCTTTGGCGGCGTCGCTTTTTGCGCGTCCAGCGCCGCTTCACGCATTTTGGTCAGTGCGCCTTTCATTTCCGCCGCATTGTCCGTTTTCTGCACTACCTTCAGGTTTTGACTGAGGATGTCCATGTTGTCTTCGAGATCGGCAGCAAACGCAGAAGAGCCAAGAACCAGCGTTGAAGCCGCGACGATCGCTAACAGGTGTTTACGCATTGCTCACTTCCTTTTTTATTATTAAAACGCTTTTCGGGTATTACTGGCCGGCGATTTTCATTTCCGGCAGTAATACAGAACCACACTGTATATTGCTACGTGTTTCAATATCGTTACCGACCGTAACGATATTGCGCCACATGTCCTTCAGGTTACCGGCGATGGTAATTTCGCTCACCGGATACTGAATTTCGCCGTTTTCGACCCAGAAGCCTGCCGCACCGCGAGAATAGTCGCCGGTGATGCCGCTTACGCCCTGGCCCATCAGCTCGGTGACCACCAGACCGGTGCCCATCTCTTTCAGCATCTGCTCGAAGTTCAGGCCCTGACCGGCAATGCGCCAGTTGTGGATCCCGCCCGCATGTCCGGTGCTTTTCAGCCCCAGCTTGCGCGCGGAGTAGTTGGTCAGCAGCCACTGGGTCAGAATGCCGTCTTTAACAATATCGCGGCGTTCCGTGCGCACGCCTTCGCTGTCGAATGGCGTGGAGGCCAGCCCTTTCAGCAGGTGCGGATGTTCTTCGATAGTCAGCCACTCCGGCAGGATCTGCTTGCCCAGCGAGTCGAGCAGGAAGGTCGATTTACGGTACACCGAGCCGCCCGCGATAGCGCCCACCAGATGACCAAACAGGCCGGTCGCCACTTCATTGGCAAAAATGACCGGGGCCTTCATGGTGGAGAGTTTACGCGGCGACAGGCGAGACAGCGTGCGTTCGGCACACTCTTTGCCCACCCACTCAGGAGACTGCAAATCCCCCAGCGCGCGGCCAATGGTGTAGGCGTAGTCACGCTCCATGTCGCCGTTCTCTTCGGCAATTACGCAGCTTGAAAGCGAGTGACGGGTGGAGCAGTAGCCCTGCAGCATGCCGTGGCTGTTGCCGAAAACTTTGATGCCGTAGTGGCTGTTGAAACTACCGCCTTCGGTATTCGTGATGCGCTTGTCAGCCTGCAAAGAGGCCTGCTCGGCGCGCGCGGCCAGTTCAATCGCTTCATCCGGCGTGACTTCAGCCGGGTGGAACAGATCGAGATCCGGCGCGTCAAACGCCAGCAGATCTTTATCCGCCACGCCTGCGTAAGGATCCGGAGAGGTGTAACGGGCGATATCCAGCGCCGCCTGCACCGTGCGGGCGATGGCATCCGGGCTGAGATCGGTGGACGACGCGCTGCCTTTGCGGTTCTGGTGATACACCGTGATCCCAAGCGCGCCATCGCTGTTAAATTCTACATTCTCCACTTCGCCATAGCGGGTGCTCACGCTAATGCCGGTGGTTTTGCTGACCGCCACTTCGGCGCCATCTGATTTACCTGAAGCGAGCGTCAGCGCGGTGGAGACGGCTTCTTCCAGAATCTTACGCTGCGCTTCAACTTGTGAGGTTACTTTCATCGCAAATGCCATACTGTAAGAGAGAGTTAAGTGAAGTCTAACAGAGAACCGTTTTTCAGTGCGCGTCTTAACTGGTAACATTAGCCTCTTTTTTTAAGGAGCCTGACATGACTAAGCAGCCCGAAGACTGGCTCGACGACGTTCCCGGTGATGACATCGAAGACGAAGATGATGAGATCATCTGGGTCAGTAAAAGTGAAATTAAACGTGACGCCGAAGAGTTAAAACAGCTTGGCGCAGAAATGGTAGAACTGGGTAAAAACGCGCTGGATAAGATCCCGCTCGACCAGGATCTGCGTGATGCCATTGAACTGGCACAGAAAATCAAGAAAGAAGGCCGTCGTCGCCAGCTTCAGCTTATCGGTAAAATGCTGCGTCAGCGCGACGTGGATCCGATCCGTCAGGCGCTGGACAAGCTGAAAAACCGCCACAACCAGCAGGTTGCGCTGTTCCATAAGCTGGAGCAGATCCGCGATCGTCTGATTGAACAGGGTGATGATGCGGTACCGGAAGTGCTGAACCTGTGGCCGGATGCCGACCGCCAGCAGCTGCGTTCTTTGATCCGCAACGCGAAGAAAGAGAAAGAGGGGAATAAGCCGCCGAAATCCGCGCGTCTGATTTTCCAGTATCTGCGCGAGCTGTCTGAGAACGCAGAGTAAGCCCCTCACCCCAAAGGGAAGAGGGAGAAGAGATAATGTAAGCCCGGTAAGCGCTAGCGCCACCGGGCTTTTTTTTACTCTGCGGCCGCGGCTTTCTTCGCCAGACCGTCCAGCAGCTTCTGATGGATCCCACCGAACCCGCCGTTGCTCATCACCAGAATGTGGTCGCCAGGCTGTGCGGCTTTGACCACCATATCCGCTAAGACATCCACGTCCGCGCTCCAGTGCGCAGGCTGAATGCAGGCGTCGGCCACTTCCGCCACCTGCCACGGAATATGCTGCGGCTGCAGCAGGAAGACTTCGTCGGCACGTCCCAGGGACGGCGCGAGGTCGTCTTTGCAGATGCCCATTTTCATGGTGTTCGAGCGCGGTTCCAGCACCGCCAGAATGCGCGCGGTGCCGCCAACCTTGCCACGCAGGGCGGCAAGCGTCGCCAGAATGGCCGTTGGGTGGTGCGCGAAATCGTCATACACCGTCACGCCGTTCGCTTCGCCGCGCAGCTCCAGGCGGCGGCGGGCGTTGATAAACGTCCCCAGCGCATTGGCCGCATCCGCAGGCAGCACGCCCACGTGGCGCGCCGCGGCGATCGCCATCAGGCCGTTGTGCATGTTGTGCTCGCCCACCAGGCCCCACTTCACCTCGCCCACTTTCTCACCGTCGAGCAGTACTTCCCACTCGGAGGCATCCACGTTGAGTTTTTTCGCCTGCCAGTGGCCCTGCTCGCCCACCAGTTCCTGCTCGCTCCAGCAGCCCATCGCCATGGTCTGCTTCAGGTTGATGTCGTTCTCCGGCAGGATAATGCGGCCCTGGCCCGGAACAATGCGCACCAGGTGGTGGAACTGTTTCTGAATGGCTTTCAGGTCGTCAAAGATATCCGCGTGGTCAAACTCAAGGTTGTTGAGGATCAGCGTGCGCGGGCAGTAGTGCACGAATTTGGAACGCTTGTCGAAGAATGCGCAGTCGTATTCATCCGCTTCAATCACAAAGAACGGGCTGTCGCCGAGACGCGCAGAGACGTCGAAGTTACCCGGCACGCCGCCGATCACGAAGCCCGGCTTGTAGCCGCAGGCTTCAAGGATCCAGGTCGCCATGCCGGCGGTGGTGGTTTTGCCGTGGGTACCGGCTACGGCAACCACCCAGCGGTCGCGCAGCACGAAATCATGCAGCCACTGCGGGCCGGACATGAACAGAATATTGCGTTCCAGCACCGCTTCAACGCACGGGTTACCGCGGGTCATGGCGTTGCCAATGATGACCAGATCCGGCTCGGGATCCAGCTGGCTGGCATCGTAGCCCTGAATTAAAGAGATGCCCTGTTTCTCCAGAAGCGTGCTCATCGGCGGATACACATTGGCGTCCGAACCTGTCACTTCATGGCCCAGCGAGCGCGCCAGCATTGCCAGCCCGCCCATGAAAGTGCCACAAATCCCCAATATATGAATGCGCATACGTCACTATCCTTCTTTAATGTGGCGCACATTTTACTCACATGTTAGCGGCTGTGAAACGCATTTCAGGTAAATCCGTATGTTGCTGGCGCGATTCACCTCTGCGCTACTATTTGAATATTTGTTAAGATTGTTGGGCTTTAGTCGTTTTAGTGAACATACAATCGCTCTACTCACAAAGATGCAGGGAAAGTGTTATGAAAACGTTAGGTGAATTTATTGTCGAAAAGCAGCACGAGTTCTCTCATGCTACGGGTGAACTCACTGCTTTGCTGTCGGCAATAAAGCTGGGCGCTAAGATCATCCACCGTGATATCAACAAGGCCGGTCTGGTCGATATCCTGGGTGCCAGCGGTGCCGAGAACGTTCAGGGCGAGGTTCAGCAGAAACTCGATCTGTTCGCAAATGAAAAACTGAAAGCTGCACTGCGCGCGCGCGACATCGTTGCGGGTATCGCCTCCGAAGAAGAAGATGAAATTGTTGTATTCGAAGGGTGTGAACACGCGAAATACGTCGTACTGATGGATCCGCTCGACGGCTCCTCCAACATCGACGTTAACGTTTCTGTCGGTACCATTTTCTCCATCTACCGCCGCGTCACGCCTGTTGGTACGCCGGTAACCGAGGAAGATTTCCTGCAGCCGGGCAGTAACCAGGTTGCGGCCGGTTACGTCGTTTATGGCTCGTCCACCATGCTGGTCTACACCACCGGATGCGGGGTTCACGCCTTTACCTACGATCCCTCGCTGGGCGTCTTCTGCCTGTGCCAGGAACGTATGCGCTTCCCGGAGAAAGGCAGCACTTACTCCATCAACGAAGGCAACTACATCAAGTTCCCGAACGGCGTGAAGAAGTACATCAAATTCTGCCAGGAAGAAGATAAAGCGACCCAGCGCCCTTACACGTCCCGCTACATTGGCTCTCTGGTCGCGGATTTCCACCGTAACCTGCTGAAGGGCGGTATCTACCTCTACCCAAGCACCGCCAGCCACCCGGACGGGAAGCTGCGCCTGCTGTACGAATGCAACCCGATGGCGTTCCTGGCCGAACAGGCGGGCGGCAAGGCGAGCGACGGTAAACAGCGTATTCTGGACATCGTGCCGGAAAGCCTTCACCAGCGTCGTTCGTTCTTCGTTGGCAACAACCATATGGTTGAAGACGTTGAACGTTTTATCCGTGAGTATCCGGACGCGTAATATCTCTCCCGGGGAGCCAGTCTGGCTCCCCAGCACATTTATATATTTTACCGTATAAGTGTTTATAAAAATCACGCTTTAATCTTCACCCCTGCTCCTGCATTATTTCCATAACAGTTTGACATTTATTTCCTGGAGCAGAATTGCAATGAAAAATTATTCCCGGGCTAATACCGGCATTGATTTAAATCTTATCCCTGTATTTATTGAAGTCGTCCGCTGCGGCAGTATGGCAAAAGCCTCTTTGCGCCTGGAGATGTCCCGTCCTGCGGTGAGCCTGGCGTTGAAGCGTTTTAATCAACTGTTTGATGAGCCGTTATTTTTCCGCAAAGGTTTATATCTCGAGCCGACTGAAAAAGCGTTAGCGTTAACCAGCTCGCTGGAATTATTAATGGGTGATATTCACGATAATATTGCTGCGGTAAATTCCGCGAAAAATAAAGCCCCGGCACAGAACGCACCGGGGCTGGGAAATATTATGCCGCAGTCTGAGCCGTCACTTTAAATGATGACATGGCTTCCATCAGCTGACGCGACTGCTCCTCAAGGGAGCGGGTCGCGGCGGAGGATTGCTGCACCAGCGCCGCATTCTGCTGCGCGGTTTCATCCATCTGGTTCACCGCAATATTCACCTGCTCGATGCCGCGGCTCTGCTCCTGAGACGCGGTGGCAATTTCGCGCATCAGTTTGGTCATGCGCAGCACTTCGGTGGCAATCTCATCCATCGTTTCACCCGCCTGCTGGGCCAGCTCGCTGCCCTCGTTAACGTGGGCCTGCGAATCGCCGATCAGAGAGCGGATCTCTTTCGCCGCGTCGGCGCTGCGGCTGGCAAGGTTGCGGACTTCACCCGCGACCACGGCAAACCCGCGTCCCTGCTCGCCCGCGCGCGCCGCTTCCACGGAGGCGTTAAGCGCCAGAATGTTGGTCTGGAAGGCAATACCGTCAATCACGCTCAGGATGTCGGCGATGCGCGCCGAACTGCCGGAGATATCGCGCATTTTTTCAATCACGTAGCAGACCATTTCGCTGCCGTGATCGGCGGTGTCGGAAACAGACTTCGCCAGCTGGTGCGCCTGCTCGGCGTTGTCGGCGTTAAGCTTCACCGTGGCGGTGATCTGCTCCATGCTGGCGGCGGTCTGCTCCAGCGACGTGGCGGTAGATTCGGTGCGCTCGGCAAGGTCCCGGTTCCCCGCCGTCAGCTCGCGGCTGCCGGTATCAATTTGCGAGCTGGCATCGCGAACCCGCAGAACCGAGCTCATCAGCGACTGGCGCATCTCCTCTATCGCCGCGTTGAGGCGGTTAAACTCCTGGCTCGCCGGGGCATTCAGCGTGTGGGTTAAATCGCCCGCCGCCACGTTCTCCAGCTGCGCAATGGAGGCCGAGAGCGGCTTGAGCAGCATATGGCGCAGCGCCAGCCAGGCGAGCGCGATAATGCCCGCCGTCAGCAGCGCGGCGACAATAATCAGGATCAGCACGCGGGTTTTACTCGCCTGCACGGCACGCACTTCCGCCTGACCCCGCGCTTCGCTCCATTTCTGAAACGCCTGCATGTCGTTATCGAACTGCTTCGCCACCGGAATCAGCGTGTTCTCCAGCAGATCGTAATAGCTGTCTGCGCTCTGGTCATTCAGGGTTTTCAGCATCGGGCCGATCCCCTGCTGGTTATACGTCGCCAGGCTGGCCGCGACTTTGTCGAGGAGCTGCTGCCCCTGTTCGTCAGCCACGCCGCCGTCAATCACGCCTTTTAACGTTTTCCGGGCCACGGCGACTTCCTGATTGATGTTTTTTACCGCTTTGGCCGCATCGTCCAGCATGCCGATTTCCATCATGCGGACGGCCTGACCCGCCTCATTACGCGCACGCAGGATCAGCGTATAGCCGGTATTCAGCTGCACCATCTGCTCACCCTGAAGGTGATTAATGCGCTGCAGTGAGGAAGAACTCTGTGTGAGGGCATAAATGCCGATGCCGCTGACAATCAGCAGCAGAAGGGTCATAACGGCCAGTAAAGAGAGCAAGCCGGTACGAATCGATAGCGTTTTAAGCATGATATTATTTCCGGTAGCGAGATATTTCTGGGCATAAAAGAAGAGTATCGGCCGCTACCGGAAAATGTTTAGACTTTAAGCAAATTCAGCGTGTTATCGCTCTGTTACCGATGTGTTTACGCGGGTAACAGGCGAGCTTTGACGGTTCTCCCAGAGCACCGTCAGCCCCCGCTGCAGGGCAATAAAAATAAACAGCAGAATGCCAATGGCGATCTTCGTCCACCACGAGCTGAGCGTGCCGTCAAAGTTGATATAGGTTTGTATCAGGCCCTGAATCGCCACGCCGAACAGCGTCCCCAGCACCGTCCCTACCCCGCCGCTGAGCAGCGTGCCGCCGATAACCACAGAAGCAATCGCATCCAGTTCCACGCCGACGCCTGCAAGGGCATAGCCCGCCTGGGTATACACCGAGAAGACAATACCCGCCAGGGTTGCCAGGCCGGTCGAAAGCATATAGATGCGGATGGTGGTGCTGCGGGTTGAGATCCCCATCAGGTTGGCCGACGTGGCGTTGCCGCCAATAGCGTAAACCTGATTGCCAAACCGGGTTCGGTGGGCGAGGAAAATGCCAATCACCACCACGCCCAGCATCAGCAGCCCCATCGCGCTCAGGCGACCGCCGCCGGGAATTTTCCACGCCAGGCTGGAGAGCGTGTCATACACCGGATGGTTAATCGGAATCGACTCCTCAGAAACCAGATAACTTACGCCGCGCAGGAAAAACATCCCGGCCAGCGTGATGATAAAGGCTGGAATTTTCAGCGCGTCGATCAGCAGCCCCATAAAGGCGCCAAATGCGCAGCCCATCACCAGCACCAGCGGAAACGCCACCAGCGGCGAGATGCCCCAGAAACCGATCGCCTTCGCGAGGAATACCCCCGTGAACGCGATCACCGAGCCGACGGAGAGATCGATCCCGCCGGAGAGGATCACAAAGGTCATGCCGACGGCGATAATGCCTAAAAAGGCATTGTCCGTCAGAATGTTGCAGATCACGCGCGTTGAGGCAAAACCGGGGAACTGCGTGAGGCAGTAGAGATACCCCAGCACAAACACGCCCAGCGTGATCATTAACGGTAAATTACGTTTTATCATGGCCACGGATCCCCTTAATGATGCTGACAAAGCGCGGCGACTGGACGATCAGCACGCAGAGTACAACTACCGCTTTTACCACCTGGTTGAGTTCCGGCTGGAATCCAGAGAGCAGGATCCCGGTGTTCATGCCCTGAATGATCAGCGCGCCGATCACCGAGAGCAGCAGGTTAAAGCGCCCGCCCATCAGCGACCCGCCGCCGATCACCACCGCGAGGATCGCATCCAGCTCCAGCCAGAGCCCGGCGTTATTGGCATCGGCCCCGCGAATATCGGCGGCGACGATGACACCGGCAATGGCGGCGCAGACGCCGCTCAGCACGTAGGTCAGCATCACCATCAGGCGGGTGTTGACCCCGGCGTTGCGCGCGGCGCGAATGTTGATCCCCACCGCCTCAATAAACATGCCGAGCGCCGTTTTGCGGGTGAAGAGCCAAAAGACAATAAGCGTGACCAGGGCAATAATCACTGGCGTCGGGAAGAACAGAAGGTTGCCGCTGCCAAGCCATGCCAGGCTCGGAGAGTTGAAGGTGACAATCTGCCCCGAGGTGATCAGTTGTGCGACCCCGCGCCCGGCCACCATCAGGATCAGCGTAGCGACAAAGGGCTGAATTTTCAGCACCGCCACCAGAATGCCGTTCCATAGTCCGGCCAGCACGCCGGTGCCTAAGGCCGCCAGCAGTACCACCGGCAGGCTGTGACCGGCCACGGTCATTGAGGCTGCCGTGGCCCCGGCGATAGCCATCACCGCGCCGACGGAGAGATCTATTCCGCCGGTGGCGATCACCAGCGTCATCCCAATCGCCAGCAGCGCCACGGGCGCGGCGCGGTTTAAAATATCGATCGGGCTGCCAAACAGGCGGCCATCCTGAACAATAATCTGGAAGAAATGCGGTGCGACAAGGCTATCTACCAACAGCACCACCAGCAGCGCTGCAATTTGCGGCGTGCCGGTTGGCCAGCTAAAGCGGCGCTTTGACTCACCGGTTTGCGAAAGCGAACGGGACATCACGATTCACTCCTTACGCCGCGATGGCATTCATGATTGCCGGAACGGACAGTTTATCCAGTGGGATCTCTGCCACCTGTTTGCGATCGCGCATGATGATGACGCGATCGGCATAGCCCACCAGCTCCTCCAGCTCGGATGAGATAACCAGCAGGGCCAGCCCGTCCGCACAGAGCGTTTCGATAAGCCGGATAATTTCGGCGTGCGCGCCCACGTCGATACCGCGCGTCGGCTCGTCAAGGATCAGGAACTGCGGTTTGGTCAGCAGCCAGCGGGAGAGCAGCACCTTCTGCTGGTTACCGCCGGAGAGAAATTCAATCGGCTGTTCCGCGCTCGGGGTGCGGATGCCGAGCTGGCGGATAAAGCGCTCGGCGATGGCGTTTTGCTCTTTACGGGGGATCGGGCGCAGCCAGCCGCGCTGGGCCTGCAGGGCCAGGATGATATTTTCCCGCACCGAGGCGGCGGCAATGATGCCGTCCGTTTTCCGGTCTTCCGGGCAGAAGCCAACGCCCAGACAGGAGGCCTGATGCGGCGATCGCAGGGTTTGCGGTTTGCCCTTGATCAGCGCGGTGCCGCTGTCGGCAGGCTTGATCCCGAAGATCACCTCGGCGGTTTCGGTTCGGCCCGAGCCTAGCAGGCCCGCCAGCCCGACAATTTCGCCGGGACGCACCTCAAGGTTAAACGGCGATATCACGCCTTTCTTGCCGTAATCGCTGAACGCGGCAACCGGTTTTTCGCTCAGCAGCGTACGGCCCGCACGCTGGAGCGCGTTGGTTTCCAGCTCGCGGCCCAGCATCATTTTCACCAGCTCGATCTGCGGCAGCTCGCGGGTTTCGCGGCAGCCGACAAAGCTGCCGTTGCGCAGCACCGTAATGCGGTCGCTCACCTCATACACCTGATCGAGGAAGTGCGTGACGAAGATCAGGCTCACGCCCTGATCGCGCAGCTGGCGCATCAGGGTGAAGAGCATCTCCACTTCCTGGGTATCGAGGCTGGCGGTGGGTTCATCGAGGATCAGCACCTTCGCAGAGAGATCGATCGCGCGACAGATGGCGACGATCTGCTGCATCGCCACGGAAAAGCGGTTCAGCGGCTCGCGAACGTCGAGGGAGAAGCCGTAGGACTCCATCAGCTTCGTGGCGCGCGCCTCCATCTCTTTGCGGCGCAGCAGGCCAAAGCGGCGTGGCTCGCGGCCAATAAACAGGTTGTCCGCCACCGACATATTCGGCAGCAGGTTCACTTCCTGGTAAACCGTCCCGATCCCCAGCTGCTGGGCGTGGGCGGTATTTTTTGGCGAAATAGCGTTGCCTTCCAGCCAGATGGTGCCGCGATCGGCGTGATAAACGCCGGTCAGCGATTTAATCAGCGTCGATTTTCCCGCGCCGTTCTCGCCCAGCAGCGCCATGATCTCACCGCGCCGCAGGCTGAAATCAACGCTATCCAGCGCCTTTACGCCGGGGAAGAATTTACTCAAGCCCTCTGTGCGGAGGATTTCCTGGTGTTGTTCAGTTTTCATATTCACGTCCCCGGCACGTTCCCGTAGGCCGGGTAAGCGCAGCGCCACCCGGCAATTTCACTGGATCAGTAGCCCATATTTTTCTTCTTCTCTAACTCTTCTTTCGCTGTATCAGGCAGGTAGAGCGTGGACTTGGTGACGGTCACCTTCTCAGGCATCGTGCCGTCTTTCTTGAATTTCTCCAGCGCGTCGAATGCCGGGCCCGCCATGTTCGGCGTCAGCTCGACGCTGGCATTGGCTTCACCGTCGATCATCGCTTTGTAGATGTCCGGCACGCCGTCGATAGAGCCAGTGAGGATATCTTTGCCCGGCTTCAGGCCCGCTTCTTTGATCGCCTGAATCGCACCGATCGCCATGTCATCGTTATGGGCGTAAACCATGCAGATGTTCTTGCCGTTGTTTTCAGCCTTGATGAAACTCTCCATGACCTCTTTACCTTTACTGCGGGTAAAGTCGCCGGACTGGGAGCGGATAATCTTGATGTTTGGCGCTTTCACGATGGCCTCAGCAAAGCCTTTCTTACGGTCGATGGCCACGCTCGCGCCGACGGTGCCCTGCAGTTCAACGACGTTACACGGCTTGCCGTCGACCTGTTTAATCAGCCAGTCGCCAATTAACTGCCCTTCAAGCACGTTATTCGCGGTGACGGTGGTCATATAGAGAGATTTGTCTTTAACATCGATGGAACGGTCGAGCAGGAAGACCGGAATTTCAGCGTCTTTCGCTTCCTTCAGAACCGGTTCCCAGCCGGTCGCCACTACTGGCGCAATAAAGATGGCATCCACGCCCTGGGCGATAAACGAGCGCACGGCTTTGATCTGGTTTTCCTGCTTTTGCTGACCATCGGCGATTTTCAGGGTAATGCCGCGTTTCTGAGCCTCGCTTTTCGCAACGTTGGTTTCCGCCGCACGCCAGCCGGATTCAGAGCCAACTTGCGAAAAACCTACGGTTAAGGGAGCGGCCATCGCCATAGACGACATGGCTGCCGAAACTGCTGTGACAAGAAGTAAGCGCTTCCACATATGAGCGTCCTCGTAGGGGTGTTTATTGTTGGTTAAAAGATGTTCTGCGAAATGACTATAGCCAATGAAATATGTAACGAATTGCGTTACATCACACTTCAGGAAAGTGAATAAAATGTTAATCACAAGTTTGTAATCGCTTTCATTTCACCATTAAAAATGCGGCTGTGTTTATGGATTTTCCTGTCATGGAAACGGTCTGAAAAGTGGGGCTTGTGGGGAGAGAAAGCGAAAAGAGGCGGAGACATTCAGCGTGAGTTGGCTATAATACCTGCCACTTGTTTACCATCCATTTTAAAGGACACCGACATGAGCTTACTCAACGTCCCAGCGGGTAAAGAACTGCCAGAAGACATCTACGTTGTTATTGAAATCCCGGCCAACGCAGATCCAATCAAATACGAAATCGACAAAGACACCGGTGCGCTGTTCGTTGACCGTTTCATGTCTACCGCCATGTTCTATCCGTGCAACTACGGCTACATCAACCACACCCTGTCTCTGGACGGTGACCCGGTTGACGTGCTGGTTCCAACGCCATACCCACTGCAGCCAGGCTCCGTCATTCGCTGCCGTCCTGTTGGCGTGCTGAAGATGACTGACGAAGCGGGTGAAGATGCGAAGCTGGTTGCGGTACCGCACACCAAGCTGAGCAAAGAGTACGATCACATTAAAGATGTGAATGACCTGCCAGAGCTGCTGAAAGCGCAGATCGCCCACTTCTTCGAGCACTACAAAGACCTCGAAAAAGGTAAATGGGTTAAGGTTGACGGCTGGGACAACGCAGAAGCGGCGAAAGCAGAAATCATCGCCTCCTTCGAACGCGCTGCTAAGAAGTAATTCTTACTGTCGATTGATGAAAGCCCCGCATACTGGGGCTTTTTTTATCTTTGTTAAAAGCAGCATACATTAGCTTTTAAGATAAATCCCATTCCATTTGGCTTTCATGTTAATACAACAAAGACACCCTCTCATTTATGGTGGGAGTGGTTGAATAGGCTGTCAATTAATCACATACTGTCATAATGAGCATTAATCCCCATTGATTACAGGATTCATGTGTCATCCATTAACATTGATGTTGCCCGCCCAACTGGAATTTACTTTATTATTGAAAGGCTATATTCCCGCGATGGACTTATGCCTTCCGTTGGGGAAATCAGCCCCTCTTTGACACAGGTACACCGCACTGTCATTCAGCTAAAACGCAAGCAAGATATGTTTATGGATGGTGTTAAGGTTACCCCAAAAGATATTACACTTTGGCAACAGATAAAATATCTTACGGGCTCGAAAGTAACGACCAAAGATACAGATACGTTAGTGTATACGACTGATTTTATCGGTTCTCTTGTAGCCACTACACCTTTAGGCAATATTGAGCATGAAAATATTCCTCGCTTCCTCACGACAGAGTCTATTCACTCCCTTCCTCAGGCGGTGAGCTATGGGCGTGATCCCATCCCACAGGTCCTTCTTTATGGTCGTAAGGATATTGTCTTCTTTATGGACAATGGTGGTAAAGGAACGCCAACCGCTATTGCAAAATATAATCACAACAATCGTGACCTTGCCATAATCAAAGATCAGCTGGAGGCCAGTAAAACGATGAAGGAACTGCTTTCTAAGGGAGCAAAATTATGAGTAAGAAAATCCATATCGTAAGTCTACTCGTCATTATTATTGCCTCCTTTATCTTTGGCAGAAGTACGTATACTCAATATCTGGCATGGTATTATGGAAGCGATAATTTAATATTCAGCGAAATAAACAGCTCCTTACTATCCAGTTTATTTAACGGGCTTTACTTCGCTCTTTCAGCAAGTATTATTTATACGTTACTCACTCTATTAAAAAGAATTCCAGCGAATATTGTCACTTCTTGTCTGCTTCAGTTCTGTATTAACATCGGGCTATATACGCTTTTTGTTGCAGTAGATAGAGGATATAGTAAATTACATACTTTAAGCTCGGGTGCTACTGATATCACCCACAGCTATTTTTTAGGAGCGTTGCTGACGAGCACGCTTCTGACCGTCGCGATCGTGAGCGTTATACATGCTAAGTTTCTTTCTTCAAAGCATAAAGATGGGCTACATAAAGGCGTTTGACTGTTACGGCAAAGACAGCAAATGGCAGTATCTCTGCATCCTGACATTCCAACTTGCCTGGTTTTTGTTTTACTTATGGATCCCTTATCGAAGCGATTATGCGATTTTGCTGTTTTTACTGTTTTTCCTGCCCGTCATATCAAGCAATACGCGGTGCATAAACTACTATGGCCGTTCACGCGCCTTGTGTTTTTTATGGCTTATTGCCCCATACATCATGCTGTTCGTTCCTCTTTTTTTAACCCGACGCAGGGATACAGAAGAGAATTGAAAGTGAAAAAAACAACGCCACCTCACGGTGGCGTTGTCGTTTTTCAGTACTGGTCTCTGTCTAACCAGTTACCGCTTACAATCCGCGTTAACCCGTCGACCGGACGCTGGTAGACATACATCCACGCGCTTCCGTACGGTGTCTGGATCAACTGGCGAGCGTATTCACCGCCCCTGGTGCGCAAGGCATCAAGTTCGGCAAGTGTAGCATTATCAATACGATAAACTTCACCCTGTACTGTTCCTTCGCCGGGAACCGCGCCTGGATAGTGGCCCAGGCTGTACAACTGGTAGTTCTCGATATTGTAATTCCCCAGTAGCTGGGCATTGGTCATCCAGTGACTGTTGCCTTGCCTGGTTCGTAAACTGCCGTAGACAAATATTCGCATTGCTAAAACTCAAACTGATAGAGCAGATCAAGTGCCTGGTCTACGCCGGACACTGCTTCCAGATATAGCTTAGGCATCAGGCGATAGCGTAACGTGAGTGTTGCCAGTGAGTCAAAGATCCCCACACCATATTTTACCTGCAGACCCGGCAGTACATAGCCGCTGACAACCACCTGCGAGGAGTCACCCACGCCCTGGGTGTCCAGCGCCAGATTGCTTACGCCGAACGTCTCGCCGATTTTACCCACAACCTGCCCACTTTGTGCAACCCCCAGACCGACCAACATTGAGGTCATCGCCGCACTGTCGCTTTGTCCGCTGTCCAGACCTTGTCCGCGCAGCAGATAAGAGAGGGCTTCCTGCTGCGACATCGCCGGGTCGGAGAAGATCTCCGCCTTCGGTTCGTCGGCAGAGCCGGTGACGCGTACGCCAGCAATGACGTCGTTTTCCGTCGCTTCCGGGTTACGAATCGCTTCGATGTTCAACAGCGGTTGATCCGGTGGGCCGGAGAACAGCAGCTCGCCTTTACGGACAATCAGATCCTGACCATAGGCATGGAAACGCCCTTCAGGAATATTGATCTGCCCGTTGAGGCCAAGCCCTTGTTTATCCTGCGCCACTTTCAGGTCGCCCGTGAGCCTCGCCTTCAGCCCAAACGCATCCAACCGCACGTTATTTCCCACGTGCACGATAAGGTTACTATTAATCGGTATACCAGCGCTCTTCTCTTCGGCAGGTTTCAGATTTTCATTGAGCATAACTTCATCACTGGAGACGCCGACCGCGCTTTCCGGCACCTCGTGAACCACGATGCGCGCCCACGGCACGTCCACGCGGCCATCCAGGGTGAAGAGGCTTGGCGTCGCCTCAAAGACCACGTCCGGCGAGACGTCCAGGCGCACCATTGGCGGTACGGTGATGCGCACCTTACTGCCTTTCGCGGCAATACGGGCGCGCCAGTTGTCGAGCTGGCTCCAGTCCGCGTCGCCGCTCAGGTTGATTTGCCCCTGCTGAGTTAATACCGAGCCGTTCAGCGTCGAGCTCATGCCGTTGAAGTTCATCGCAATCTGGCTGGGCTGCATATCGAATGGCATAAAGTTACCGTCGATATCCACACCGCTGAGCCGCAGCTGACCGAACAGCTGAGGGCTTTGCGCGTTGCCCGCCAGGCGCAGGTTGGCATTCACCATGCCCTCGGCTTTTTCCCCGCGGGCGAAGATCGGGTTGACCATCGCCAGGTTGAAGTTACGAATATTGACGTTGCCGCCCAGATTGCGCCGCCCCTGCGGATCGGTAATCTGTATCTGCCCGTCCATCTGGCCGTTGTTGGTCAGACGGATAAGCCACCCCAGCTCCGCACGGTTGTTATGCAGGTCTGCACTCACATTCAGGGTGTCGAAGGCCACCGGCAGCGTCGCATCGTTCACCTCCTGCGTTACCTTCACGTTACGGCCGGAAAGCGTGACGCTGCCCTGCGGAAGCCCCTCTTTGGTGGTATCCCAGGCGACATCGGCTTTCCCGCTGAAGACGCCGCTGGCCTGCGTGGTGTCCGGCATAAACGGTTTCAGCATCGCCAGATCGAAGCGGTTCAGGTTGATCTGCGCGCGCCCTTCCGCCCCCGCATCAATGGTCTGCGGCACGCACAGCTCCGCGTTCGGGTTGGTCCAGCAGTGAGGCCCGATGCTGATCTTCTGCTCGGCGTTGCGGTAGTCCAGCGCAATGGAGCGCGACAGCGCCAGCGGCCCCACCGGGGTGTTGAAGCGGGTGTTGTCCAGCGTCCCTTTCCAGCGCGTTTCCTTCCGGTCGAAGCTGCCGGTCAGGTGAAGCTGGCCGGAGACGGGCTCGCCCTGCACGCGCAGCTGGAGGTCGTGCTGCTTCTCGTTACCTTTGGCGTCCAGAGTCACCAGGCTGATGTTCACGTCCGGCTGGGAAATGCGCTCCACGCGCAGGTTCAGGTTGCCGCCGATCTGATCGGTGGATTTCACATCCCCTTCCACGCGGACGCGGGCAACGCTCAGCTCCTGCCAGCGCAGATTGTTGGCGGTGATATCTGCCAGCAGCTGCGGCGCGTCCACGGTGCCGCGCACTTTCAGGAGTCCTTTCGCCGTACCGCCCAGACCCGGCAGGGCGTTATCCAGATTCGGCGCGTCGATGGTGGCGTCAAGATTGAGATCTTTTACCCCCAGCTCGCCTTTGATATCCGCCGTGTTGCGGCCCAGCGCCACGTGCAGCCCCGGAATAATCCACTGCAGGTAGCTGTTGCCCTTCACCGAGCCTTCAACGTTCACCTTGTTCTGCTTCACGTTCCCGGTGAGCTTGATTTCCGGCACGTCCATCTGCCACGTGCCGCCGTAGAGGCTGCCGCGGGTTTTGATCAGCCCGTCCAGCTTCGACGGCCAGTCCGGCACCTCTTTGGCGGTGTTAATTCCCGTCAGCTTCAGCTCGCCGCGCCAGCTGATCGCCTGCTGCCAGTCGAGCAGCGCGGTCAGTTCCGTTTTGCCTTCCAGCGCCGCGACGGTCAGCTTGTCGAGGTTAACCTGCTGTTCGTTGCCTTTTGCATCCAGCGTGATGGTCGCGGGCGGCACGCCCTGCCCCTTCACTGCAGTGCGGAACGAGAGCGTGTAGTCGGTCATCTTGCCGCTCAGCTTCAGCTTCAGATCGTCGGCCTGATACTGTTTTTCGCCGGTAAACGGCCAGTAAAGCTGCTTGCTGACAACCTCCAGATTGAGCGGCAGCCCGGCTTCCGCCAGCTGGGTTTGCGCGCGCAGGGCCATGTCTACCGGGCCGGAGAGATTCACCCCGATATCCAGCTTCTCGCGCAGCGCCCCGCCCACTTTAACCTTCACTTTTTCGCCCTTCAGCGGGTCGATATTCAGGGCGCTATTGAGTGTGATATCCACCGGCCAGCTGTCGCGCAGCAGGGCGTTGCCTGACGCGTTCACCGAGCCCTGGTTGGTATCGATATCCAGCGCGTCGAGCTTCATGTTGCCGTCAATGCTGCTGACTTTCAGCAGCATGTTAAAGACCGTCAGATCGGTGTCGCCGGTCAGGCGCAGCTGCTCGCCTTTGAACTCCTCAATGTTGAGGTTCAGCGGCAGATGCACGTCGGTCATTTCAGGCAGGACAGGCTTCGAGAAGAGTTCTTTCAGCGTTTCGCCCAGCGGCTTCTCTTCCGGCTGCGGGTTCTGGATCTTCGGTTCGACGATCTCTTCCTGCGCCACGTCCGCCACTTTCGGCAGCGCGATCAGCAACCCTTGCAGCGAGGTTGGCGTCAGGGTCAGGTTTTTCTCCTGCCAGCGCAGGCCGGAGGTGAAATCCATCACCGAAACGGTGGTGTCGTCGATTTTGATATTGACGTTATCGAGCGCCACCCGATAGAGCGCAATCGGGTACGGCGTGGAGAGATTCAGCGGGCCGCTGTCCTCTTCCTCAACCGGCGCAGACTTCGGCATTTTCTTTGAGTCTATCGCCACGTTGACGTCTTTAAGCGACAGATCGTTAACGCAGAGCTTGCTGTCCCGCAGGCAGCCCAGCTTCACCGCGAGATGGAATTCCCCGGCGTTGACCGCCACGCCCGGCTGCTCGTAGCGGATGTTCTTCAGATGCAGGTCGCGCCAGCCGCCCGTTACCTGACCAATTTCCAGCCCCGGCACCCAACGGTTAGCGGCGTTAAACAGCAGATGCAGCCCGGTCGTCGTTCCCACCAGAAACGCCACCGTACCGAGCAGCAGCACGATAAAAATCAGCACCCCGAGGCTTATTTTCTTCCATAAACTCATAATTCAGGCCCCAGACCGATGTAAAACTGTAATCCGTGTTCATCTTTGTCGCCCACCGGCACGGCGAAATCGAGCTTGATGGGCCCGACGGGTGACTGCCAGCGTACGCCCACGCCTGCACCGGTTTTGAAATCGCTGCGGCGGATATCGTTCACCGCTTCACCACCGTCGATAAACATGGCGCCCCACCACTTGCCGCTGACGTTGTACTGATACTCCAGCGATCCGGTCGCCAGTTTGGATGCCCCGGTCAGCTGGCCTTTTTCGTTTTCAGGTGAGATCGATTTGTACTTATACCCGCGAATGCTGCGGTCGCCCCCGGCGAAGAAGCGCAGGTCCGGCGGAACGCGCTCGAAATCACCCGTCTCAATCCAGCCGAGATTGCCGCGCATCACAAAGCGGTGTTTGTCATACAGCGTACGGATCCAGACGTTTTGCGCCTGCACCACCGTGAAGTCGACGTCAGAGCCCCACATCGTATTGGAGTAGTCGATAGAGTAACGCTGTGAATCACCCCAGGTTGGCATCAGGCCGCCGCGCGAGCGGGTACGGCTGATCATCACGCCCGGATAAAGCAGCATAGTGGTGTTGGTGACGTTTGCCTGGGTAAAGTGATCAAGGCTCCAGCGCAGGTTAATGGCGCGCTGCCAGCCGCTGGAGAGATCCCAGAAGCGTGAAACCGCAAGCGTTGTCGAGTCCTGCTCGGTATCGTTCAAATCGGTACGCTTAAAGCCGCCCTGCACCAGGTAATATTGCTCAAGCGGGTTTTTCAGCAGCGGAATTTTATAGCTGAAATCAAGCTGCTGTTCCGGTGCGGAAATGCTGGCGCTGGTGGTCAGGCTGTGGCCGTAGGAGTTCATCCACGGCTTTTTCCAGGAGGTCTTCACGCGCGGACCGACGTCTGTCGAGTAGCCAACACCGGTCTCAATGGTGTTCTCGGTGCGCGGCGAGACAACGCCATGCAGCGGCAACACCTTGGTTTTGCGAGACTTATCAAATTCCGGTGCGACAACCACGGAGTTAAACCAGCCGGTAGCGGAGAGGCGACGGTTCAGCTCCGCCAGATCGCTCGACTGGTAGTAATCGCCTTTTTTAAACGGCACGAGGTTTTGCAGATACTCTTCACGAATTTGCGAACCTTCAAACGTTACATCGCCAAAGCGGTAGCGTTCGCCGCTGTCGTAGTCAATATCCCAGAAGGCCTGACGTCGCTCCAGCGCAATGCCCAGTTGGCTTTTATTGAACTGGCTGTCGAAGTAGCCCTTGCGCAGAGAGACGCTCGTCAGCTCTTTTTTGAAGTGGTCGTAGTCACCGTGGTTGAGCACGGTGCCGATTTTCGGCCGCGTGCTGAGCAGGTCCAGGTAGTCGCGGTCGGTACGCGCGCCGCCGCGCAGGATGACGTTCGTGCCGCCAATCAGCACCGGCTCGCCCGGCGAGACGCGGGCAATAAGCACCTGACGCCCCTTCTTTGGCGGCGGGCGGAGATCGAAATCAATGGTGGGTTCGTAATACCCCAGCGCTTTTAGCCCTTCACGGATCGCGTCATCCACGCGCGCGCGAAAACGCCGGTCCGGCGTCACCTCATCGCTCTGGATGGTCGACAGCTGCGCACGCACGTTTTTTTCCAGCGTCCCGGATAACCCCTCAACCTGCAAACGGACATTCGCCGCGCTGGCAACCCCGCTTGTCAGCAATACACTGACTAAACATAACTGGCGGATTTTTGTCACGTTTTCTCCTGAATATCCCTTTTCCACCCTGGAAGCAAATGAAGCGCCGCCGTGCGGCAAAATACGGCCCGGAAGCCAAAAACCCAAATCGTGGGTTGAAAACGGGTGTAACACCCAAATATTTCTTATGATTAAATCTAGTCTCATTCAGCGCATTTATTGTGTTCAATTAAACGCTTCGTGACAACCTTAACCGAAACATCGCACCCCGGGAGGCCCCATCGTGAGTTTATTCGACAAGAAGCATCTGGTTTCACAAGCTGATGCATTACCGGGACGCAACACCCCTATGCCTGTGGCGACCTTACACGCCGTCAATAACCATTCAATGACCAACGTTCCTGATGGAATGGAAATCGCCCTGTTCGCCATGGGCTGCTTCTGGGGCGTTGAGCGCCTCTTCTGGCAGTTGCCCGGCGTTTACAGCACCGCGGCCGGCTACACGGGCGGTTATACGCCGAATCCAACCTACCGCGAAGTCTGCTCCGGCGAAACCGGTCATGCGGAAGCGGTCCGCGTGGTATATGACCCGACGGTCATCAGCTACGAACAGCTCCTGCAGGTCTTCTGGGAGAATCATGACCCGGCGCAGGGCATGCGTCAGGGCAACGACCACGGCACACAGTATCGCTCGGCCATTTATCCGCTCACGCCTGAGCAGGACGCCGCCGCGCGCGCCAGCCTTGAGCGGTTCCAGCAGGCCATGCGTGAAGCAGGCGATACGCGCGAGGTGACCACGGAAATCGCCACCGCGAAGCCGTTCTACTATGCCGAGGACGATCATCAGCAGTATCTGCACAAAAACCCGTACGGCTACTGCGGCATCGGGGGCATCGGCGTCTGCCTGCCGCCACAGTTGGCCTGATTATTAACCGTTAAATCGTCACCCGTACCGGACAGCGCACGCTGTCCGGTCTGTTTTATGCCAAAAATGTGACCTCTGGCAGATTTACATCTCTTTACGCTATACTACCGCTGAAATAATCGGCTCAACGCTACGAGCTGACGTTCTACGTGTTTTCACACAAATGGTATCAACTCCCCTTCTGAGGATCTGGCGAGAAGCCGGATAAACTATGTTAAACAGTATTTTAGTAATACTTTGTCTTATTGCCGTCAGTGCATTTTTCTCGATATCTGAGATCTCGCTGGCCGCGTCCCGTAAAATCAAACTGAAGCTGCTTGCCGACGAGGGCAACATCAATGCCACCCGCATCCTGAAAATGCAGGAAAACCCCGGCATGTTCTTCACCGTGGTGCAGATTGGCCTTAACGCGGTCGCCATTCTCGGCGGTATCGTGGGCGATGCGGCCTTTTCTCCAGCGTTTTATAGCCTCTTTGTCAAATACATGTCCGCTGAGCTTGCCGAACAGCTGAGCTTTATTCTCTCCTTCTCGCTGGTAACCGGCCTGTTCATCCTCTTTGCAGACCTGACCCCGAAACGCATCGGTATGATTGCGCCAGAAGCTGTAGCTTTGCGTATCATCAACCCGATGCGCTTCTGTCTGTACGTGTTTCGTCCGCTGGTGTGGTTCTTCAACGGCCTGGCGAACGTGATTTTCCGCATCTTTAAGCTGCCAATGGTGCGTAAAGACGACATCACCTCTGACGACATTTATGCGGTGGTGGAAGCCGGCGCGCTGGCCGGAGTGCTGCGTAAGCAGGAACACGAGCTGATTGAGAACGTATTTGAACTGGAATCCCGTACCGTGCCCTCTTCCATGACGGGCCGCGAAAACATTATCTGGTTCGATTTACATGAAGATGAGCAGAGCCTGAAGAACAAAGTAGCGCAGCATCCTCACTCCAAGTTCTTGGTCTGTAATGAAGATATCGACCACATCATCGGTTACGTCGACTCCAAAGACCTGCTGAACCGCGTGCTGGCAAACCAGAGCCTGGCGCTGAACAGCGGCGTGCAGATCCGCAATACCCTGATTGTGCCGGACACCCTGACGCTCTCCGAAGCGCTGGAAAGTTTCAAAACCGCCGGGGAAGACTTCGCGGTGATCATGAATGAATACGCGCTGGTGGTGGGTATCATCACGCTGAACGACGTGATGACCACGCTGATGGGAGACCTGGTTGGCCAGGGACTGGAAGAGCAGATTGTTCAGCGTGACGATAATTCATGGCTGATCGACGGCGGTACGCCGATTGAAGACGTCATGCGCGTGCTGGATATCGACGAGTTCCCGCAGTCCGGTAACTACGAAACCATCGGCGGCTTTATGATGTTTATGCTGCGTAAAATCCCGAAACGCACCGACTCGGTGAAGTTCTCCGGCTACAAGTTTGAGGTGGTGGATATTGATAACTATCGCATCGACCAGCTGCTGGTGACGCGTATCGACAACAAGCCGACCGTACTGGTGCCGAAGCTGCCGGACGCGGAAGAGAAGGTGTCGGCGTAACGTTCCTGCCCCCACAAACATCAACGGCTCCCATCGGGAGCCGTCTTTTTAACTACCTACTGCATAGCACGTTGGTTAAGCCATCTCAGTTTGCAGACGCATAACCTGACGGTTGACTTCGGACATCACAGACAGGTGCTGTTTGTCCTTCACTTTTGGGACAAGGATCTTGCCCTTATCAAACTCAAAAGCGCCAACATCCTTGATGTACAACCGTCCACGGAACAGGATCTTCACGTACTTCGCCACCTGAAGCGGGTTGTAGCGTTGGAAAATTTTCATTCTTGTATCTCCTGCGAATCATACGCTCTTGCGATGCCACAATCGGCCCGACTGTCCTGAGCGCAAATTTTGATGCCCAATGACTATAGACCAGAACTACGGTGTTACCCAGTGTGCATAAGTTTATTTACCGTTTGATTACAATTATTCAGAATAATCTTTGCAAAGCGTGATAGAGAGCAGTATAAGCCGTCGTTTTTTCATGGATATGTGCGTTCACCCGCAAACTGGCACTGGGATTGCGGGAAAACCACATTGATCGCACTTATGATTAAAAGCGTATGACCAAGTGGTCGGATCACCTGCAAACAATAAGGAAACGCCATGACCCTACGTAATATCCTTGCGGCAGCTTGTCTGCTGCTGCCCCTGTGGGCTTCCGCTCACAGCATTGAAAAAGGACAACGTGTACCGCCAGTCGGCATTGCTGACCGGGGAGAATTGATTCTCGACAATGATAAGTTTAGCTATAAAGCCTGGAATAGCGCGCAGCTCGCGGGCAAAGTGAGAGTTGTACAACATATTGCCGGTCGTACATCCGCAAAAGAGAAGAATGCCAGCCTCGTGGAGGCGATCAAGGCCGCAAAATTCCCTCATGACCGCTACCAGACCACCACGATTGTGAACACCGATGATGCCATTCCGGGCTCCGGGATGTTTGTGCGCTCAAGCCTTGAGAGCAATAAAAAGCTCTACCCGTGGTCGCAGTTTATCGTTGACAGCAATGGCGTGACGCGTAAGGCCTGGCAGCTTGAGGAAGAGAGCTCCGCGATTGTCGTGCTGGATAAGGACGGCCGCGTGCAGTGGGTGAAAGACGGCGCGTTAACTCAGGAAGAGGTGCAGCAGGTTGTCGCCCTGCTGCACAAACTGCTGGCTCAGTAAAGAGAGACGCGGAAGCCGGGGTTGAGGAATGATTCGCGCGGGGTATAGTCCAGCGGCTTGCCCTGCCAGTCATGGACATGCGCCCCGGCGGCCGCGGCAACGGCATGGCCTGCCGCGGTATCCCAGACGTTGGTTGGCCCAAAGCGCGGATACAGCTGCGCCTGACCTTCCGCCACCAGGCAGAATTTCAGCGACGAGCCAATCGAGGTGGTCTGGTGTTCACCCAGCTGTTGCAGGTATTCCTCCAGCTCGCTGTCGCTGTGCGAGCGGCTAATCACCACCAGCGGGGGACGGGCATCGCGCACCTGGATCTGCTTGCGTACGCCGCACTCCTCCTTCCAGGCCTTCCCTTCTGCGGCGCTGTACATCACCTTCATTACCGGCGCGTAGACCACGCCGAGCACCGCTTTACCCTTCTCAATCAGGGCAATATTGACGGTGAACTCACCGTTGCGCTTGATGAACTCTTTTGTCCCGTCCAGCGGATCGACCAGCCAGTAGCGCTGCCAGTGCTGGCGCTCGTCCCAGCTTTGCGGCGCTTCTTCAGACAGAACGGGGATATCCGGCGTTAAGGCCTGCAGACCTTGCAGGATCACCTTATGCGCCGCGATATCGGCCGCCGTGACCGGGGAGTCGTCCGCCTTGCTGACGACCTCCATCGGTTTAACACCGTCATACACCTGCATGATGGCATCTCCCGCATCCCGTGCGAGCTGACAAATCTTATCTAGCATTTTCCACCTCTTTGTTAACGCAGTGAGGTTAACTCTTTGTTTTAGTTATATCGTAATGTGAACAATTCCGCTATCTGTGAAGCAATTCCGGTTTCAGGTCGCTTTTTTCTGTCAGGATTCACATTTCTGTAAGCAACAAACGATAGATACATACTCTTTTGTGGAACGGATCGAAAAAAGGACTCCTCTGATGATTAAGTTTAGTGCAACGCTTCTGGCGACGCTGATTGCAGCGAGCGTGCAGGCGGCGACGGTAGATCTGCGTATTCTGGAAACGACCGATCTGCACAGCAATATGATGGACTTCGATTACTACAAAGATACCCCTACGGAAAAATTCGGACTGGTACGTACAGCAAGTTTGATCAACGCCGCGCGGGGTGAAGTCAAAAATAGCGTGCTGGTGGACAACGGCGATCTCATTCAGGGCAGCCCGCTTGGCGATTACATGGCGGCGAAAGGTCTGAAGAAAGGCGAGATCCATCCGGTTTATAAAGCGATGAACACGCTGGACTATGCCGTCGGCAACCTGGGCAACCACGAATTCAACTACGGCCTGAAATACCTGCACGATGCGCTGGCCGGCGCGAAGTTCCCGTACGTTAACGCCAATATCATCGACGTTAAGACGCAAAAGCCGCTCTTTACCCCTTACCTGATTAAAGAGAGTGAAGTTGTCGATCGGGACGGTAAAAAGCAGACGCTGAAAATCGGCTATATCGGCTTCGTACCGCCGCAGATCATGACCTGGGATAAAGCCAACCTCGACGGCAAAGTGACCGTTAATGACATTACCGAAACCGCGCGCAAGTACGTGCCGGAAATGCGCGCGAAAGGCGCAGATCTGGTGGTGATTGTCGCCCACTCGGGTCTCTCCGCCGATCCGTATCAGGCCATGGCGGAGAACTCCGTTTACTATCTGAGCGAAGTCCCGGGCGTTGACGCGATCCTGTTCGGCCACGCTCACGCCGTTTTCCCGGGCAAAGATTTTGCCAGCATTAAAGGGGCGGATATCGAGAAAGGGACGCTCAACGGCGTGCCGTCGGTGATGCCGGGCATGTGGGGCGACCACCTTGGCGTGGTGGATCTGGTGCTAAATAACGACAGCGGCAGCTGGAAGGTGACGCAGTCAAAAGCCGAAGCGCGCCCGATTTACGACGCGGCGGCTAAAAAATCCCTGGCCGCGGAAGATAAAAAGCTGGTCGACGTGCTGAAGCACGACCACGACGCCACCCGCGAATTCGTCAGCAAGCCGATCGGCAAATCCGCCGACAACATGTACAGCTTCCTGGCGCTGGTGCAGGACGATCCGACCGTTCAGGTAGTCAACATGGCCCAGAAAGCCTATGCCGAACACTTTGTTCAGGGCGATCCGGATCTGGCAAAACTGCCGGTGCTGTCTGCCGCAGCGCCATTCAAAGTGGGCGGACGCAAGAACGACCCGGCAAGCTATGTTGAGGTCGAAAAAGGCCAGCTGACCTTCCGTAACGCCGCCGATCTCTATCTCTACCCGAATACCCTGGTGGTGGTTAAAGCCACGGGGAAAGAGGTGAAGGAGTGGCTGGAATGCTCCGCCGGGCAGTTTAACCAGATCGACCCGAAGAGCAGTAAACCACAGCCGCTGATTAACTGGGACGGCTTCCGCACCTACAACTTCGACGTGATCGACGGCGTAAATTACCAGATTGACGTCACCCAGCCGGCAAAATATGACGGCGAGTGCCAGGCGATTAACCCGCAGGCCGAACGCATCAAAAACCTGACGTTCAACGGCAAGGCGATCGATCCGAATGCCACCTTCCTGGTGGTGACCAATAACTACCGCGCCTACGGCGGCAAGTTTGCCGGTACGGGCGATAGCCACATCGCTTTTGCGTCACCGGACGAAAACCGCTCGGTGCTGGCGGCGTGGATCGGCGCGGAGTCGAAGAAGGCGGGCGAAATTCACCCGGCGGTGGATAACAACTGGCGTCTTGCGCCAATCCACAGCGATGCGAAACTGGATATCCGCTTTGAAACGTCACCGTCCGATAAGGCAGCCGCGTTTATTAAGGATAAGGCGCAGTATCCGATGAAAAAGGTCGCGACGGATGATATCGGGTTCGCGATTTATCAGGTGGATTTAAGCAGGTAGCGGTGATTGTGCCGGGTAAAGCGAAACCGCCACCCGGCTTTTACGCCGCACGCTCATCCCGATTCGCCATCACCTTCGGCGTATTGACTTCAATCCAGTCCGCCAGCGCGGCGACTTTCTCGCTCACCTCAATGCCCATCGGTGTCAGGCTATACTCGACGTGCGGCGGCACGACCGGATACGACACGCGATCGACAAACCCGTCCAGCTCCAGCGCCTGAAGCGACTGGGACAGCATCTTTTCGCTCACCCCGCCCATTTTATGGCGCAGCTCGCTAAAACGGTGCGTTCCTCCGCGCAGAGCCAGCAGGATCAGCACGCCCCAGCGGCTGGTAACGTGTTTAAGCACCTCCCGTGAAGGGCACTGTTCCGCGAAGAGATTACCATCTCGCATTTGCTCGCTAAGCGTTGGGATCGTTTTTTTCATACTTACCTTTTTGTGCGTACTTACTAAAAGTTAGCTATGGTGATAGTGTGCCACAACACCAGACAAACACGAAGGAGATTTATCATGATCGCGATTACCGGCGCTACCGGCCAGCTTGGCCAGCACGTTATTGAAGAACTGCTGAAAACCGTTCCAGCAAACCAGATTGTTGCCATTGTTCGTAACCCGGCGAAAGCTGAAGCGTTAAGCAACCAGGGTATTGTGGTTCGTCAGGCGGATTACACCGATAAGGCCGCCTTTACTGCCGCGCTGAGCGGCGTGGAAAAGCTGCTGCTCATCTCCTCCAGCGAAGTGGGCCAGCGCGCGACCCAGCACCAGAACGTTATCAACGCCGCCAAAGCGGCAGGCGTGAAATTTATCGCCTACACCAGCCTGCTGCACGCGGATAAATCACCGCTGGGTCTGCACGTTGAACATGTCGAAACCGAGAAAGCGCTGGCAGAATCTGGCGTGCCATACGCCCTGCTGCGCAACGGCTGGTACACCGAAAACTACCTGGCGAGCGCGCCGCCTGCGCTGGAACACGGCGTATTCATTGGTGCCGCAGGCGAAGGCAAAATTGCCTCTGCCACCCGCGCAGACTATGCCGCGGCGGCAGCCAAAGTGATCGCTGAAGAGGGTCATGCGGGCAAGGTATACGAACTGGCAGGCGACCACGGCTGGACATTAAGCGATTTGGCGGCGGAACTGAGCAAGCAGAGCGGTAAACCTGTGGCGTATCAAAACCTGAGCGAAGCGGACTTTGCAGCCGCATTGAAGAGCGTGGGTTTACCCGCCGGGCTGGCGGATATGCTGGCGGACTCCGACGTGGGCGCGTCCAAAGGCGGCCTGTTTGACGACAGCCGTACCCTGAGCAAGCTGATCGGCCGCCCGACCACACCGCTGGCGGAGAGCGTCAAAGCCATTCTGTAATTGTTACGGATTGGTTATTTTTTGTGGCATCCCCTCGGGTCATCTCTGATAATGAAGCGATGACCCAGAGGAGGCTCACCGTGCAAGGCGTACCGGAACAGTTTATTGATGAGAGAGACAGCGCGCGCTTTCGCCATCTGGCGCAGCTGCCGGGCCTTGAACTCTATCACGCGCATATCTCTGACTACGCCTTTGAGCCCCACACCCATGAAGCCTTCGGCATCGGCACCATCGAAACCGGCGCCGAACGCTTTCGCTATCGCGGCACCCAGCATCTCGCACCTGAAAAATCCGTTGTTACCATGAACCCGGACGAGATCCATACCGGGGAGTCCGCGACCGAAGACGGCTGGCGCTACCGGATGGTCTACATCGAACCCGATCTTCTGGAAGAGGTAACCGGCCTGCGCCACTGGTGGTTCAGCGACGTAACCCGTTACGACCCGCAGCGCTCTCAGCAGATCGGCAGGCTAATTTACGGCCTGTGGCATACGGACGATCCGCTGGCGCAAAAAGGCTTATTGCTGGATCTGATCGAGACCTTTCAGCCGCTAGCCCATCACGCGCCGGTGGTTCAGGAAGGCGCACACCGGTTCGAGCGCGTGCGCGAGTATTTGCACGACAACTATATGCACGCCCTGACGCTGGACGAACTGGCGAACGTTGTCTCGCTCAGCCCGTACCATTTCCAGCGCCAGTTCAAAGCCCATTTTCACGTTACGCCGCACCAGATGTTGATGGCCATCCGCCTGTGGCGCGCCAAGGCGTTTCTCACCCACGGTATGCCCGCCGCCGAAGTCGCCGCCGCAACGGGGCTGACCGACCAGTCGCATTTAACCCGCGCCTTCACCCGCCGCTACGGCATTACGCCCGTGCGCTACCAGAAACAGGTCACCCGGCGCTAATGCGCAATCTCATACAATACGCGCGCGTTTCCCCCTTCTAGACTGAGTGCAGAGTAAATCAATGTGGATGGAAAAATGATTAGCGGCGTGTTGTATGCCCTGCTTGCAGGTCTGATGTGGGGGCTGATCTTTGTCGGCCCTCTGATCGTGCCGGAATACCCGGCGATATTGCAGTCTACCGGACGTTATCTGGCGCTCGGGCTGATTGCCCTTCCTCTGGCATGGCTGGGGCGTAGGCGCTTGCGACAGCTCAGCCGTCAGGACTGGGGCACCGCGCTGGCGCTGACCATGATGGGCAATCTCATCTATTACGTCTGCCTGGCAAGCGCCATTCAGCGAACCGGAGCGCCGGTGTCGACCATGATTATCGGCACGCTGCCGGTGGTCATCCCCATCTTCGCGAATCTGCTCTATAGACATCGGGACGGCAAGCTGGCGTGGTCGAAAATGATACCCGCCCTGGCCTGCACCGCCGTGGGGCTGGTGTGCGTCAATATCGCCGAGCTGCGCCACGGCCTGGCAGACTTCAGCTTATGGCGTTACGGTTCGGGGATCGTTTTAGCGTTCATCTCGGTCGCATGCTGGGCCTGGTACGCCCTGCGCAATGCGCGCTGGCTGCGGGAGAACCCGGACAAACACCCGATGATGTGGGCAACGGCGCAGGCGCTGGTCACGCTCCCCGTCTCGTTAGTGGGGTATGCTGGCGCATGCCTCTGGCTGGGTCATCAGCAGCCGGAATTTGCCCAGCCCTTCGGGCCAAGACCCTGGGTCTTTATTGGCTTAATGGTTGCGATTGCGGTGCTGTGCTCCTGGGTGGGCGCGCTGTGCTGGAACATTGCCAGCCAGAAGCTGCCGACGGTGATCTTAGGGCCGCTGATTGTGTTCGAAACCCTGGCCGGACTGCTGTACACCTTCCTGATGCGCCAGAGCGTGCCGCCGCTGTTAACGGCCTGCGGGATCGCGCTGCTGGTGGTGGGGGTGGTGATGGCGGTAAGAGCGAAGCCGGAAAAACCGAGGGTCGTTCCAGCTTCGGAGATGTGAGTAATGCCCAGCGGCGCTACGCTTGCAGGGCCTACAAAACAGTAGGTCTGGTAAGGCGTAGCCGCCACCGGGCAAGCCCTTAAAACGTTTCCCAGTTCGCTTCAGACGCCGTCGCTGCTGGCTGCGTTTTTGGCACATAGGTTTTCACCGGTGCCGCTTTGACCGCCTGATTACGCGTTATTTTGAACACTGCTACCGCTTCGTTCAGGCGTGCGGCCTGATCTTCCAGCGCCGCCGCTGCCGCCGCAGACTCCTCAACCAGCGAGGCGTTCTGCTGGGTCACGCGGTCCATCTCAGCTACCGCCTGACCCACCTGGTCGATACCGCGGCTCTGCTCGTCAGAGGCAGAGGCAATTTCGCCCATGATGTCGGTCACGCGGGTAACCGCGTTAACGATTTCCGCCATCGTCGCGCCCGCTTCGTTCACCAGCTGGGAACCCGCGTTGACGCGTTCGCCGGAATCATCGATCAGCGCCTTAATCTCTTTCGCCGCCTGGGCGCTGCGCTGGGCAAGCGTGCGTACTTCACCTGCAACCACCGCAAAGCCACGGCCCTGCTCGCCCGCACGCGCCGCTTCCACCGCCGCGTTCAGCGCCAGAATGTTGGTCTGGAAGGCAATGCCGTCGATAACGTTAGTAATTTGCGCGATTTTGCTGGAGCTGGTGGCGATCTCGTCCATGGTGCGCACCACGCCTTCCACCACGTTACCGCCCTTCTTCGCGGTTGAGGAGGCATCCAGCGCCAGACGAGACGCCTGACGCGCGTTATCCGCGTTCTGCTTCACGGTGGCGGTCAGCTGTTCCATGCTGGCTGCCGTCTCTTCCAGAGACGCGGCCTGCTGCTCGGTACGGGAAGAGAGGTCGTTGCTGCCCGCCGAGATTTCACCCGCACCGGTATAGATGGTATCTGCGCCTTCACGCACCACGCCCACGGTGTTCGCCAGCGAGGTTTGCATCTCCTGCACGTTGCGCGCCAGGATAGCCATTTCGTTTTTGCCTTCAGCCTGAATCGGCTGGGTTAAATCCCCTGCCGCGATGGCGCGGATATGGTTGATCACCTCTTCCAGCGGCAGGAGCAGTACCCGGCGCATGGCGATCCAACTGGAGATAATCACCGCAATGACGAGGATCATGACGGCAGAAAGGATCCACAGGATGCGCTTGTAGTCGCTTTCGTTATCCTGAATGCCTTTACTGGTGAGCGCAGCCTGCGCCTCGCGCCACTCGCGATAGACCTTTTGCATTGCCGTCTGCTTCTGTTCGGCATTCTGTTTGAACATATCTTCCAGGTTGCCCTGGCCCAGCAGAACGTTCATTTGCGTCAACGTGGCGGAGTAAATGCGGTACTGCTCTTCCAGCCGATCGGCCAGGTTCTCATCCAGACCCGGGGTATTCGGCAGGGCGTAGTATTTGTCGTAATGGACCTGCGCATTGGCCAGCAGATTTTTCGCGGTGTTAACCAGCTCGTTCAGCTGTCCGCCGTTAATCTGAGAGGCCATGCTGCTTTGCAGACGCAGCATCCCGCGGTTTAGCGTGACGCGCGCCTGGTTCAGGCTGATCCAGGCGTCGGTAAATTCCGCCACGTTCTGGCTGGAAAGCTGCGACACGGTGAAGTTGTCTTTATCGTTATTCAGCGCGTTGATAAAGATACCCGCGGAAATCACTTGCATGATGCCGAGCACAAGCAGCACCGAAATAAGAAGAGTAATGACTTTTATACGTTTAAACATGCGTTGCCTTTGTTATATGCAGGTTTGTCTGACGTGTATCTATCGGCACGCGCGGCGGGTTGTTTACTGTTTCTCCACCTTTAAAAACTTTCTAAACCACTTTCCTAAATCCATTCAGAGAGTTAAACGGGACATTTTTTTGTGATCCGTA
Organism: Enterobacter cloacae complex sp. P12RS; assembly: GCF_014895875.1. Lineage (NCBI taxonomy): Bacteria > Pseudomonadati > Pseudomonadota > Gammaproteobacteria > Enterobacterales > Enterobacteriaceae > Enterobacter > Enterobacter cloacae complex sp. P12RS. The sequence continues at coordinate 79,014 of NZ_JADBQO010000032.1, forward strand.
TCGCACTTTACCCCTTCCCTCTAAAGGGTTATAGCGCCGCCTTAAAGATGCATTTAATATGCATCTTATATTTTTAATGACGAGGTAACTGCTATGGCCTTTCGCGACCACCCCCTCGGCGAGCTGGCGCTCTCCATCCCTCGCGCTTCCGCGCTGTTCCGTAAATACGATATGGATTACTGCTGCGGCGGTAAGCAAACGCTGGCGCGAGCGGCCTCGCGCAAGGAACTGGACGTGGAGGCTATCGAAGCGGAGCTGGCGCTGCTGGCTGAACAGCCTGTTGAAAAAGACTGGCGCACCGCCCCGCTCACGGAAATCATCGACCATATCATCGTGCGTTACCACGACCGCCACCGTGAACAACTGCCTGAGCTGATCCTGCAGGCAACGAAAGTTGAGCGCGTACATGCCGACAAGCCTTCCGTGCCGCGCGGTCTGGCAAAATACCTGACCATGCTGCATGAAGAGCTTTCCAGCCACATGATGAAAGAAGAGCAGATCCTCTTCCCGATGATTAAACAGGGAATGGGAAGCCAGGCGATGGGACCTATCAGCGTAATGGAAAGCGAGCACGATGACGCGGGCGAACTGCTGGATGTGATCAAACACACCACTAACAACGTCACGCCGCCGCCGGAAGCGTGCACCACCTGGAAAGCGATGTACAACGGCATTAACGAGATGATTGACGACCTGATGGAGCACATCAGTCTTGAGAATAACGTGCTGTTCCCGCGGGCATTGGCGGGGGAATAAAAAAGCCCGGTGGCGCTAGCGCTTACCGGGCCTACAACGTCCTCGAACATAGGCCGGGTAAGCGTCAGCGCCACCCGGCAATATGCTTAACGCATGCCTGCCATCCGTTTCTTACCGATAAACAGCCAGCCCAGCCCCAGCGCGATAAACCACAGCGGCGTGACGACCAGCGCCTGACGGGTGTCATCTTCGAGCGTCAGCAGCACCAGCACGAACACGAAGAACGCCATGCACACCCAGCACATCAGCTTGCCCAGCGGCATCTTGTAGATCGACTTCTCATGCAGGTGCGGACGCTGTTTGCGGTACACGAGGTACGAGCACAGGATAATGGTCCAGACGAACATGAACAGGATCGCCGACACCGTGGTGATCATGGTAAACGCGCCAATTACGCTTGGGTTCACGTAGAGCATCACCACGCCACCCAGCAGGCACATGCAGGAGAAGGTCAGCCCTTTCGCCGGTACCGCACGTTTAGAGAGTTTCGCAAAGGCGCTCGGCGCCACGCCCTCCTGCGCCAGACCAAACAGCATACGGCTGGTTGAGAACACGCCGCTGTTCGCAGACGATGCCGCAGAGGTCAGCACCACGAAGTTAATCAGGCTCGCCGCAGCAGGCAGCCCTACCAGCACGAACAGCTCAACGAACGGGCTCTTGCTGGGCACCACGGAGCTCCACGGCGTCACGGACATGATGATGATCAGCGCGAAGACGTAGAACATGATGATACGCACCGGTATGGAGTTGATGGCGCGCGGCAGGGACTTCTCCGGATCTTTGGTTTCCGCAGCGGTCGTTCCGACAAGCTCAATCCCCACAAACGCAAACACCGCAATCTGGAAGCCCGCAAAGAAGCCGCTGATGCCTTTCGGGAACCAGCCGCCGTCATTCCACAGATGGGTGAAGGACGCCTGAACGCCCGTTGGCGACTGGAAGTGCGTCAGGACCATCACCAGGCCCACCACAATCAGCCCCACGATAGCGACAATCTTGATCATCGCGAACCAGAACTCCATCTCACCGAACATTTTCACGGTGGCGAGGTTGAGGCTCAGCAGCAGAATAATCACCGCCAGCGAGGCGACCCAGTCCGACAGCCCCGGGAACCAGAACTGCGCGTAAGCGGTAATCGCCACGACGTCCGCCATGCCGGTGACCACCCAGCAGAACCAGTAGGTCCAGCCGGTAAAGTAGCCCGCCCACGGGCCGAGCAGGTCCGACGCGAAGTCGCTGAAGGATTTGTATTCGAGGTTCGAGAGCAGCAATTCACCCATTGCGCGCATCACGAAGAAGAGCATAAAACCGATGATCATATAAACGAAGATGATCGACGGCCCGGCAAGACTGATGGTTTTGCCCGACCCCATAAACAGCCCGGTGCCGATGGCACCGCCGATGGCGATAAGCTGTATATGACGGTTTGTGAGATTGCGCCGTAGCGACTGTTCAGACGTCGCCTCTTCTGCAGCGGCGACTTTGACCTGATCTACCATGTAATTTTTCCTGTTTATGCCTGTCTGTGTTGTTAAGGCTCTTCTGGCCTTTAAAAACGTCAAATAAATGACGGTCCCTTCGTAAGGGTTTATCGATATTAGGTAAGAATCGGCGGGATGAATACTATGATTTAGATATTATGTTAATAATATGTTGAAAGTGAGTGTCATATCACTCATACAGCGCGAAACAGCTCACAAAAATACACGCAACAGTTTCGTTTGCAAGATAAAATGTTGATTCCGTCGTAACTATGGGTTTTATCACTATTTTCCTCTCCCCGGGCGGAGAGAGGAAATAAGAAAAGTCGATTACAGGATTTCCAGCAGCTCGACTTCAAATACCAGGGTGCTGAATGGCGGGATGGACGCGCCAGCGCCACGCTCGCCGTAAGCCAGGTTGTGCGGGATGGTCAGTTCCCATTTGGAACCCACAGGCATCAGGGTCAGGGCTTCGATCCAGCCCGCAATTACGCCGTTGACCGGGAACTCAGCCGGTTCGCCGCGCGCCACGGAGCTGTCGAACACGGTTCCGTCGATCAGCTTACCGGTGTAGTGCACGCGAACGTGGTCGGTACGCGCCGGGATAGCGCCGTCGCCCTGGTTGATCACGCGGAACTGCAGGCCAGACTCGGTGCTGTTCACACCTTCGCGCTCGCGGTTCTCTTCCAGATATTTCACGCCTTCGGCTGCCATCTCTTCGAAGCGCGCGCGACGCACGGCGTCAGCACGTTCGTGGATTTCACGCAGCGCACGATGCACAACGTCAACCGGAACGGCAGGCTGTTTGCCTTCCAGCGCATCAGCGATACCCGCCACCAGCGCTTCAGGTAACAGACCTTCCAGGCCGGATTCGCTCAGCTGCTGTCCTACCTGCAAGCCGATACCGTAACTTGCCTGCGCTTCGATAGTGTCAAAAGTCGGGGTGGTCATGGGTTTTCCTTCCATCACATTTAAAGTAGCGGGCAGCATATCAGCCATGCCCTTATGGGTAAAACTTTGTCTGAAGTTAAGGTGACAAACCGCGACGAAACAGAAACAATAGAGACAACCAGGATTAATCCCGAACTGATGTCACGGATGTCCGGTTTGCTACGTCGTTCAGGCAGTTAGCGAACTATACTTCGAAGCACAGGATATAAAAGACGCGGAGCAGGAGGAGAGCCATGCCCGGGCGATTTGAACTGAAACCTACCCTGGCGAAAATCTGGCAGGCGCCGGACAATTTTCGCATTATGGACCCGCTGCCTCCTCTGCACCGCAGGGGGATTATCATTGGTGCGCTGATGGTGATCGTGGGCTTCCTGCTTCCTTCCGGCGGTGATGATGTTGATACCGCGCCGGTCACCCGCAATGCGCAGCTGGATCTTCAGTCGCAAACGCGGCCGCAGCCTGACGCGCAGCCGATGCAGACGCAGCTGGTAACCCCGTCTAACGATCCGGGTCAGGTCGCGCCTGTTGAACCCGAACCCGTTCAGGATGAACAGGAGCAGGCCGCAGCGCCGTCTGAGCCGCAAACCCAGCAGCCGACCGGCATCGAGCAACAGTGGCGTTCCTATCGCGTGGAGCCGGGCAAAACCCTGGCACAGCTTTTCCGCGACCACAACCTGCCGCCGACCGACGTGTATGCCATGGCAAAAGTGGAAGGCGCAGGTAAACCGCTGAGTAACTTACAGAACGGCCAGATGGTGCAGATTCGCCAGAACGCCAGCGGGGTGGTCACCGGGCTGACCATTGATACCGGAAATGGGCAGCAGGTGCTATTTACCCGCCAGCCGGACGGCAGTTTCATCAGAGCACGTTAATGGCGTATGCCGGGTAAGGCGAAGCCGCCACCCGGCACTTTTGTTCTCAGGCACTCCGTTTATTCACCCACCAGATCCCCGAGCAGACCAGCACCAGCGCAATCGCATATTTGATATCCAGAATATTTTCGCCGAGGAAAATGGCGGAAAGCACCGTCCCTGCAACAGGAATGACAAAGTTGAACGGAGCAATCATGCTTACCCGGTTCACTTTCAGCAGCGCGCTCCACAGGGCGAACGCCACCGATGAGAGCAGCGTCAGATACCCCAGCACCGCAACGGCCTTCATGCTGTGCACTTCCAGCGTTCCGCCCGTGGCATAACCTCCCGCAACCAGCGCAGCCCCGCCTATCGCCAGTTGCCAGCCGGTCATCACCGTTGGGTCGACGGTCTGGGAAATACGTTTCCCGTAAAGCGTGGCGGCAGAGAGAATAAAAGCCGCCAGCACCACAAAACCGTCGCCTTTCCAGATAAACTGGAAATCGCTTAACCCACTGTGAAAGTTCACCAGCATCACCCCGGCAAACCCAAGAATACAGCCTAGCGTTTTGTTATAGCTGAGTTTGTCATTGTGGTAGATAAAGTGCGCCAGCAGTACGCTGAAGAAAGTCCCGGTGGCGTTCATGATTGAGCCGTTTACCCCCGTCGTGTAGGCCAGTCCTATATAGAAGAATGTGTACTGAATGGTGGTCTGGGTCAGCCCGAGGATCGTGAGTTGGCCAAACTGCGCGGGCGTGAGCCTGCCAATCGGTTTGCGCTGGACCAGCGCAAACAGCAGCAGCAAGGCACCGGCAAACAGAAAACGGTATCCGGCAAAAACGACTTTGGACGGAATATCATCGGTCGCGATCTGAAAGAGTTCGTAGCCATTTTTAATGGCCGGGTACGAGCTCCCCCAAAGCAGGCAGCAGAGCGTGGCGCAGGCGTAGGCCACATGTCGACGGGCAAAGACGGGCGTGGGCAGAGCGGTATCCATGACAAATCTCATAAATAAAATTGCGTTTCAATTTATTATCAGAGAATGCGTCAGGAATAGCTACCATACGAGATAAAAAGAGAATTTCCGGTAGCTTTAAATAGCAAAACGCCGGCACAAGGCCGGCGCTTCGACGCGAGCAGAGTAAAAAATTACTCAGCTACAACGTTAACAACCAGTTTAGCGAACACTTCGCTGTGAACCTGGAAGTCAACTTCGTGCTCACCAGTGGTACGCAGAACGCCGTTCGGCATGCGAACTTCGCTCTTAGCCACTTTAACGCCTGCTGCAGTAACTGCATCAGCGATATCGCGGGTACCGATGGAACCGAACAGTTTACCTTCGTCGCCAGCTTTGGAAGCGATGGTAACAGTGCCCAGTGCGTTGATTGCTTCAGCGCGAGCGTTAGCAGCCGCCAGAACGTCAGCCAGTTTGGCTTCCAGTTCAGCGCGACGTGCTTCGAAAAACTCTACGTTTTTCTTAGTAGCTGGAACAGCTTTACCCTGTGGAACCAGGAAGTTACGAGCGTAGCCCGCTTTAACGTTAACCTGATCACCCAGGCTGCCCAGGTTTGCTACTTTATCAAGCAGAATAACTTGCATTACCTTATCCTCTTAAAGTCGTATTAATGGACCGTGCCCGATTACTGATGACGATCAGTGTACGGCAGCAGGGACAGGTAGCGAGCGCGTTTGATAGCGCGAGCCAGCTGACGCTGATATTTTGCACGAGTACCGGTGATACGGCTTGGGACAATCTTACCGCTTTCGGTGATGTAGTTTTTCAGCGTTGCGATATCTTTATAGTCGATCTCTTGAACGCCTTCCGCGGTGAAACGGCAGAACTTGCGACGACGGAAATAACGTGCCATATGGCTAGTCTCCAGTATCTATCAAATCAATCTGCTCGGCATGCAGAACCATTTTGCTCAGGCCGTTCTTTGCCTTGTGGCAAGAGATGAACCCCTGAACGATTACTGCGCTACCGACCGTTAAACTGTGAGTAATGGCCTGGTTTTCGTGTCCGCTAATAATAACGGGCATTTGGCACCACGCCTGCCGGTGAAACCCGGCTTCCTCTTGCACAGAACGATGCTCAAGCACGAACTGGCAATGCGGAATTCCTGATGGACTGACCTTTCGAAGGGGAGCCCTGCATACGATGCCGGACAACGCCAGACGGTTGGTCATCAGAAATTACTCTTCAGAATCCCCAGCATCAGAATCATCTGCGGTTTCGTTTGCGAAATCATCGCGACGCTCACGGCGCTCGTCTTTCGCTTTAACCATCGGAGATGCTTCGGTAACTGCGTTTTTGGTACGCATAACCATGCTGCGGATAACGGCATCGTTGAAGCGGAAGGTAGTTTCCAGCTCATCGATCACTTCCTGCGGCGCTTCAACGTTCATCAGAACGTAGTGTGCTTTGTGCAGTTTGTTGATCGGGTAAGCCAGCTGACGGCGGCCCCAGTCTTCCAGACGGTGGATCGTACCTTCTGCACCAGTGATGGCAGCAGAGTAACGCTCGATCATACCCGGAACCTGTTCGCTCTGGTCAGGATGGACCATAAAAACGATTTCGTAATGACGCATCGAATTGCTCCTTACGGATTATTCAGCCTCCTGTCTGGGTCAGCCGAGGCCCGGGGAGGCAAGGAACGTGTTAAAGGTCGGCTGAAAAATTGACGCGTCATAATACTTGCCCCCCCCAGGAAACTCAAGCTGATTGCACAAATAATTCGCACAAAGCGTAAAGCTGGTCTAAGTGGGTGATTTAAAATTAATCGCATCAGGAAGCGTTGTTTTTTTGAACAACTGCATCAGAAATGGTCACGCATCCCCGCCGGAGGAATGATTACACTTTAATCAGAGATCAGCTGAATTAAAGAAGGAGTATTCCCCCTCACACAGCACGCAGTCGTGGAGCGCATATCATGAAAAAAATCGCAGTAGCCATAATGGCGGCGCTTTTGCTCAGTGCAAACGCGATGGCAGCCATCAAAATAGACGGCCGGCAGGCCAGAAACATGGATGATGTGCATAGCTTAGGCGTAATCTATATCAATCATAATTTCGCCACTGAAAGCGAAGCAGATCGGGCACTAAATGAAGAGACCGATGCCCAGGGCGCAACCTATTACCACGTGATGTTAACCCGTGAGCCCGGCAGCAACGGCAATATGCACGCCAGTGCAGATATCTACCGGTAACCTTTAACGCTAGCACCAGGAAAGCCAACAACGAGAACATAGCCATAGTTGACGTTGCCCCCTGTCCGGGGGCTTTTTTTTATGAATGGCTCCGGAATACCACCGGTTACAACTGTTTTCGGTATTCCAGAGCACTTATTCACTTCTGCCCGTAGTAGGCATTCGGGCCGTGCTTGCGCATGAAATGCTTGTTCATCAGGTAATCGTCAATGCCCTGAAGCTGTGGATTAATGTCGCGGGCAATCCACGCCATGCGCGCCACTTCCTCCATGACAACCGCATTATGAACGGCGTCGTGGGCATCTTTTCCCCAGGCGAACGGGCCGTGCTGATAGACCACAATACCCGGCGTATGCAGCGGTTCAGTTTCACCCAGCGTTTCAATAATCACCTTGCCGGTGTTGCGTTCGTACTCCCCTTCTACTTCAGCCTGCGTTAATGCGCGCGTGCAGGGGATGTCGCCAAAGAAGTAGTCCGCATGCGTTGTTCCCAGCGCCGGAATCGCCAGCCCCGCCTGTGCCCAGGCGGTGGCGTGCGTGGAGTGGGTATGCACAACGCCACCCAGCGATGGATAACGCTGGTACAGCGCCAGATGGGTCGCCGTATCAGAAGAAGGACGCCATTTGCCCTCAACGACGTTTCCTTCGAGGTCGACCACCACCATATCGTCCGCTTTCATGGTTTCATACGCCACGCCGCTCGGCTTGATCACAACCAGACCTTGTTCACGGTCGATGGCGCTCACGTTGCCCCAGGTGAACGTTACCAGGCCATAGCGCGGCAGATCCATATTGGCCTCAAAGACCTGCTGTTTCAGCTTAAGCATGTTCAGCCTCCAGTAACCCCGCGCGCGCCATACGCTCGCGCACCCAGTCCCGCGCTTTTGCCACTTCCGCAGCCGGATCGTCTGACGTTTCGCTCCACATCTCAATCAGATAAGGCCCGCAATACCCTGTCTGTTTGAGCGTCTCGAAGCACCGTTCGAAATCCACCACCCCGGTGCCGAACGGTACGTTTTTAAACACGCCAGGGCGGGTATCTTTGACGTGCACCGCCACGATATGCCCGATGCCCGCCTGCAGCTCCATCTGCACGTCGTTATCCCAGGCCGACAGATTGCCGATATCCGGATAAAGCTGGAACCAGGGGTTATTCAGATAGTGCGCATAGCCCAGCGCCTTGCTGATGGAGTTCATCAACGGGTAGTCCATGATCTCCATCGCCAGCGTGACCTGCGCGCGGCTTGCCATCTCAACGCTCTCTTTCAGGCCGTCACGGAAACGACGGCGCGTTTCGTCGTTGGCTTCCTGATAGTAGACGTCGTAACCCGCCAGCTGGATCACGCGGATGCCGACATCCTGCGCAAAACGAATGGCTTTGCGCATGATCTCCAGCCCTTCAGCGCGTACGGCATCGTCTTCACTGCCGAGCGGGAAACGGCGGTGGGCGCTCAGACACATGGACGGCACGCGCACGCCGGTTTCGGCAATGGCGCCCACCAGCGCCAGGCGCTGCTCGCGACGCCAGTCCAGGCGAGAAAGGCGCACATCCGTCTCATCCACGGACATTTCGACAAAATCGAAACCCAGCTGTTTTGCCAGCCGTAACCGCTCCAGCCAGCACTCCCCTGCAGGGAGTGCCTTTTCATAGATGCCAAGCGGGACCTGTTTTGACAACATACCCGCTCCTTAACCCCAAAGCTGAGCGATTGAGCGTTTGAACTGACGCGCCGCTTCCACCGGAGATGCCGCGTCGCGAATGCTGCGGCCAGCGATAAAGACGTGAATAGGGATGCCCTGGAACAGCGGCAGATCTTCCAGCGCCAGGCCACCGGTGACGGTGACTTTGAAGCCCATATCCGCCAGACGCTTAATCGCGCTGATATCCGCTTCGCCCCACGCCACGCCTGCGGCTTGCGCATCGCGGCTGCGGTGATACACCACCTGCTGGATGCCCGCATCGCGCCACTCCTGCGCCTGCTCCCAGGTCCAGAAGCCGGTCAGTTCAATCTGCACGTCGCCGTTAAACTCTTTTGCCACGTCCAGCGCGCCTTTGGCGGTGTTGATATCCGCACAGCAGATCACGGTGACCCAGTCGGCGTTGGCTTCAAAGCACATGCGGGAAAGGATTTTGCCTGCGTCAGCAATCTTGGCATCCGCCAGCACGATTTTGTGCGGATAGAGCGCTTTCAGGTCACGAACGGCGCGCACGCCTTCGCCCACGCACAGAATGGTCCCCACTTCGATGATATCCACCTCTTCCGCAATCAGGCGGGTGGTTTCGTAAGCGTGAGACAGCGTCTGGTTATCCAGCGCAACTTGCAACATTGGTAATGACATGTTCAATTCCTCTTAAACGGCCGCCGCAGTGGCGTTATCAATTAAATCCAGCACTTCCTGCGCGGTGCGGCAGGCGCGTAAACGGTCAAAATTGGCTTCGTCATCAAACAGGTTGACGATCTGCATGATACCCACCTCCTGGTGGGTGTTGGCATCAACGGCCGCCATGGTGATGAGAATATCGACCGGGTCGTTATCTTCGTGGTTGAACACCAGCGGCGTTTTCAGCGTCACCAGTGCAAAACCGGTTTTCTTGACGCCCTCTTCCGGGCGGCCGTGCGGCATGGCCAGGCCCGGCGCAATCACGAAATAGGGGCCGTGCTGCGCCACGCCATCCAGAATGGCCTGGTAATAGCGCGGCTCGACAACGTCCGCTTTAACCAGCAGATCCACACTCAGCTTCACCGCTTCCTGCCAGGTGCTGGCGTCGGCCTGTAAAAGGATGGCGTTATTCTCTGCCAGCGAATCACGTAGTTTCATGTGGCGTCCTTACTTCACGTCTTGTGGGAAGTGTTCTTTGATCACTTCCAGCAGTTTTGGCCCGAAATCCGCAGGCGACAGCATGTTGCGCACGCCTACCACATATTTGTTGCCCGACACGCTAATCTCACCGGCAATATGAGTTGAAGCGATGATGATGTCCGCGCCGTTCAGTTCACTTTTGTATTCACCCACTGCGCAGCTGTTCACCGTGTGGTCGATGTTTGACTGGGTCAAAAACTGGTCCACTTTCATCTTCATGATCATGGAGCTACCTTGCCCATTGCCACACACAGCCAGGATACGTACGGTCATAATCGAAACTCCTTAATGAGCAGACACTTCTGCTGTTTGTTTTTCCGCATCTTCTTCAGCTCGCAGCGAACGGCCAGCGAAGAACATATAAGCCAGAGCAATCAGGATGATGACGGCCATAAAGGCCAGACCGACGGAGGCAAAGCCCTGCATCATCGGCGGTGCCAGAATTGACCAGTCCGCCATGCCCATCCAGGCGCTCATACCGGTGAGCTTGACCGCCCACACGCAACCGAAGATTTCCACCATGCCCATCACCAGGCAGATCTTGAGCGCCGCGCGCCAGCCGCCGAAGTGGTTAGCAAACACGCCAATGGTGGCGTTGGAGAAGAACATCGGGATAAAGCCAGGAATGATCAGGATTGAGGAGCCGCAGCCCACCAGGATGCCCACCGCAATCAGCTGGCCGATGGTGCCCCACATAAAGCCCCAGACGACGGCGTTTGGCGCAAAGCTATAGATAGCCGCACAGTCAATCGCCAGTACCGCACCAGGGGTCAGGCGCTGAGAGATGCCGTTAAAGGCTTCCGACAGCTCGGCGACGAACATACGCACGCCCTGAGTGATGATGAAAATCGCTACCGCGAAGGAGAAACCGGTCTGCAGGATATAGACCGTCCAGTGGGTTTTACCCGCCATCGCCTGCACGACGTCAATGCCGAAAGAGAGCAGAATGGCGCCGAAAAAGAGGGTCATCACAATCGCCGTTGAGACGATGTTGTCGTGGAAGATATTCAACCAGCCAGGCAGTTTGAGGTCTTCGACACTCTCCTCTTTTTTGCCCAGGTACGGCGCAACTTTATAGGCAATCCAGGCGGCAAACTGCTGCTGATGACCGATGGAGAAGCCACAGCCGTCGGTCACGATCTGCGTTGGCTTGTACATCATGTTGGAGGTGATACCCCAGTAGAGCGAGACCAGCACCGCGGTGCAGATAATCGTGGTCCACATTGGGTAACCGAAGATATAGAGAGAAACCGCGATCAGCCCCGCCTGCTGGAACATGATATGCCCGGTGAGCATGATGGTGCGAATGCCGGTAATGCGGCGCAGGAGCACGTAAATGATGTTCAGCGCCAGCGCGAGCAGCACCGCATACCCCACCCAGCTATAGGCATCACCCATGCGATCGATGGTCGCCATCATTGAGGCGTACGTATCAGAGATAGCGCCGTTGATGCCATACACTTCCGACATTTTGGCGACGACCGGCTTAAACGTGCTGGTCAGAATGCCTGACCCCGCCTGCAACAGCATGAAACCGATAATGGTTTTGATGGTGCCTTTAATAATCACGCTGACGCTTTTGCGCAGCAGGATGTAACCCAGGCACGTCACGATACCCAGCAACAGCGGGGCGTTGGTCATTACCTGATTAAAGAAAACGGTAAAGACGTTGTAGAGGATCTCCATAACTCTCTCCAGAAATGAGAACACGAGGGGCAATCCCTGTGCGGTTGGTGCCATCACTCTATTAATCACAAATAATCACCACAAGATTGCATTTGATTATTTGTGACGCATCACGCAATTTATTTCCATGCTGTTAGTAATGATTTTCACTACCGCACCACAAAAATAAATTAATCCTTATAATTCATCAAATTAATGTTTAATGCAGGATAATCTAACAAGTAAAGAGTGGAGAGTCCGTGAAGTCGCGCAGATAAAATTCCGCATTTTCACCATTGCAAAGCACGTCAAATAGTGCCAGCATTAATCATAACGAATCATGATGTGATTATTTTTGATTAAACCAGGAGTCAAAACGATGAGTAAAGTGAAAACCATTACCCGTGAATCATGGATTCTGAGCACCTTTCCGGAGTGGGGTAGCTGGCTGAACGAAGAGATCGAGCAGGAACAGGTTGCTCCTGGCACGTTTGCAATGTGGTGGCTGGGCTGCACCGGTATCTGGCTGAAATCTGAAGGCGGTGCCAATATCTGCGTCGATTTCTGGTGCGGCACCGGCAAACAGAGCCACGGCAACCCGCTGATGAAAAAAGGCCACCAGATGCAGCGTATGGCCGGCGTGGAAAAGCTCCAGCCGAACCTGCGCACCACGCCGTTTGTGCTTGATCCTTTTGCCATTCGCCAGATCGATGCCGTGCTTTCTACTCACGATCACAACGACCATATCGACGTGAACGTGGCGGCAGCGGTGATGCAAAACTGCGCGGACGACGTACCGTTTATCGGGCCGCAAACCTGCGTAGATCTCTGGATTGGCTGGGGCGTGCCTAAAGAGCGCTGCATCGTGATGAAGCCTGGCGACGTGGTGAAAATTAAAGACATTGAAATCCACGCGCTGGATGCCTTTGACCGTACCGCGCTGATTACCCTGCCGGCCGACCAGAAGGCTGCTGGCGTACTGCCAGACGGCATGGACGAGCGTGCGGTGAATTACCTGTTCAAGACGCCGGGCGGCTCCCTGTATCACAGCGGTGATTCCCACTACTCTAACTATTACGCGAAGCACGGCAACGAACATCAGATTGACGTGGCGCTGGGCTCGTACGGGGAAAACCCGCGCGGTATTACGGACAAAATGACCAGCGCCGATATGCTGCGCATGGCGGAAGCGCTCAACACCAAAGTAGTGATCCCGTTCCACCACGATATCTGGTCAAACTTCCAGGCCGATCCGCAAGAGATCCGCGTGCTGTGGGAGATGAAAAAAGACCGCCTGAAGTACGGCTTCAAGCCCTTTATCTGGCAGGTAGGCGGCAAGTTCACCTGGCCGCTGGACAAAGACAATCTTGAGTATCACTACCCGCGCGGCTTCGATGATTGCTTCACCATTGAGCCAGATCTCCCGTTCAAATCCTTCCTCTGATTGTGAGGCCACATCGCCAGACCCTGTGTCTGGCGATTTCATATTTATTTTAGTAATTTCATGCTATTTCAAATATCATCTTTTCAAATCAATTCTTATCGGAATAGCTCATGACGGAAGCGCAACGGCATCAAATTTTACTGGAACTCCTGGCGCAAACAGGGTTTATCACCGTCGAGAAAGTGATCGAACGTTTAGGGATCTCCCCCGCCACCGCGCGGCGAGACATCAACAAGCTGGATGAGAGCGGCAAGCTGAAAAAAGTCCGCAACGGCGCAGAAGCCATCAGCCAGCAGCGTCCACGCTGGTCGCCGATGAATATTCATCAGGCGCAGAATCACGATGAAAAGGTAAGGATTGCCAGAGCGGCATCACAGCTGGTGAACCCCGGTGAGAGCGTCGTCATCAACTGCGGCTCCACGGCGTTTTTGCTGGGCCGTGAAATGTGCGGCAAGCCGGTGCAAATCATTACCAACTATTTGCCGCTGGCTAACTACCTGATCGATCAGGAACATGAAAGCGTGGTGATCATGGGCGGCCAGTACAACAAAAGCCAGTCCATCACGCTCAGCCCGCAAGACAGCGAAAACAGTCTCTACGCCGGGCACTGGATGTTTACCAGCGGCAAAGGCCTGACCGCTGACGGCCTGTATAAAACCGATATGCTGACCGCGATGGCGGAACAAAACATGCTCAACGTGGTGGGCAAGCTCGTTGTGCTGGTCGACAGCAGCAAAGTCGGTGAACGCGCAGGCATGCTGTTCAGCCGCGCAGAACAGATCGACATGGTGATCACCGGCAAAGGGGCGAACCCCGAGATCCTCCAGAAGCTGGAAGATCAAGGGGTGAAAGTCCTGCGCGTTTAAAGATGCTTGCGGAAAAACGCCACCGTGGCGTCCAGCGCCGCTGGCGTGATGCGGTGGCGGACGCCTGACTCCCACAAACAGGTCAGATTAGCGTCCAGTCCTTCATTCTTTAACGCCTGCTGCAGGCGGAAGGTTCCATCGGGCGGGACAACATCGTCCGCGTCACCGTGCCATAGCAGCAGCGGGCGATCGGCCAGGCGCGGCAATGCCCGGGTCACTTCCCACTCTGCCAGCATCGGCATAATTTCCGTTAAATCCTGAGGGGGGAAAAGCGTCTTCGCCAGCGAGGTAAAATAGCCCGAGCCCATCAGACAGGCAACAGACCGTACGTCAGGATGATGCGTCATAATCCCCAGCGCCGTCATGCCGCCCATCGACGCCCCGGCCACCGCCAGCCGATTATCGGCCACCAGCCCAGCCTCATAGAGCGCATCGCGCAACCCAGCAAACTCGGTCAGGCTGCCGTGCAGAATGTGCCAGAACTGCCCCAGTCGCGCCCGCTCATTGCCCGTAAAGCGCGCGCCGTGGTCAGGCGCATCCGGCATTACCACCCGAAAACCTGCCTGAGCCAGCGCCACTGCAAAATAACTGTAAACCAGTTTCGATGAGGTAAACCCATGATAAAAAACCACAACAGGCAGCGATTTATCACGTTTCCCTGCCGGCACAGCGTGTAAAATTTCATGGTCGCCGAGATGGCGTATTTCAATTTCAATCATTGTCGACCCTGTACGAATGAATGATTCATAATGTTGAGAACTGGATTACGGTTTGACGCTATTTTCATTCGAAAATTACGTCCCAGATAACACTTCGGGAACATTCCCCCAAAACTAAATTCGCAGACAACTACACTATGGCTAACAGGAAACGAGATATGGTTATGCACAGGTTTGCTGCTTTATTGCTGATGTTTCTGCTCAGCGGCTGTAGCGCACTGCAGGGTACACCGCAACCCGCTCCCCCGGTTGCCGATCATCCGCAGGAGATTCGTCGTAATCAGACGGAAGGATTACAGCGAATGGGCACCGTCTCCGCGCTCGTTCGCGGTTCGCCGGATGACGCAGAAGACGCAATAAAGGCACAAGCCGTCGCTGCCAAAGCAGATTATTACGTCATTATTATGATCGACGAAACCATCATAACGGGACAGTGGTATTCACAAGCCATTTTGTACCGGAAATAATGGTTTACCTTTGAACGACATTTACACTGCTTTGCGTCCATAGACATTTTCCTGTCCACAATAAACTCCATGCCAGCGACAAGGAATGGGAGTTTATTCGCGAAGGATTGCCCGGCGGATACCGGAAATATGTGAAATGGAGCTGACGATGAAACGAACTCTTGCTTTGACCTCTCTGTTGCTCTCTGCAGGCCTGGTGAGCACCACCGCGCAGTCAGCAGAATTCGCCAGTGCGGATTGCGTAACAGGTCTGAATGAAATAGGCCAGATCTCCGTCAATAACATTCCGGGGAGCCCGCAAGACGTTGAACGTATCGTGGCATTAAAGGCCGATGAACAGGGCGCGTCATGGTATCGCATTATCCAGATGCAGGAAGATAACCATATCGACCAGTGGCGGGTACAGGCCATTCTCTACGTATAAATCCTTCCTGATAAAAGCCACTTATTTTTAGTGGCTTTTCGTTTTTGCAAATTTTTTATCTAATTTAAAACCACTCTAAAACAATAAAATAACATTTTGTTACATTAATTCAGTAAACGTAATCTCCGCTCTGCCGTTGAAGAACCATACCTTTTCAATGATGAGCAATTTATGATCAATGTTTTCCGCCGTGCGGGCCTTGGAACAAAGCTGTCGCTGCTGACGGGCGTCAGTGTCGCCACGCTGTTTCTGCTTTTCACTTTCCTGCTCAGCCAAAAAGCCAGCCAGCAGCTTGAAGCCCTCGCGGTAGAAGATCTGCATAATCAGTCCACCGGTATGGTCGACATGGTGCAGATGTTTAATACCAGCCTGAGCGAAGAAGTCGAAAGCTACACCAGACTGTTTACGACATTTCTGCCTCAGCCGTTTAGCGTCGATACTCAGCAGACCCGGACCATAAACGGGCTCGCCGTTCCCCTGCTGAAAGGGGGCGACGCTGAACTCCATGAAAATACAACGTTTTCTGATGATTTTCTGAGCCGTACGGGAGCGATCTCAACGCTGTTTGTTCGCAGCGGTAACGACTTCATTCGCGTTGCCACCTCCCTGCGCAAAGAGAATGGCGATCGCGCTATGGGGACGGTTTTGGACACGAGCAGCCCGGCGTTTGCCTCCGTCACGAAAGGCGAGGTATACCGCGGCCTGGCGCTCCTGTTTGGCAAGCGCTACATAACCCAGTACCAGCCCGTGAAGAACAGTGAAGGTCAGGTTATCGGGATCATCTTCGTTGGGGTGGATATCACTCACTCCTGGAATGTCATGCGCGAGAAAATCCTCAACCGCCGCCTGGGCGAGAGCGGGCACTTCTTCGTGCTGGACCGCAGCAACGGCAAAACGCGCGGTCAGTATCTGTTCCACGCCAGCGAAGAGGGAAAACTGCCGAAGTGGGATAGCGCCACCCAACAGCAGCTGTTGAGCGATTCCTCAGGCTCGCTGGAACGCGTAAGCGACGACGGTCGCACGCTGAAAATGGCCTATACGCCGCTGCCCGGCTGGAACTGGACCATCGTCGGTGAAGTGGATAAATCAGTCCTGCTCTCAAGCGTTAACGCTATGCGCGACCGTTTCCTGCTGGCCGGCGTAGCGTTGTCTGTCCTCTTCGCGGGCCTGTTTGTGATACTTATTCGCCGGATGCTGACCCGTCCGCTGCGTAACGTGATTGACCTTGCCCGCCAGTATGCCGCGGGCGATCTACGCTCCAGCCTGCCCGTGACCCGCCAGGACGAGGTTGGCCAGCTGGTTGAAGCCATTAACGGTATCGGCGATGGGCTACAAAAAATTGTCCTGCAGGTCCGCGAGGCCGCGGGCGAGATCCATCTGGGCACCAATGCGCTGGCCTCCGATACCGGAGACATCTCCGAGCAGATCAACAAGCAGGCCAGCAGCGTTGAGGAGACCTCCGCCAGCATGGAGCAACTGGCCGCGACCGTGCAGCAAAATGCCGCCAACATGGAGCAAACGCAGCAGCTGGTAGGTGAAACCTCGCGCGCGGTTCATCAGGGTGGTGAAACGGTGACCCATGCGGTTGCCACCATGGACGACATTCGCGAAGCGTCAAAACGTATCGAAGACATCACCCGCGTGATCGAGTCCATCGCGTTCCAGACTAATATTCTGGCGCTGAATGCGGCGGTAGAAGCGGCACGCGCAGGCGAGCATGGAAAAGGTTTTGCTGTGGTCGCGCAGGAAGTTCGCGCCCTGGCAGGTCGAAGCGCCAACGCGGTGAAGGAGATTGAACATCTGATTGGCGATACCCTGCGAAAAGTGGGCGAAGGCCATGCGCTGTCTGAACAGACGCGTCTGGCGATGGATTCCATCATCGTTCATATCGACAACATCAGCCAGCTGGTCACGGAGATTAACCACGCGTCACGCGAGCAGTCCGCGGGGATCGGCCAGGTCAATCTTGCCATGACCCACATTGGCGAAGCGTCGCATATCAATGCCGATCGCATCTCACGCAGCGAGCAAACCGCACGCACGCTGCGCGAGAAAGGGTCACACCTTACCCAGCTGGTCAGCCTGTTCCAGCTTAAACGCTAGCCAACCCTGCCCGTGGCGCGCAGCAGCAGATCGCTTTGCACCTGCACATTCATGAGCGTACCGCCACGGGTATCCAGCATCATGCGGCACCACGCCTGCGCCACGGGCGGCGATGCGTGCCGCAGCATCTGGCTGCCGGCCCCCAGCAAAAAGAGCTGCTGAGCGATCTCCCTCCCCTGCGCCTCCTGCGGTTTACGCAGCTTTTGCTGAAGCTGCCGCCAGCTGCGGTCAAAGTGTCTGTCCTGCCCTTTGACCTGGGCAAACTCGTCGGCAAGCAGGTCGTGGATACCTGACTGCTTCGCCAGCACCCGCAGCACGTCCAGGCACATGATATTGCCCGATCCTTCCCAGATGCTGTTCACCGGCATCTCGCGATACAGGCGTGGAAGTTCATTCTCCTCGCAGTACCCGACGCCGCCGAGTGCCTCCATCGCCTCCGCCACGAACGGAATGCCCGCTTTGCACACGCTGAATTTTGCGGCCGGGGTAAAAAGCCGCGCCCAGGCGGCCTCCTGCGGGTCGGTGCGGTTATCCCACGCCCGGGCCAGACGGAACAACAGCGCCGTATGCCCCTCCAGCACCAGCGCCATACGGCTTAGCACTTCACGCATTAGCGGCTGATCGATAAGATTTTTGCCGAAGGTCTGACGCTGATGGGCGTGGTACAGCGCCACGGAAAGCGCCCGGCGCATTAGCCCGTGGCTGCCCAGCGCACAGTCGAAGCGCGTCAGCCCGCCCATCTTCAGGATTTGCCGCACGCCTTCTCCCTCTTCACCCAGCAGCCAGCCGGAGGCATCGAGGAACTCCGCCTCGCTGCTGGCGTTCGAGCGGTTGCCGAGCTTGTCTTTCAGACGTTCCAGCCGTACGGCGTTGCGCTGTCCGTCGGGTAAGAAACGCGGGACAAAGAAGCAGGACAAACCGCCTTTCGCCTGCGCCAGCACCAGATGCGCATCGCTCTGCGGCACGGAGAAAAACCACTTGTGGCCCACCAGTCGGTAGCTGCCGTCGCTGCATTTTTCCGCTCTGGTGGTGTTGCTGAGCACGTCCGAGCCGCCCTGCTTTTCCGTCATTCCCATGCCGATCAGCAGGCCGCGCTTTTGCCCACCCGGTGCGAGATGGGGATCGTAACGGTCGCTCATCAGCGGCGTTAACCATTCATGAAACGGTTTGGGCAGCGACTGCTGCAACAGCGGCGTGGCGGCGAAGGTCATGGTCACCGGGCATAACGTCCCCGCTTCTACCTGAGCATGGAGCACGAAGCGCGCGGCCCTGGCGACGAAAGACCCTTTTCGTGCCTCTTCTTCCCATGCCAGATTATGTACCCGGTTAGCGCAGAGCCCCTGCATCAGCAGGTGCCATGCCGGATGAAAGCGAACGTCATCCAGCCGCTCACCCGTGGGGTCGTAGCGTAATAGCTCCGGCGGATTCACGTTCGCCAGCCTGCCCAGCTCCAGCGACTCCGCCGTGCCTAACTGCTGTCCGATGCTGGCAAGAAGATCCATATCCCACTCGGCACCCTCGCGCGCAACCGCGTCGCGCAGGGCGCAGTCAGAGAGGAAAAGGTTGCTGTTAGAGAGTGGGGCTGGTTGATTAAAAACGGTATGGGTCTGCCAGTGCATGCTGTCTCCCTCCTTCAGTGGCAATGAAGGTAAGTATGGACAGACCGTATGAACGCTGCATGGGAGTGAGGTCACACGATGGCGATCCCGCTGATATCATTCGTGAAATAGCTCACAGAACATAAGAATAAACTATTTCATTACTTCGCTTATGTTGAATAATTTATTCTTAACCCGTCTTTGTGAGGATCGTTATGCAACAGGACGCGCACAAGCGTGCATTAATTGCAGGCTCCATTGGTAACTTTATCGAGTGGTATGAATTTGCGGTCTACGGTTTTCTGGCGACCGTAATTGCGAAGAACTTCTTCCAGCTTGAGGGAGAGGCGGGACTGACCAGTCTAATCCTCACCTGGGCCTCGTTTGCCATTGCCTTCTTCTTCCGTCCGCTGGGTGCGGTGGTATTTGGCCGCATTGGTGACAGGATAGGCCGAAAACCGACGCTGATTATTGTGCTGGTGCTAATGACGCTCGCCACCACGGCCATCGGCATCGTGCCCGTCTACGCCAGCATCGGCATTGCGGCACCGCTGATCGTTACGCTGCTGCGCATCCTGCAGGGTCTGTTCGCGGGCGGCGAGTACGGCGGTGCGGTCTCGCTGATGACGGAGTTCGCCCCGCGCGGCAA
Organism: Enterobacter cloacae complex sp. P12RS; assembly: GCF_014895875.1. Lineage (NCBI taxonomy): Bacteria > Pseudomonadati > Pseudomonadota > Gammaproteobacteria > Enterobacterales > Enterobacteriaceae > Enterobacter > Enterobacter cloacae complex sp. P12RS. The sequence goes on from NZ_JADBQO010000032.1 coordinate 99,052, forward strand.
GCGCGGTCTGTACGGCGCGTGGCAGTCCTTTACCGTGGCGCTCGGGCTGTTAGCGGGCGCAGGTATTGTCGCGCTGCTCTCTGCCCTCCTCACGCCTGAAGCCCTGCACGACTGGGGCTGGCGCATTCCATTCTTCCTTGCCCTGCCGATGGGCGTGGTCGCGCTGTGGCTGCGGGTGAGCATGGAAGAGACGCCGAGCTTTGTGCAGCAGAAGGAAAAAGCGGTCATTGCTCAGGCCAGTACTTCCGCCACGCTCAAAACCATCCTGATGGGCATTGGCCGCGTGATGGTCTGGTCCGCGGCGGGGTATACCTACCTCGTGATCATGCCGACCTATCTGCAGTCGGCGCTGCACACCGGGTTTAATCAGGCGCTGCTGATAGCGGTGATTTCTAACATTGGGTTTGCGCTCACCATCATTCCGTCGGGAATGCTGAGCGACAGGATCGGGCGGCGAACGGTGATGATTATGGCCACCGTGCTCCTGCTGATCCTCGCCCTGCCGCTGCTGAAAATTTTGCAGGCGGAGTCCAGTACGATGGCGGTCAAAGCGATTGTGGTGCTGATTGCGGGCGGTCTGGTGGGCATGCTGGCGGGGCCGGGGCCGGCGATGCTGTCTGAGATGTTCCCGACGCGCGTGCGCTATACGGGACTGGGGCTGGCCTATTCGTTATCGAACGCGATTTTTTCGGGCTGTGCGGGGTTAATCATTACCGGGCTGATTAAGCAGACGGGCAACCTGGACATTCCGGCCTATTACGTGATGGCAACGGCGGTGGTGAGTATTTTCGCGCTGATGACACTCAGGAAGAATGACCATTTACGGTCGTTAGAGGAGTGAACTTCAGAGCTGGGGTTTTCACCCCAGCTAAAATTAACCCGCTATGTAGTGGGGAATAAAACGCGAGGTGTCTTTCGTTATCAACGATCCGTCTTCACGAATACCGATTCCGGCAGGTTCATCATCGACCACCCAACTTCCTATCAATGTATAGCTGTTGCCAAAACGCGGTAATGCCTGGAAGCCCTGATAAATCATAGGTTCGTTTGCATAATCACCAGCTTCACTCTCAACAATATTGCGCTGCGCGTCAAAAATAGTCACATTTCCTCCTTCTCGTGAAAAAAGGGGCTTACGGACTAACGGAACGCCATTTGGAATCGACGTTAATTCATCTTCAAACCACGCAGGAAGAAGGTTGGGATGCCCTTCAAAAAAGCGCCACAAAAGGGGTAAAATACCCTTATTGCTGATGACGCTTTTCCAGAGTGGTTCCAGCCATTGCTCTCTTCTGGCACACAGCAGCGGACCATTTTCATCACGCATCATCCATTCCAGAGGGTAGAGCTTAAACGCACGCCGGATAACATTATCATCAATGTCCGTTAAAAAACCGCCAGTGCCCAGGCCAATATCGTCCATATAGATAAAGCGGGTGTTCAGTCCGGCCTGGACGGCGCAATCTTCCAGATAGAGAAGCGTGCCGCGATCCTCCTCACTCTCTTTGCAGCAGCAGAAGTAGAGTGGAATGTCGGTGGCTAGTTCTGCAAATCGAGCGACAAGCTTATCCTGAATGGAATTAAACTGATCGGCGTCTCGAGGAATGATCCCAGCGCGACGTGCGTCCTCCATCCATTGCCACTGAAAATAGGCTGATTCATATAGGGACGTCGGTGTGTCGGCATTGTATTCCAGCATTTTGACACTACCTTCATTAGTCCATACGAAGTCCATACGGCCATACAGTGAAGGATCCTGGCTCTGCCAGCTTTCCGCAATGGCATCCCAGTAAAGCGGCGGGATGGCTAACTGCGTCATCAATTCTTCACTTTTTACCGCACGATCCACCACATCCAGACACATTTGATGCAGTTCAGCCGTGGGTTTTTCAATTCTTTCTTCAATCTGCTGTAACGTAAAGCGGTAGGCACGGCTCTCATCCCAGTAAATTTCATCGTCGATAATATGAAAATGAAAACCATGGTCGCGGGCAATTTTGTCCAGCCCCGGACGAATAGGAACGTCATGACGTAACATAATTACCCTCCCCAGCTTCCACGGGCACTGGATGAGCGCCCATATCCACCCCGAGAGATTGTTGATACGCGCTTTGTTGTATAGCCCATTTGACTGCCGGCCTGCTTACCGGAGTGCCAGACATAGGATGAAGAATTTCGCCACACGGGACGGGAAGAGTAAAATGAACCTCCACTTGTATACCTGTACCCTTCATCAGCGTCTTCTCTGACTTTTTTATTAAGTAAAAATCCTGACAGAACCGGTATCCAGCTATTTTCGATATTGTCGTAATAGCAGTTCTCGAATTGACGTATGCAGTCTTCCCTTGACATATTTTTCGGCATATCTGCTTCAAATTTAGCTTTCGCATTGTTCCATGCATCGCTGCAAACCTGAGCGCTATTGCCATCGTCAACGCACGCTTGCGGCGATGCGTAAAACACGCCATCACCGTCATTATCATCAGCCGAACTATCGCACCCCTTCAGGGCGATAAATGCTGCACCGCCCATAATTGCCAGCGTCAAATACTTCCCGCTTTTGCGCTTTGAGGGTGAAGAGCGGAACGCTGCATCTTGGCTTCCTGATGCAGATCGAATCGGACTAGACTTCCGTGTTTTTTTCTTTTTAGCCATGTTCATTTATTACCATGTCATGCAGGCAGCATTTAAGATCCCGCCAGCCAGTGCTGCCATCCCCATAAATAATCCTGCGGCGTAGTGGCGGTTGACGATTTTTTCACTAATGTTCGGCATATAAATGCGTACGCAGCCATACACCAGTAATTGTACGACTAGCGCAACGCATCCCCATATCAGGTAATCCGGCATGCTAACCGAGTTTACGGCAGCGCTGGACAGAGGAATCACATACCCCAATAGCGTGCCACTGAATGCTGCCGCCGCCGCCAGGTTATTTTCTTTAATCAGTTTCCATTCATCATGTGACGTTATTCTTGAGTAGATGAATAAGAATATGACGGTCATCGCCAGACCGGTTAAGAAGTAAGAAAGAAAAGCAAATAATGAACCCAGCATGGTTTACATCCCCAGAAAGTTATCCAACAATGTTTAGCGAAGTGAGTGGAATATCCACACCTACGGCATACGAAAAGATCCACTCTGGCTCGCTATTATCACAAAATGTCTCTTCGCCAGTTAGCAAAAGGTACTCATACAGATCGGCAGTCGCCTCCCTCTGATATGCCATCATGAAATTATGCACATCCCATTTTTCGTTCTGGTTATTTTCAACGTGTTCCAGCAGGTAAACCGGTTCAACGTTCCCCTCCTCATTCTCGTTAAATATTCTTGTCCAGTCTCGTTCATTCCATTGCAGACTGGGTCTGCCAATTAAAGCTGCACCAATCTCTTTTTGCCATTGTTTCTCCGAAGCAATACCAAAGCTATCCTGATAAATAAAAAGCTTAATATCATCAATACTTTCCCTTTCCATACCACCAGTAGTATTTATCTGCAAAAACTCATCACCAGACGTGTAATAACGATAAATACGACAACCCGCGCCAGCTTCAATCACGCTGCTAGCTGCAATGGTATATTCCTCTTCTGGTAGTTGAGTCAAAAAACGGGCGGACAGTCGAAATGTCAGCGTATCAAGTGTAAACGCCGCACGTTGATGTAATCCCAATGGGCCACGCATCACTGGCTGAGGTGTTTTATTAAATAAATTAAAAAATAAGTTCCGCATGACTTTTCCCTATGTTCTGCCAGCACACCTCATTCGACGAAATGCGACTATTGCCGATTAAATGCAACCACATCCCTCCTCTAACCTCTGTGGAGATCTCAGGGTTAAGCTCCATACCACGACCATTTTTACAGTGGCTAATCCCCAGCACCGTCGCATCATGTTGCAGTTTCATGTAATGCATTAACGCACCATAAGGTATACAGGAAACCGATGTGGGTACCATCAGCGTGTAACCCGTATCACCCAGCATCGGGTTCATGATTGACGCTACGGATTGAGAAGAGCCAGGATCCTGGATCGAACGGGAAAGCTGTTCGGCTGAAAGATTGCGAACAATCTCTATTGTTGGGCAATGGGTCTCCAGTAAGCCTGCGTAGCGTTCATCCTCAAGATAAGCAACGATATGGCAATGCGCTGGCGCATCGCTTACCAGTGAGAGTGTGGCCGTAAAGGTTTGTTCATCGGTGCTGGCAAAAATGACTACACATGAACAATTTACTAACCCCATCCGTTTTTGCTCTTTCGGATCGCTGTAATTACTTACTTTGAGAAAATCGACATATAAATTATCGGATAAAGGATGCGCTATATCCTGCTGCTCACACAACACTACGCGACTAAATACCCGCTGCTCATCATAAAGCAGCAATGAGATCATTTTCTCTGTCTGATGACCGCGCCAGCCAATCACCAAAACATGGTTATATAGTGAACTAAAATTGCACATTCCTGCTATTCCTTTAGCTAATAATCCCTGTACTAACGCGATGATTTTGCCCATCAATGCGCCGAAAAGCCCAACGCCGATAGGGATTTGCCAGAGAGCTGTGAACAACTTCCCTGCTTCGCTCTGAGGACTCAAATCTCCAAAGCCAATCGTCGCCCCAACCACTGAGCTGTAATAAACAAAATCACTTATCCGGCCAACGAGGGTCGTCTCTCCCAACCAATGAAAGACAATAAAGCAAAGCAAATAATGCCCGGCAAACAAGCACAGCAGCGCTGTCCAGGTAAGCCGGAATAAATGTTGCCTGCAAACATTCACGACCCAGGAGAGAAACATTACAGAGCCTGCGTAAGTTTTAACCGTTCAAGAACTGCCTGTGCGGAGCTTGTTCCTGTGGTACCCACGCCTGCCTGCGCGAGTTTCTCTTCAAGCTCACGTCCATCCGCCACTTTTTCCAGTTGCGCTACCGCATCCAGTTTGGCCTGACGTTCAGCCTGACGCGTCTGAAGTCTTTTTAAAGACTCTGCGGCCGTCGTTACGTTCGATGTTGCTCCAACCGTTGACGTCGTCACGGCCTGTTGCGCCCGCTGCATGGCTTCCGTGGCTTTAACAACCTCCAGCTGCTGTTCAAACTGATTAATACGTTGTGAAGTAATAGCTACGGCTTTTTCAATATTATTTCTTGAGGTTTCAAGAGAGTCCAAAACCTGTGCTTCACGAGTAATGGTATTCTCAAGTCGGGCGATTTCTTCTGCAACCTCGTTTAGCAGCGCAGCATCAATATTCTTGCTCATTCCTTCTATCGCTCGTGACTCAAGATATTGCTTCCGCTCCCGCAACTCGGAAAGCTTGTCATTACTGAGCTTCACCCGGGCAAGCAGATCAACCCGGGATTTGCCTGCTTTATCAAGCTCAGCTTTTGCATCCCGGATGTGCTGCTCCAGCATCCGAACGCCCTGCGCTTCTTCTATCGCTTCATCGGCCTGATTGAGTAGTGATTTACCCAGTGTAAAAAGATTCTTCAAGATGCCCATACCTTTCCCTTACCTGTTAATTTATAAATTCTTGTGTAAGCTCAGCCAAATCCAGCGCATTCTCCGCAAGGGTTGTAATTTCCAGAATAATATCCTCAAGAGAAGAACTTACGGATAAGGCACCAAAAGCGACATAATATTCATCATGCTGAATTTGCGAAATTCCAACAGAAGATAAGGGAAGCATTTTTTGATTACGTAATAAGAAGAGGTTGAAGTCAGCCTGGCGCTTAATGTCATTAACAGGACATATATAGGTTTCAATGATAACTTGCTGGGATGTAATAAAAATACTTAATGGC
>NZ_JADBQO010000033.1:0-35167 GCF_014895875.1 Enterobacter cloacae complex sp. P12RS
GTACACCCACGGGGAGAGGGGGAATACACGTCGCTTTACCTATGATGCCGCGATAAACAGATCCCGCAGTTGATGCAGCTGGTCGCGGATCTGCGCCGCCTCTTCGAACTCCAGGTTCTGGGCGTGCTGCATCATCTGCCCTTCCAGCTCGTGGATTTTCTGCTGCAGCGCCTTCGGCGTCAGTACGACGGTATCTTCTTCCACCACTGAACGTGCCTTGCCGCGGCCTTTCGCTTTGGTCTTCGCAATGTTCTGACCCAGCGCCAGAATATCCACCACCTTCTTGTTCAGCCCCTGCGGCGTAATGCCGTGCTCTTCGTTGTAGCGCTGCTGCTTCTCGCGTCGGCGTTCCGTTTCGCCAATCGCTTTCGCCATCGACGGGGTGATTTTGTCACCGTAAAGAATCGCTTTACCGTTGACGTTACGCGCAGCGCGGCCAATGGTCTGGATCAGGGAGCGTTCAGAGCGCAGGAAGCCCTCTTTATCGGCGTCCAGAATCGCCACCAGCGAGACTTCCGGCATATCCAGACCTTCTCGCAACAGGTTGATCCCCACCAGCACGTCAAACTCGCCCAGACGCAGATCGCGGATAATCTCCATGCGCTCCACGGTGTCGATATCCGAGTGCAGATAGCGCACCTTCTCACCGTGTTCTTCAAGATACTCGGTCAGGTCTTCCGCCATGCGCTTGGTGAGCGTCGTCACCAGCACGCGCTCGTTGATGGCGGAACGGGCGCGGATCTCAGAAAGCAGATCGTCCACCTGGGTCGCCACCGGGCGCACTTCGATAATCGGGTCCAGCAGCCCGGTCGGACGGACCACCTGGTCGATCACCTCATCGCCCGATTTTTCCAGCTCGTAGTTGCCCGGCGTGGCCGACACGTAGATGGTCTGCGGCGCCAGCGCCTCAAACTCTTCAAACTTCATCGGACGGTTATCCAGCGCTGACGGCAGGCGGAAGCCGTACTCCACCAGCGTCTCTTTACGCGCGCGGTCACCGCGGTACATCCCGCCGATCTGCGGGATCGTGACGTGGGATTCGTCGATCACCAGCAGACCGTCGGCCGGAAGGTAGTCAAACAGCGTCGGCGGTGGCTCGCCCGGCCCGCGCCCGGAGAGGAAGCGTGAGTAGTTTTCGATACCCGAGCAGTAGCCCAGCTCGTTCATCATCTCCAGATCGAACTGGGTGCGCTGGCTCAGGCGCTGCTCTTCCAGCAGCTTATTGTTAGCCAGAAGCACCTTACGGCGCTCTGCAAGCTCCTCTTTGATCTCTTCCATCGCCTGCACGATACGCTCTCGTGGCGTCACGTAGTGCGTTTTAGGGTAGATGGTAAAACGCTGTATCACCGACTCAACGTGGCCGGTCAGCGGGTCGAACAGTGACAAACGCTCGACCTCTTCGTCAAACAGCTCGACGCGCAGCGCCATATCGTCCGATTCCGCCGGGAAGATGTCGATCACCTCACCGCGCACGCGGAACGTCCCGCGCTGGAAGGCCTGGTCATTACGGGTGTACTGCAGTTCGGCCAGACGGCGCAAAATTGCGCGCTGATCGATGATCATCCCCTGCGTCAGGTGCAGCATCATCTTCAGATAGAGATCCGGATCGCCCAGGCCGTAAATCGCCGAAACAGACGCGACCACAACCACATCGCGTCGCTCAAGCAGCGCCTTGGTCGCAGACAGTCGCATCTGTTCGATGTGTTCGTTCACCGAAGCATCTTTCTCGATGAAGGTATCAGAGCTCGGCACATAGGCTTCCGGCTGGTAGTAATCGTAGTAGGAGACAAAATACTCCACCGCGTTTTCTGGGAAGAACTCTTTCATCTCGCCGTAAAGCTGTGCCGCGAGGGTTTTATTGGGTGCAAGCACCATCGTGGGGCGCTGCAGGTCAGCGATCACGTTGGCGACAGTAAACGTTTTGCCCGAGCCGGTTACCCCCAGCAGCGTCTGGTGCGCCAGCCCGTCTTCCAGCCCCTCTTTAAGACGACGGATCGCCTCAGGCTGATCGCCAGAGGGGCGGAAAGCAGAATTCAGTTTGAACGGTTTACTCATGGGCGACGACCTGATGACGTTATAAGCGGCAGGTGAGTAATTTTACTCGTTGTTGCCAGGAATGCCAGTAAAAAACACTGGATGAAAAACCAGTAGCGTGTCAGGATATTTAGCGTAGCGGCGGAGTCATTAGCGCGTTAGCGGACAAAATTTAGGCTCTGACGAGATAAAAAACCAGCCAGGTTGGGTTATCCCCAGAACTTTTTCTTTTTTAACATTTGTCAAGCCAGGTAATGATAGTTTTATGGCAACGAGTGACACTTTCATTACGGTAATTGCTTTTATCTAAGCAATTAAATTTTAAACGATATTTTCTAAAGCCGCGTTTCGCGTCAATTTGGGCGAAAGCCGCGTCTTCTCTCGCTTATCGCGTGTTTTCTAACTCTAATGCACATGGTTATCCACAGGAATAGTGGATAACTGCTTCCAGCCCGTGTAGACCGCCGCTCAGCAAATTCCCGGATTTTCCCACGAGGCGGCAACAAAAAATTTTTATAGCTCTTTTTTGACGATAAACAGTTGAGTCATTCATAACCAACAGATGCGATCCTGCTCACATTTCAGCCATTTTTCGTCCTGCACCACAACTCACCATTCCCGGCACCGTCGATGTGCAAGCCACGCGTTTTTACCCTGCTCTCCTGTGGCTTATTCCTAAAAAAGTCGTTTTTTTAATCGATTTCAGGTTTCTGGCAAGCGTTTTGCAGCTTCACGTCAGGCCTATCCCTACGCATTTTTAAGGAGAGAAAGATGTTGAGTCTGCGTGCAGTGAATCAGTTTTACGGAAGCCAACATACGCTATGGAACGTGGATTTGGATTTTCCGCAAGGGATGTGTACAGGCGTCATAGGCCTGCCGGGGATGGGCAAAACCACCCTGATGAACTGTATTACCGGAAACATCCCCGTCGAAAGCGGCACGATTATCTGGCATGAAGCGGGCGCACCGCCGCGTGATTTGCTCAGCCCGGCACCGGAACAACGTTCAGAGCCGGGAATAGGCTATGTGCCGCAGGACAGGCGTATTTTTTCTCAACTGACGATTGAGGAGAATCTGCATATTGCCATGCGGGCGATGGGGAAACCCGACCCGGCGGCGAAAAGCGACGTATACGATCTGTTCCCGGAACTCTACGCGCGACGTCAGACGCGGGGCAATGCCCTTTCGCCAGAGGATCAGTATCAGCTTGCCCTGGCGAATGCACTGGTCAACCGTCCGCGGATGCTGATTCTGGATGAGCCTACGCATGGGGCAGGACACGGATTTGCCCAGAAGCTGGCGCAGCTGCTGGTGCGCTTAAACCGGGAGTTAGGCATGACGGTGCTGCTGGCGGAGCAGCAGCTGTCGTTTATCCGCCGGGTGGCGGATCGGTTTTGCATGCTTTATCGCGGGCGTAACGTGGCTCAGGGCCACGTTAGCGAGCTGAACGATGAGCTCATTGCCCACTGGATGTCGCGGGAAGCAAGACGCTGAGGTCGAGATAGCGCCCGGTTTCGGCCTGCTCAGCATCGCCAGCAATCCAGGGGATTTCCCCGAGGAACGGTGCCGGGAGCACGCGCTTGAGGGTCGCCAGATACTCCTGATGCCGCCTGCCCGGCGCAACCACGTCGTTGGCTATCCAGCCTGCCAGCGTCAGCCCTGCCTGCTGAACGGCCTGCGCCGTCAGCATGGCGTGATTGATGCAGCCCAGCTTCACGCCGACGACCAGAATGACCGGAAGCCGCTCGGCCTGCACCCAGTCAGCAAAGGTCTGCGTGTCCGAAAGCGGCGTAAACCAGCCTCCCGCGCCTTCCACCAGCACCCAGTCGGCCTGGCTTTCCAGCGTCCGTAACCCGGCAGACAGCACGGCGAAATCAATCGGACGGCCTTCGTCAGCGCTGATAATGTGTGGCGACGTCGGCTCGGCAAAGGTATAGGGATTCACCGCCGAATAGGCAAGCTCAAGGCTACTGTTACGCTGGAGCGCCAGCGCGTCGGTGTTGCGTAACCCTTCCGCCGTCATCTCGCTGCCGGAAGCCACGGGCTTATATCCGGCGGTGTTTTTTCCGAGCAGTCGTGCCGCCTGCAGCAGCGCAGCGCTGGCAACCGTTTTACCCACTTCCGTATCCGTGCCGGTAACAAAATAACGTTCAGTCACGTTCGATAATCCCATGAAAAAGTTGATAAGAGAGCGGGAAAAGGCCCCGCTGCTGCGGCCAGGCCAGCTCCAGGCGTTGCAGCTGCCCCCGGGTCAGCGGTTTTTTCTCCCGCCCGGCGTGCAGGTGCGTGGCGCCGATGCCCTTCAGAGAGCGCATGGCGCTGAACGCGTCGCTAAAATTAAGCGTGATGGTTTGCACCGTGCTGCGACAGCGCCAGCCTGCCAGCGCCTGCGTCACCTGCTCATACGATAAAAAGCGGTTCGCGTGCGGCTGCTCATCCACCGCTTTCCACGCCTGATTCAGCTCCGGCAGCGAACTTTCCAGCAAGGTGGTAAAGGCCACCTTTCCGCCCGGGCGTGCGACGCGATAAAGCTCGCGTAACGCCTGCGGCAGGCTGCTGCACCACTGCACCGCCAGATGGCTCCAGACCAGATCGAACTGCGCGTCCGCCAGCGGGATAGCCTCGATATCGGCCACGACATAGTGGTGCGCCGCCTGCTGCTGGCGCGCCTCGTCCAGCATGGCGGGCGACAGGTCGATGGCCGTCACCTCGCTCCCCGCCTCGCGCCAGTAGCGGCTGTTGCTGCCGGGACCACAGCCGGCGTCCAGCACCTGCGGGAAGCGGTTCTCGCCAAGCGCGGCCAGAAGCCCCTGCGCGCTCTGGCGCTGGAGTTCATCGTGCTGCGAATAGCTCCGCGCGGCCCGGCCAAATGCCGCCGCAACGGCCTGCTTATTCACCGGCATCATGAAGCGCCTCCAGCAGCGTCTGGATATCCTGCGCCTCATGCGCCGCCGTCAGGGTTAAGCGCAGACGCGCGGTGCCCGGCGGAACGGTTGGCGGACGAATGGCCGTTACCCACATCCCCCGCTCGCGCAGCGCCTGGGCCAGCGCCAGCGCGCGGCCGTTTTCGCCGACAATCACGGGCTGGATGGCGCTCTGCGAATCGGGACTCTGGAAGGGAAGCGCCGCCAGTCCCTGACGGAAGCAGGAGATGTGCTCTGCCAACTGCTGACGGCGTTCATCCCCTTCTGCGCTGCGGATCACCGCCAGCGACGCCGACAGCGCCACGGCCTGCGCCGGGGGCATGCTGGTGCTGTAGATGAGGTGACGGGCAAACTGCAGCAGATAGTCGGCGACAGATTCGCTGCACAGCACGGCGGCGCCGCTGACGCCAAAGCCTTTGCCGAAGGTAACCACCAGCAGTTCCGGCTTCACGTTTTGTTGATGGGCGCTGCCGCGTCCTTCATCGCCCATCACCCCAGCACCGTGAGCATCATCGACCAGTAGCCAGGCGTTTTGCCGCTTTGCGGCCTCGTGAAGCGCGGCAAGCGGCGCACTGTCGCCGTCCATGCTGAACACCCCTTCCGTGACCGCCAGCTGTTGCCCGTCGCAGGGTTTGTCCAGCAGAGAGGCGAGCTGTGACGCATCGTTATGGGCAAAACGCCGCAGCTGGGCGGGACTTAAGTTTGCCGCTTCCAGCAACGAGGCGTGGCTTAAACGGTCGGCGACAATGCGGTCCTCTTTCCCCATCATGGCCGTGATGACCGCCTGATTGGCGGCAAAGCCGGAGATAAACAGCAGCGCACGCGGATAGCCCAGCCAGTCGGCCAGCTCTTCCTCCAGCGCATGATGCGCCGTGGTGTATCCGCTGACGTGCCCCGAGCCACCGCTGCCCACGCCAAACCGCTCCGCGCCCTGCTGCCAGGCGCGGATAATGGCCGGATGCTGGCTCAGCCCGAGATAGTCGTTGCTGGAGAAATTACAAAACTGCCGTCCCTCGCGGGTCAGAAAACGGCCCGCGCCGTTTTCCACCACTCTGCGAACGCGAAACGCCTCTGCCGCCCGGCGTTCTTCCAGCGCGGCATTAATCCGTGCCTGCCAGGTCATACGGCTGCCGCGTTGTAGAACTGGTCGGTGTCGGCGTTGAGAATCTGCTGCTCCAGCTGCTGCTGTTGCTCGTTATCGCCCGTCAGCACCCCGGTCTGGTGCGGGTTCAGCCCCAGCTTGCGGAACAGCTGGACGTCTTTGTCCTCTTCCGGGTTCGGCGTGGTCAGCAGCTTGCAGCCGTAGAAGATGGAGTTGGCGCCGGCCATAAAGCACATCGCCTGAGTCTGCTCGTTCATCTGCTCGCGGCCCGCAGAGAGGCGAACGTAAGACGTTGGCATCATGATGCGCGCCACCGCGATGGTGCGAATAAAATCAAACGCATCCACATCCTCGTTATCCGCCAGCGGCGTGCCCTTGACCTTCACCAGCATGTTGATGGGCACGCTTTCCGGCGGGGTGGGCAGGTTCGCCAGCTGCAGCAGCAGACCCGCGCGGTCTTTCACCGTTTCGCCTAAGCCCACGATGCCGCCGGAGCAGACCTTGATCCCTGCATCACGCACTTTGTCCAGCGTATCCAGACGCTCCTGGTAGGTACGCGTGGTGATGATATTGCCGTAAAACTCCGGGGAGGTGTCGAGGTTGTGGTTGTAGTAATCCAGCCCAGCCGCCGAGAGGCGCTGCGCCTGCTCCTCGTTCAGCGTGCCGAGGGTCATGCAGGCCTCAAGCCCCATCTCCTTCACGCCTTTCACCATCTGCTCCAGATACGGCATATCGCGATCGTGCGGGTTTTTCCACGCCGCGCCCATGCAGAAGCGGGTTGAACCGGCGTTTTTCGCCTTGCGCGCGGAGTCGAGGACCTGCTCGACCTCCATCAGGCGCTCTGACTCCAGGCCGGTTTTGTAGCGCGCGCTCTGCGGGCAGTATTTGCAGTCTTCGGGGCAGGCGCCGGTCTTGATCGACAGCAGCGTGCTGACCTGAACATGGCGAGGATCGAAGTGCTGACGATGCACCTGTTGGGCTTCGAACATCAGCTCAAGGAAAGGTTTGTTGAATAATTCAGTAACTTGCGACATCGTCCAGCGTGCGTGGTGAGCCATTGGGCTTCTCCAAAGGGTTTTGTTAATTTTCGGTTCGGTTTATACTCGTAAACCTAAAACTTTTCAAAATGGTTTACAAGTCGATTATGACCCAGGACGATCTCGCCTTCGACAAGCAGCATATCTGGCACCCTTACACCTCCACTACCCGCCCCCTTCCCGTCTATCCGGTGGCCTCTGCCCACGGCTGCGAGCTGCATCTCGCCAGCGGCGAGCGGCTGGTTGACGGAATGTCCTCCTGGTGGGCGGCCATTCACGGATACAACCATCCGCGCCTGAACGCGGCGATGAAGGCCCAGATTGACCAGATGTCGCACGTGATGTTTGGCGGAATCACCCATCAGCCCGCGGTGGATTTATGCCGTCGCCTGGTGGCGATGACGCCTGACTCGCTGGAGTGCGTGTTCCTGGCGGATTCCGGCTCCGTGGCTGTGGAAGTGGCGATGAAGATGGCGCTGCAGTACTGGCATGCGAAGGGCGAAACGCGCCAGCGGTTCCTCACCTTCCGCAACGGCTATCACGGGGATACCTTCGGGGCGATGTCGGTCTGCGATCCGGACAACTCCATGCACAGCCTGTGGAAGGGCTATCTGCCAGAAAACCTGTTTGCCCCTGCGCCGCAAAGCCGCTTCGACGGCGAGTGGAACGAGACGGACATGGTGGGCTTCGCGCGGCTGATGGCGGCGCATCGCCATGAAATCGCCGCCGTTATTCTCGAACCGATCGTGCAGGGCGCGGGCGGAATGCGGATGTACCATCCGGAATGGCTGAGGCGCATTCGCAAGATGTGCGACCGCGAGGGCATTCTGCTGATTGCCGATGAAATTGCCACCGGCTTTGGCCGCACCGGCAAGCTGTTTGCCTGCGAACACGCGGGCATTGCGCCGGATATTCTGTGTCTGGGTAAAGCGCTGACTGGCGGCACCATGACGCTCTCCGCCACCCTCACCACTCGTCAGGTTGCCGACACCATCAGCGACGGCGAGGCGGGCTGCTTTATGCACGGCCCGACGTTTATGGGCAACCCACTGGCCTGCGCCGTGGCAAGCGAAAGCCTTGCCATTCTGGAGAGCGGCGAGTGGCGGACGCAGGTTGCGGCGATTGAGGCACAGCTGAAAGGAGAGCTGAGCGCCGCCTCGGGGGCGAATTTTGTGGCGGACGTGCGCGTGCTGGGTGCCATCGGGGTGATTGAAACCACCCGCCCGGTGAACATGGCGGCGCTGCAGCGCTTCTTCGTTGAGCAGGGCGTCTGGGTGCGGCCTTTCGGCAAGCTTATCTACCTGATGCCGCCGTACAGCATCACGCCGGAGCAGTTGCGTAAATTAACCGACGCGGTCGTAACAGCCGTTAACATTCCCGCGCATTTCGCGATTTAATCCCATGCGTTACACTTCCTGAACGAGTGAATAACGAGGATAAACCGTATGAAAATCATCAGTAAAGATCTGCGCGACGGTGAAAAACTCCCGGAACGCCACGTTTTCAACGGCATGGGCTATCAGGGGGATAATATCTCCCCACACCTGGCGTGGGACGACGTTCCTGCAGGAACCAAAAGCTTTGTCGTGACCTGCTACGACCCGGACGCGCCGACCGGCTCGGGCTGGTGGCACTGGGTTGTGGCGAACCTGCCCGCCGACACGCGCGTGCTGCCGCAGGGTTCCGGTTCAGACCTGGTTGCCCTGCCTGAAGGTGCCATTCAGACGCGCACTGACTTTGGTAAAGCGGGCTACGGCGGCGCGGCGCCACCTAAAGGGGAAACCCACCGCTATATCTTCACGGTGCACGCGCTGGATGTGGAGAAGATTGAGGTCGATGAAGGCGCGAGCGGCGCGATGGTCGGGTTTAACGTGCATTTCCATTCCCTGGGGAGCGCGTCGATTACGGCGATGTATTCCTGAAAAAAGCCGGGTGGCGGCTACGCCTTACCCGGCCTGGATTTCGCATTCGTAGGCCCGGTAAGCGCAGCGCCACCGGGCAAAAATCACAGCACCGAAGGTAGCAGTCCTACAAGGCGTCCTTCTTCCAGAAGCTGCATCGCCTTATCAATATCCGGCGCAAAGAAGCGGTCATCATCATAATGCGTGACGTGCTCGCGCAGCACATGGCGCGCCTGCTCCAGCAGCGGGCTGGATTTAAGCCCTTCGCGCAGATCGATACCCTGACACGCCGCCAGCCACTCCACCGCCAGCACGCCGCGGGTGTTGGAGGCCATCTCCCACAGACGACGCCCGGCAGCGGGTGCCATCGAAACGTGATCTTCCTGATTCGCCGAGGTTGGCAGGCTGTCCACGCTGTGCGGGTGCGACAGCGCTTTGTTCTCGCTTGCCAGCGCTGCGGCCGTCACCTGAGCGATCATAAAGCCTGAGTTAACCCCGCCGTTACGCACCAGGAATGGGGGCAGCTGGGACATGTGTTTATCCATCATCAGCGCGATGCGGCGCTCCGACAACGCCCCAACTTCGGCAATCGCCAGCGCGATATTGTCCGCCGCCATCGCCACCGGCTCGGCGTGGAAATTGCCCCCGGAGACCACCTCGTTTTCCTCGGCGAACACCAGCGGGTTATCGGACACCGCGTTGGCCTCCACCAGCAGCACCTCTGCTGCCTGGCGCAGCTGCGTCAGGCACGCGCCCATCACCTGCGGCTGACAGCGCAGAGAATACGGATCCTGCACCTTCTCGCAGTTATGGTGTGAATCCGCAATCTCACTCGTGTCGGTAAGCACGTGGCGGTACATGGCGGCGGCATCAATCTGCCCGCGCTGGCCGCGCACCGCGTGAATACGCGCGTCAAACGGACGACGCGAGCCGAGCACAGCCTCGGTGGTCAGCGCACCGCACACCACCGCCGACGCAAACAGATCTTCCGCTTCAAACAGGCCGCGCAGCGCAAAGGCCGTCGACGCCTGCGTGCCGTTAAGCAGCGCCAGTCCCTCTTTTGCCGCGAGGGTGATTGGCGTTAAGCCGGCTTTTGCCAGCGCTTCTTTCGCAGGGAGCCACTCGCCCTGCCAGCGCGCTTTGCCCTCACCCAGCAGCAGCAGCGACATGTGCGCCAGCGGGGCGAGATCGCCAGAGGCACCGACGGAACCTTTTGCCGGGATCCACGGATAGACTTCTGCATTCACCAGGGCCATCAGCGCCTGGATCACGCTCAGGCGAATGCCCGAGAAACCGCGCGCCAGGCTGTTGATTTTGAGCACCATCATCAGACGGACAATCTCATCATCCAGCGGCTGGCCGACGCCTGCCGCGTGCGACAGCACCAGCGAACGCTGTAAGTTTTCCAGATCGTGCGTGGCGATGCGGGTCTGCGCCAGCAGGCCAAAGCCGGTGTTAATCCCGTAGGCGGTGCGCCCTTCGGCAACAATCGCTTCTACGCAGGCGACGCTGTCGTTTATCGCGGCGTGGGCGCTTTCATCAAGTGAAAGGGTGACCGGCTGGCGCCAGACGTTACGCAGCTGTTTGAGCGTCAGCGAGCCGGGAGTGAGAGTTAACGCGTTCATGCATGCTTTCCTTGTGTGGCAGAGATCATCGGCAGGTTCAGTCCCTGCTCTTTGGCACAGTCAATGGCAATCTCGTAACCCGCATCCGCGTGACGCATCACGCCGGTTGCCGGGTCGTTGTGCAGGACGCGAGCGATGCGCGCGGCGGCTTCATCGGTTCCGTCACAGACGATGACCATACCTGAGTGCTGGGAGAAGCCCATCCCGACACCGCCGCCGTGGTGCAGAGAGACCCAGGTGGCGCCGCTGGCGGTATTCAGCAAGGCATTAAGCAATGGCCAGTCGGAGACCGCGTCAGATCCGTCGCGCATGGCTTCGGTTTCACGGTTTGGGCTGGCGACGGAGCCGGAGTCCAGATGGTCGCGGCCAATGACGATCGGCGCGGAGACTTCACCGCTGCGCACCATTTCGTTGAAGGCCAGACCCAGCTTTTGCCGCCACTCCAGCCCTACCCAGCAGATGCGCGCCGGCAAGCCCTGGAAGCTAATGCGTTCGCGAGCCATATCCAGCCAGTGGTGCAGGTGTTCGTCGTCTGCGACGATCTCCTTCACTTTGGCGTCGGTTTTGTAGATATCCTGCGGATCGCCGGACAAGGCCACCCAGCGGAACGGGCCGATACCGCGGCAGAACAGCGGACGGATATAGGCAGGCACGAAGCCGGGGAAGTCGAAGGCGTTATTCACGCCCATCTCTTTCGCCATCTGGCGGATGTTGTTGCCGTAGTCAAAGGTTGGAATGCCCAACTGGCTGAAGGCCAGCATCGCGGAGACGTGTTCCGCCATCGAACGCTTAGCCGCCAGTACCGTGCCTTCAGGGTCGGTTTCCGCTTTTTGCTGGTAGTCTTCCCACGTCCAGCCTTTTGGCAGGTAACCGTGCAGCGGGTCATGGGCGCTGGTCTGGTCGGTAACGAGATCCGGACGCACGCCGCGGGCGACCAGCTCCGGCAGAATATCCGCCGCGTTGCCGCACAGGGCAATCGACACCGCTTTGCCTTCGGACGTGTATTTTTTGATGCGCGCCAGCGCGTCATCAAGATTCTCGGCCTGTTCGTCGACGTAACGGGTACGCAGACGGAAATCAATGCGGCTCTGCTGGCATTCAATGTTCAGCGAGCACGCGCCGGCCAGCGTGGCGGCCAGCGGCTGCGCGCCACCCATCCCGCCCAGACCGGCGGTAAGCACCCAGCGGCCCTTCAGCGAGCCGTTATAGTGCTGACGCCCCGCTTCCACGAAGGTTTCGTAGGTGCCCTGCACAATCCCCTGGCTGCCGATGTAGATCCAGCTCCCGGCGGTCATCTGGCCATACATCGCCAGCCCTTTCGCGTCCAGCTCGTTGAAGTGTTCCCAGGTGGCCCAGTGCGGCACGAGGTTAGAGTTGGCGATCAGCACGCGCGGCGCGTTCTTATGGGTTTTAAATACGCCAACCGGCTTGCCGGACTGCACCAGCAGGGTTTCGTCGTGTTCGAGTTCGGTCAGGGATTTTACAATTGCGTCATAGCATTCCCAGTTGCGTGCGGCACGGCCTATGCCGCCGTAGACCACCAGTTCGTGGGGGTTTTCCGCCACCTCAGGATCAAGGTTGTTCATCAACATGCGCAGCGGGGCTTCGGTGAGCCAGCTTTTGGCAGTAAGCGTGGTGCCGCGCGCGGCGCGGACGTCCTGCTGGCGGTATTTACCTGACGACATTGTGTGCTCCTCATAAGGGACAGATGATGCATTTAGATATACTTGTATAGACAAGCACACACAAGGTCGGATTTAACAAAAAAGATACAATTTTGTTATATTGCGTTAGCGATCACGCTTATAAAACTTATGACATAAAGTGGCCCTGCAGCCGGTAACGGTTCCCCGGGAAAAGCAGTCGGGCATGCGACACGATATGCGATGATGACCAGGTACGACGGCGGATCAGCAGGCACGGATCGTGTTCTTTAATGCGCAACAGCTCGCACTCCTGCGGCGTCGCGCGTACGGCCTCTACAATGTGCTCCCCTTCCGTGAGCGGTGCGACGAGCGAGAGATACGCGTGCGGCGTGGTGTGGGTGTAATCCTGGTTCAGGTATTCCGGTATCCGCTCTGCGTTGACGCAGCGATCTTCAATCTGCACCGGAATGTCGTTTTCAAAATGCACCATCACAGAGTGGAAGATGCGGCTACCCTCTTTGACATTTAGCTCAACGGCCTGCTCGGCGCTGGCCTGGGTCTCTTCCAGCACCAGCACTTCGCAGCGGTGCTGATGATTACGCGAGGTTATCTCATCGGCAATGCTGCGGATTTCGAACAGGGCGGACTGCCCTTTCGGTTCCGCCACGAACGTCCCCACGCCCTGCAGGCGCACCAGAAGTCCTTCATCGGTGAGCTCGCGCAGCGCCCGGTTGACGGTCATCCGGCTAAAACCGAACTGCGCCACCAGCTCGGCCTCCGACGGAATGCGATCGTGCGGGCGCCAGACGCCGGTAGCAATCTTTTCGCTGATCGCCTGCTTCACCTTTTCATAAAAAGGCGCGGGCGGGCTCGGTTGCGGCAGGGGTGAGCGTGAAAACATCGTGACTCCTTTAATAGTGTTATGCCCACCAGTGAGCAATTTGCCAGGCCAGACGGGCAGCGAGCTTTGCGCCCTGTCCGTCCCGATCGTACTGCGGGTTAAACTCTACCAGATCGGTGGCCTGCAGCTTACCGCTGCGGCAGATTTGTTCAATAACCGGCATTAGATCCATTGCCGGGACGCCTAACGCCGCAGGGGCGGAAACGGCAGGCATTTCGCCCGCGGGCAGGACATCCAGATCGATTGTCAGATAGATACGATCGGCCTGCGCCAGCACCTTTTCCAAGGCCGATAATGCCTCGCGTCTGAAATGAAGATCCTCCACCAGCGTGACGTTCAGGCGCTCGGCCTCATCCCACAGCGCCTGCGTGTTCGCCGCCCGGCTCACGCCAAAGCAGGCGTACTGAAATGCCCGCCCGCGCTCAGCGCAGTAATGCGCCAGCTGGCGAAACGGCGTGCCGGACGTCGCCCGGTCGGCCTTGCGCAGATCGAGATGCGCATCCAGGTTTATCACCGCCACGCGCTCGCCGGGGAATGCATCCAGAACACCCCGTCCATGCGCCCAGGCAGTTTCATGCCCGCCGCCAAACACCAGCGTGCGCATCCCGGACTGCTGGCAGGCCGTCACGGCATCGCTTAACGCCCGCTGCGCGGGTTCAAGCTCATCGCTTTCAACGTACACCGAGCCCATATCCGCCAGCCGTTCGTGTCCCTGATGGCTTGCCATATTCGCCAGCGCTTTGCGCAGAATATCAGGGGCCTGCGCGGCGCCGGGCCTGCCCTGATTGCGTTTAACACCTGCATCGCATTCAAAGCCTATCAGCGCGATGCCGGATGAAAGCGGCGTGAACTGCGCCTGCTGTTGTATCGTCTGGAAAATGCGCGTTGCATTGCTGGCTTCGGCGCTGTCGTCTCGCCCCTGCCAGACCGTTTCGGCGACGGGCCGCCATAACTTCATACTGCCTCCCCACGGAAAATACGTTGATACAGCGGATTGCGTCCCGGCTCGTAGACCATCTCTACAGGATGGTGAGCATCCCAGACGATAAAATCAGCGACAAACCCCGACTGCAACTGCCCGTGCGTTGCGCCGCGGCCCAGCGCCTGCGCCGCATGCCGCGTGACGCCAGCCCAGGCCTCTTCGGGCGTCAGGCCAAACTGGACGCAGGCCATATTCATCGCCAGGTGCAGGCTGGCAAACGGGCTGGTGCCGGGGTTATAGTCGGTGGCGACAGCCATCGGCACACCACGTTTTCGGAGCTGATCAACCGGCGGACGCTGGCGCTCCTGCAGAAAATAGAACGCGCCGGGGAGCAGTACCGCAACCGTACCGCTTTGCGTCATCGCCTGAACGCCCGCGTCGTCGAGATATTCGATATGATCGGCCGACAGTCCGTTATATTGGCTGACCAGCGCCGCTCCGCCCTGATTCGACAGCTGTTCAACATGCCCTTTCACCGGGATACCGAGCGCGGCAGCGGCCTGGAAGAGGCGCTCGGTTTGCGACGGGGTAAAGCCGACGTTTTCACAAAACACGTCTACTGCTTCATATAACTCTTTTTGCCACAGCGTGGGCAGGATCTGCTCACAGACCAGCGCGAGGTACGCATCCGGATCCTGTCGGTATTCCGGCGGAACCGCATGGGCCGCCAGCAGCGTTGGGCTGATATCGATCGGATTATTGAGGCTCAGCTGGCGGGCAACCTGCAGCATCTTCTCTTCGGCCTCGGCGTTGAGTCCGTATCCCGATTTGATTTCAACCGTGGTGACGCCTTCATTCATCAGACGCTGGAGCCGCTGCTGCGCCAGTTTCAGCAGGGTTTCCAGGGAACTGCTGCGCGTTGCCGTCACGGTGGCGTTAATCCCGCCCCCCTGAGCGCTGATGGTCTGGTAAGAGACGCCGTTCAGACGCTGTTCCCACTCCGCCGCGCGGTCGCCGCCAAATACCAGATGGGTATGGCAGTCAATCAGGCCAGGCGTGACCAGACGTCCCTCAAGATCGATGACGTGACGGTGTCCGGAAGGAAGGTCAGATTCAGGGAGCACGGCAAGGATAGTTTGGCCGCGCACGACCAGCGCGTGCTGCTCTTTCAGGCCATAAGGCGCGGATGTATCGGGAACCATTGTTGCCAGGCGCGCATTTCGCCATATAACATCGTCAGGTTGAAGCTGCATGGGCATTCCACTTGTCATGGGTTGTATAGACATTTATTTGCATCCATCGTCTGCTGTCAACCGCCTTAAGGGAAAATGTTATTTATTTGTGATGACTTTCCCGTCACCTCCGGGCAAAAAATGCAACTTTTACCCTTTTTATCTTCCCGTTTCGCTCAACTTAGTATAAAAAAGCAGGCTATTTCGTCTATCCCGTAAAGACTTGCATACCCAGGAGCTTCACCTTGAACATTTCCAGGATTTCCCGTCTGGCGTTAGCGCTCGCCTTTGGCGTGACATTATCCGCATGCAGTTCTACACCACCGGATCAGCGTCCTTCTGAGCAGGTAGCGCCCGGTACCGCCTCCCGCCCGATTTTGTCCGCGGATGAAGCGAAGAATTTCGACCGCGCCCATTACTTCTCGGCGATGGATCCTAACGCCGCGCCGTGGACACCGTCTTCTATTAACCTGCCTAAACAGCCTGACTTCGTTGTTGGCCCGGCTGGCGCGCAGGGCGTAACGCATACCACTATCCAGGCAGCGGTTGACGCGGCAATCACTAAACACAGCGCGTCTCGCCAGTACATCGCGATCCTGCCGGGTGAATACGAAGGCACCGTGTATGTTCCGGCGGCTCCTGGCAGCATTACGATTTACGGTCTGGGTGAAAAAGCCATCGACGTAAAAATTGGCCTGGCGATTGATTCCGAAATCGACAGCACCGCCTGGCGTCACCTGGTGAACCCGGCAGGCAAATATATGCCGGGCAAACCGGCGTGGTATATGTTTGATAACTGCCAGAGCAAGCGTTCCGCCACCATTGGCGTGATGTGCTCGGCGGTGTTCTGGTCGCAGAATAATGGCCTGCAACTGCAGAACCTGACCATTCAGAATACCCTGGGTGACAGCGTGGATGCCGGTAACCACCAGGCCGTTGCGCTGCGTAGCGACGGCGATAAGGTGCAGATTAACAACGTCAATATTCTGGGCCGTCAGAACACCTTCTTCGTGACCAACAGCGGCGTACAGAACACGCTGCAGAACAACCGTCTGACCCGCACGCTGGTGACCAACAGCTACGTTGAAGGTGACGTGGATCTGGTGTCCGGTCGCGGCGCGGTGGTGTTTGATAACACCGATTTCCGCGTGGTGAATTCCCGTACCCAGCAGGAAGGCTATGTGTTTGCTCCGGCAACCCAGTCTAACCTGTTTTACGGCTTCCTGGCCGTGAACAGCCGCTTTAACGCGGCCGGTGACGGCGTGGCGCAGCTGGGCCGCTCCCTGGACGTGGACTCTGTGACCAACGGCCAGGTCGTTATCCGCGACAGCGTGATCAACGAAGGCTTTAACGTGGCGAAGCCGTGGGCTGATGCGGCTGTCTCCAAACGTCCGTTCTCCGGCAACACCGGTGCGGTGGACGATAAAGGAAACGTGCAGCGCAACCTGAACGACGCGAACTTCAACCGCATGTGGGAATACAACAACCGCGGTCTGGGCAGCAACGTGGTTGCTGAGCCGAAGCAGTAACGAGATGAGAGTAAAAGGGGGAGTTTAATCCCCCTTTTTACTGCGACTGAATGCGTCAGGCTCCAAACTTAAGATACGCATCCAATAGTTGCATAATCGCAACCATGAGTTGCAGGAACAGAATTGCCCATTCCACACCGCTCATACGCCACTCCTTTGGTATAGAGCACTTCTCCTCTGGTTTACCTTTCCGCTGCCTGTCACCAGAGGTGTGTTGGTTATGTTTTGATGTGCTCCGCAGTTTAGGCACCGTCGGCACCACCCGACAGCCAGGACTTAAAAAGGATCCTGAATTGCGGAACTGCAACACATCGAACCAACGCACAGAATGATATCAAATCACCACTGTACATAAAAACAGTTAAAACCGATTTAGGAATTTATAAAGCAAAAGCACTTAAGTGACTGATTATTATTTATATACTATTCACTGATCATTCCGTGTTCTCCTTTGTTCGTTGACGATGAATTTACATCGCCTTGAGTCGACATTATGATGACCCTGTTGGTTACGTTTTGATGTGCTCACCCGGCTACCACCGGGCATAAAAAAACCTCGCATTCGCGAGGTTTTTTTGTTTTAAACCGCTTAGTGCGCGTTAACCACCACCCACATTGGCCCCTGACCTACGGCGTAGCGTCCTTTCTCTTCCAGCAGGCCCTGCTCGCCTTTGATTTCATACAGCGCGATGTGATGGGATTTCTGCCCCGCCGCAATCAGGTATTTACCGCTGTGATCGATATTAAAGCCGCGCGGCTGGGTTTCCGTTGGCTGGAAGCCCTCAATAGCCAGCACGCTGCCATCTTCGGAGACGCTGAAGACGGTAATCAGGCTGGAGGTGCGGTCGCAGGCGTAGAGATGACGACCATCCGGCGTGATGTGAATATCTGCCGCCCAGCGAGTGTCAGAGAAGTCAGATGGCATCATATCCAGCGTCTGCACGCACTCAATCTGGCCGTTTGGATCTTTCAGCTCCCATACGTCCACCGAGCTGTTCAGTTCGTTAACGACGTAGGCATATTGCTGGTTCGGGTGGAAGACCATATGGCGAGGACCTGCGCCCTCAACGGTGGTGACTTCCGCAGGATTCTGCGCCACCAGGTGACCATCGTCGCTCAGGGTGAACAGGCAGATTCGATCCTGCTTCAGCGCAGGCACCCACAGCGTGCGGTTGTCCGGGGAGATATTCGCCGAATGGCAGCCTTCCAGCCCTTCCACCACGTCGACAGTTTCTACCGGAATACCATCGTCAAGACGGGTCACGCTGACGCAACCGGCATTGTAAGAACCGCTAAAAATGAAGCGGCCTTTACGATCGGTCGAGATGTGGGTTGGGCTGCCCGGCAGTGGCGCTTCAGCGGTGTAGGTCAGCGCGCCGTCGTCAGGAGAGATGCGGTAGGCCAGCACGCGAAACTCCGGGCGCACACCCACGTATAAGAAACGTTTATCCGGGCTGACGACCATCGGTTGCACCTGGCCCGGCACGTCAACAACCTGAACCAGCGTGAGCGAACCTTCTGCATTCAAGCGCCAGACGTGGATCTGCTGACTTTCAGGACTGGCGGTATAAACGGTTTGTTTCATGAATACTCCTTTCCTCACTGCACGTGAAAGTGATTATTTTTAACGGTGAATGCTGAATTTTAGCCAGGAATTTTGCAGCGATTTACTCTCGGTGTAACATCCCCTGAGACCTAAAATTCAACATTAACCCGGAAGAACAAATGACCTCGCGTGTGATTGCACTGGATTTAGACGGAACATTACTTACCCCTCAGAAAACCCTGCTCCCCTCCTCCCTTGAAGCGCTTAAACGCGCGCAGGAAGTGGGATATCAACTCCTTATCGTAACGGGTCGACATCACGTTGCCATTCACCCTTTTTATCAGGCACTGGCGCTGGATACACCTGCAATTTGTTGTAATGGCACTTATTTGTATGATTATCAGGCAAAAAAGGTTTTAGCCTCCGACCCGCTGCCGGTTCCCCAGGCGCTGCAGCTGATCGATCTGCTGGATGAGCATAATGTTCACGGCCTGATGTATGTGGATAACGCGATGGTGTACGAGCGCCCAACCGGCCATGTGGTACGCACCAGCAACTGGGCGTTGTCCCTGCCAGAAGCGCAGCGTCCGGTCTTTACCCAGGTTTCCTCTCTGCGTCAGGCGGCCCAGGACGTTGAGGCTATCTGGAAGTTTGCCCTGACGGATGAAGACACCACCAAACTGAATACCTTCGCGAAACACGTCGAGGACACGCTGGGGCTGGAGTGCGAATGGTCCTGGCACGATCAGGTGGATATTGCCCGCAAGGGCAACAGCAAAGGCAAGCGCCTGACGCAGTACGTGGAATCGCAGGGCTGGTCAATGCAGGACGCGATCGCCTTCGGCGACAACTACAACGACATCAGCATGCTGGAAGCCGTCGGTACGGGCGTGGCGATGGGTAATGCCGACGACGCGGTAAAAGCGCGCGCTAACGTGGTGATTGGCGACAACACCACCGACAGCATCGCGCAGTACATCTATACCCACCTGCTGTAATCAGGCGGTGATCGAAACGCTCTTGATTTGCGCGTAAAGCCACAGGCCGGGCTTGATTGCCAACTCATCCCTGGCCCACGGGCTGATGCGCGCCCAGAGCGTCCTGCTGCCCACGTCGAGCTTCACCTCCACTTGCCCGTTATCATCAAAACACTCCGCCACTTTGGCGCGCAGAATATTTCGAATACTGGTTTGCAGTGGCGGCTGCAGCACCAGCGAGACGTCCGACGCCTGGATGCGGATCCGCAGCGCGGACTGCAACGGTTTGTCGATCTTATTGACCCAAAGATGCTGGTCGCCCAGCGCCAGGGCGGTCATCGCGTAGTGCGGATGATGCTCCAGAACGCTCACCTTCAGGATGCTGCTCTGCTGTTCCCTGGGTAACCAGGGGTGCATCACGCTACTGCCCCACACCTCTTCCAGGTTGCCGAAGGCCTTCACGCTGCCCTCTTCCAGCACCAGCACTTTATCGGCCAGATGCAGGATCTCATCCAGTGAATGGCTGACGTAGAGCATCGGAATATTAATTTCGCGGGTCAGACGCTGTAGGTAAGGCAAAAGCTCGCGCTTGCGCGGTATATCCAGCGAGGCCAGCGGCTCGTCGAGCAGCAGCAGTTCGGGGGCGGTCAGCAACGCGCGGCCTATAGCCACACGCTGTTTCTCCCCGCCGGAGAGCGAGGACGGCAGCCTGTCGAGCAGGGGTTCAATGCCTAAAAGCGTCACCAGCTTATCAAACTGCCCGGCCATGCTTTTCGCCATGCCGTAGCGCAGGTTGCCGCGCACGCTGTAGTGCGGGAATAAGCGCGCGTCCTGAAAAACATAGCCGATGCGGCGCTTATCCGGCGAAAGGTAAATCTTGTTCTCCACGTCATTCAGGACGCGGTTGTTCAGGACAATGCGCCCTGACTGCGGGCGCGTCAGGCCGCTGATGGCGTTAATCAGAGACGTTTTACCCGCGCCCGACACGCCGAAGACGGCGGTGATGCCGCTCGCAGGCAGCGTCTCGTTAAGCGTCAGAGTATGGTTTCCCAGCGTCTGGGTGAAATTCAGTTCCAGCATCGTTATTTCCCCATCCGTTCGCGGCTTAGCCGTGCCAGCCATTCAGAAACCAGCAGCGAAACCAGGGCTAATACGATAGAGATGATGCACAGCCGCGCTGCGGCACTCTCCCCCCCTGGCGTCTGAATCAGGGTATACATTGCCGATGGGATGGTCCGCGTCTCGCCGGGAATGTTCGACACAAAGGTGATGGTCGCACCAAACTCGCCCAGCGAGCGGGCGAACGCCAGCACCGTCCCGACAATGATGCCCGGCAGCGTAAGCGGAAGCGTGATGGTAAAAAAGACGCGCCAGCGCCCGGCACCGAGCGTGCGGGCTGCCTGTTCGAGCTTCATATCCACGCCTTCCAGCGCGAGGCGGATCGCTCTGACCATCAGCGGGAATGACATCACCGCCGCCGCCAGTACCGCACCGCGCCAGCTAAAGGCAAAGGTGATTCCGAACCAGTCGTAGAGCTTTTCGCCGATAAAACCGCGTCGCCCCATCGAAATTAGCAGCAGATAACCGACCACCACGGGCGGTAAAACCAGGGGAAGATGAAGGACGCTGTCGAGCAGCGCTTTGCCGGGGAACCGACAGCGAACCAGTAGCCAGGCAAAAAAGATCCCAAAGGGCAAACTCAGCGCAACCGCCAGGGAAGAGACTTTAAGGCTCAGCAGAACAGCCTGCCATTCAGGATCGGTCAGTATCATCAGTGAGTCGTAAATCCATAACGTTTAAAGATTGCGGACGCCTCCGGCCCCTTCAGATAATCGCGGAAGGCCGTTACGGTCGCATTTTTATGTCCATCAACAATCGCCACAGGATATTCCACTTTCTTGTGGGAGTCTTCCGGGAAGGTTCCAACCACTTTTACGCCCTTGCTGGCAACTGCATCGGAACCATACACAATGCCCAGCGGAGCTTCGTTACGCTCCACCAGCGCCAGCGCGCCGCGCACATCTTCCGCCGGGGCCAGTTTTGGTGACAGGGTCTCCCACGCGCCCAGCTTTTGCAGCGCTTCTTTGGCGTAAATCCCGGCCGGAACGTGTTCCGGGTCACCCACCGCCAGACGGGCACCGTTCAGCAGGCGGGTCCAGTTTGTCTCTTTATTGATGGTGATTTCACCCTGCGTGCTGGCCTTCGGTGCAACCACAACAAGGCTATTGCCCAGCAGCGTTTCGCGGGTCGCCGCATCAATCGATTTCTTCTCCACCGCGTAGTCCATCCACTTCTGGTCAGCAGAGATAAACAGATCTGCCGGAGCGCCCGCTTCTATCTGCCGTGCCAGCGTAGAGGAAGAGGCAAAAGACGAGACTACCTCGACGTTTTTCTCTTTTTTATACGCCGCCGCAATATCCTGCAGCGCGTTGGTCAACGACGCCGCCGCAAAGACCGTGATTTTACCTTCGTCCGCCAGCGCGTGTCCGGTAAGTGAAAGCGTCAGCGTTGCCCCTGCGAAAAGGCGTACCCATGAACGTGCCATCTGTAACTCCTGTGAGTATCGTTATATACATATTAATATAACGGTATCGTCAGGGAGATCCCAGCGGTAATTCGTACCGCTCAAGGGGTAACACGGTGTGTTACGTTAAATAATATCGGCGAAAGTAAGAAAAGCTTGAGAGCAAAACGCCCGGGCAAGCCGGGCGTTTTGTGGGAAATTAATGCTGCTTTTTCGCACGGTCTCTGTGACCGATATTCGAAAAGATGTTGAACACTTCACCCAGGCCGTAGATGGCACCGAGGATGATGGCCATCACTACTGGTACCATGATCACGGCGAATACCAGACTTTTCAACAACTCTAACATGGTTTTCTCCAGATTTTGTGAATGGGCTATTCTACCCTGAAAAGTAAGAAAAACATCCCCTTTTGTGCGGTGCCCTTTGCGCCCTGCACCATTTGGGTCACAATATTCTTTTTGCCAGGACACTGTTATGCAGGCCGAAATTCTTCTTACTCTCCGACTTCAGCAAAAGCTTTTCGCCGATCCCCGACGTATTGCCCTGCTTAAACAGATAGAACAAACCGGCTCAATTAGCCAGGGCGCTAAGAACGCCGGGATTAGCTATAAAAGCGCCTGGGATGCCATCAATGACATGAACACCCTGAGCGAGCATCCGCTGGTGGACAGAGCCACAGGGGGCAAAGGCGGTGGAGGTGCTGTTGTCACACGCTACGGCCTGCGCCTGATTCAGCTCTACGATCTCCTGGGCCAGATTCAGCAAAAAGCGTTCGATGTATTGAGTGACGACGACAACGTTCCGCTGGACAGCTTGCAGGCCGCCATTTCCCGCTTCTCGTTGCAGACCAGCGCCCGCAACCAGTGGTTTGGTACGGTGACGGCGCGCGATAATCTCCAGGTACAGCAGCATGTTGAGATCCTGCTTGCCGATGGTGTCACCCGTCTGAAAGCGGCGATAACGGCCCAGAGCGCAGAGCGCCTTGACCTGGATGAAGGTAAAGAGGTGCTGGTATTGCTGAAAGCACCCTGGGTCAATATCACACGCGACCCGGACAAGGCAAAGGCGGCTGATAACCAGCTGCGGGGCACCATCAGCCATATCGAACGCGGCAAGGAGCAGTGCGAAGTGCTGATGCCCCTGGCAGACGGACAGGCGCTTTGCGCCACGGTCCCGCTCAGCGAGGCGAACGATTTAGAAGAAGGTGCTGTCGTCACCGCATATTTCAACGCGGACCGGGTGATTATCGCCACATTGTGCTGAGCGCATTGACAATCGTGACGACAGTGCGTATCCCTGATATCAATTGCTGCAAAAAATGGGATACATCATGTCATCATTGCATATTTCGCAAGGTACGTTTCGTCTTAGCGATACCCGAACGCTGACGATTGCCGATCTGACAATACGCGCGGGTGAAAGCTGGGCGTTTGTCGGCACTAACGGCAGCGGTAAATCCGCGCTGGCCCGCGCGCTGGCCGGAGAGCTTACCCTTCTCAAAGGCGAATGCCGGCGCGATTTCGCGCGCCTGACGCGCCTGTCCTTTGAACAGCTGCAGAAGCTGGTCAGCGACGAGTGGCAGCGCAACAATACCGATTTACTCAGTCCTGGCGAAGAAGATACCGGCCGCACGGCGGCGGAAATTATTCAGGATGAGGTGAAAGATCCCGCCCGCTGTCAGCATCTGGCGGAACAGTTTGGCATTTCCGCGCTGCTGAACCGGCGCTTTAAGTACCT
This sequence comes from Enterobacter cloacae complex sp. P12RS, assembly GCF_014895875.1. Lineage (NCBI taxonomy): Bacteria > Pseudomonadati > Pseudomonadota > Gammaproteobacteria > Enterobacterales > Enterobacteriaceae > Enterobacter > Enterobacter cloacae complex sp. P12RS. The sequence goes on from NZ_JADBQO010000033.1 coordinate 23,640, forward strand.
CTCTACCGGCGAGACGCGGAAAACGCTGCTGTGCCAGGCGCTCATGAGCCAGCCGGAGCTGCTGATTCTGGATGAGCCCTTTGACGGGCTGGATGTCCACTCCCGCGCCCAGCTGGCTGCCCTGCTGGACTCTCTGAATCAGGAAGGCTATACGATCGTACTGGTGCTGAACCGCTTCGATGAAATTCCTGACTTCGTGCAGAACGCGGGCGTGCTGGCAGACTGTAGCCTGATCGAAACCGGAGAAAAGTCCGCGCTGCTCCGACAGGCGCTGATTGCCCAGCTTGCGCACAGCGAAAAGCTGGCGGGCATTGCGCTGCCGGATCCCGACGCGCCGGCAGCACGCCACGGTCTCGATCCCCGGCAGCCGCTTATCGTCCTGCGCGATGGCGTAGTCTCCTATGACGAACGACCGATCCTGAATCACCTCAGCTGGACGGTCAATCCTGGCGAACACTGGCAGATTGTCGGTCCCAACGGCGCGGGGAAATCCACGCTGCTGAGCCTGATAACCGGCGATCACCCGCAGGGCTACAGTAACGATCTGACGCTGTTTGGCCGCCGTCGCGGCAGCGGCGAAACCATCTGGGATATCAAAAAGCACATTGGCTACGTTAGCAGCAGCCTGCATCTGGATTACCGGGTCAGTACTACGGTACGCAACGTGATCCTTTCCGGCTATTTTGATTCCATAGGCATTTATCAGGCGGTGTCAGATAAACAGCACAAGCTGGCCCAGCAGTGGCTGGATATTCTGGGGATGGATAACCGGGTGGCTGACGCGCCGTTTCATAGCCTGTCGTGGGGGCAGCAGCGCCTGGCACTGATCGTTCGCGCGCTGGTAAAACACCCTACGCTCCTGATCCTCGACGAGCCGCTGCAGGGGCTGGATCCGCTTAACCGACAGCTGGTCCGCCGCTTTGTGGACGTGCTGATTAGCGAAGGTGAAACGCAGCTGCTGTTCGTTTCACACCATTCCGAAGATGCCCCCTCCTGCATCACCCACCGCCTCGAGTTTGTCGCGGACGGTGAGGGTTATCGCTACCTTCTCAGCAACGTAGATTAACCGCGGAGGGCACCGCCCTCCTCTTTTCAGATAACTTGCATCAATACATCGCTATCCCTTTGATCTAGAATGCTCTACGTCATCGAAAAAGCGAGTGTGAAAACGAGTGTAAACGATTCCACTATTTTATCCCATGTCACACTTTTTGCGTCTCTGTTATGCTATGGTTATTACATACCATAGGCCCAATGGAGCGAATTATGCGAGTTCTGGTAACAGGTGGTAGCGGTTACATCGGAAGTCATACCTGTGTGCAGCTGCTGCAAAATGGTCACGATGTGATCATCCTCGACAACCTGTGCAATAGTAAGCGCAGCGTGCTGCCGGTGATTGAACGTCTTGGCGGTAAACAGCCGACTTTCGTGGAAGGCGACATCCGCAACGAAGCGCTGATGACCGAAATCCTTCACGACCACGCCATCGAAGCGGTGATCCACTTCGCGGGGCTGAAAGCGGTCGGTGAATCCGTTGCGAAACCGCTTGAGTATTACGACAACAACGTCAACGGTACCCTGCGTCTGATCTCCGCCATGCGCGCGGCAAACGTCAAAAACTTTATCTTTAGCTCCTCCGCCACCGTCTATGGCGATCAGCCAAAAATTCCTTACGTTGAAAGCTTCCCGACCGGTACGCCGCAAAGCCCATACGGCAAAAGCAAGCTGATGGTAGAGCAGATCCTGACCGACCTGCAAAAAGCCCAGCCGGAGTGGAGCATCGCATTGCTGCGCTACTTCAACCCGGTCGGTGCCCATCCGTCTGGCGATATGGGTGAAGATCCGCAGGGCATTCCGAACAACCTGATGCCGTATATCGCCCAGGTGGCGGTAGGCCGTCGCGAGTCGCTGGCCATTTTTGGCAATGACTACCCTACCGAAGACGGCACCGGCGTGCGTGACTATATCCACGTGATGGATTTAGCAGACGGCCACGTTGCAGCCATGCAGCAGCTGGCTGACAAACCGGGCGTGCATATTTATAACCTCGGTGCCGGGGTCGGCAGCAGCGTGCTGGACGTGGTTAACGCCTTCAGCAAAGCCTGCGGTAAGCCGGTGAACTACCACTTCGCTCCGCGTCGTGATGGGGACCTGCCTGCTTACTGGGCCGATGCCACCAAAGCCGATAAAGAACTTAACTGGCGTGTCACCCGCACGCTTGATGAAATGGCACAGGATACCTGGCACTGGCAGTCACGCCACCCGCAGGGTTATCCGGACTAAGGATCCGTCATGACTTCGTTTAATCCCGTCGATCATCCGCATCGTCGTTTTAACCCGCTAAGCGGGCAATGGATTTTGGTCTCTCCGCATCGCGCCAAGCGTCCCTGGCAGGGGGCGCAGGAGACGCCTGCAAAACAGACCCTGCCGCAGCACGACCCGGATTGCTTCCTCTGTCCGGGCAACACGCGCGTGACCGGGGATAAAAACCCGGACTACAAAGGCACCTTCGTGTTTACCAACGATTTTGCCGCCCTGATGACCGACACCCCGGATGCTCCCGCGAGTCACGACCCGCTGATGCGCTGCGAAAGCGCGCGCGGTACCAGCCGCGTGATCTGCTTCTCGCCCGATCACAGCAAAACGCTGCCGGAGCTGAGCCTGGACGCGCTGAAAGAGGTGGTCAGCACCTGGCAGGCGCAAACCGCTGAGCTGGGGCAAAGTTATCCGTGGGTGCAGGTGTTCGAAAACAAAGGCGCGGCGATGGGCTGCTCTAACCCGCATCCGCACGGCCAGATCTGGGCGAACAGCTTCCTGCCCAACGAAGCCGAGCGTGAAGACCGTCTCCAGAAGGACTATTTCGCAGAAAACGGCTCACCCATGCTGGTGGACTACACCCAGCGCGAGCTGGCCGACGGCAGCCGTACCGTAGTGGAAACCGAACACTGGCTGGCGGTCGTGCCTTACTGGGCCGCCTGGCCGTTTGAGACGCTACTGCTGCCGAAAGCGCACGTTCAGCGCATTACCGATCTCAGCGACGCGCAGCGCGACGACCTGGCGCTGGCGCTGAAAAAGCTGACCAGCCGTTACGACAACCTGTTCCAGTGCTCCTTCCCGTACTCCATGGGCTGGCACGGCGCGCCGTTTAACGGCGAAGAGAATCAGCACTGGCAGCTGCACGCCCATTTCTATCCGCCGCTGCTGCGCTCTGCAACGGTGCGTAAATTTATGGTGGGCTATGAAATGCTGGCGGAAACCCAGCGTGACCTGACGGCGGAACAGGCGGCAGAGCGTCTGCGTGCCGTCAGCGACGTCCACTATCGCGAATCAGGAGTCTAAAAATGAGTCTGAAAGATAAAACACAATCCCTGTTTGCTGAGAAATTTGGCTACCCTGCCACCCACGTAATTCAGGCGCCTGGTCGCGTCAACCTGATCGGTGAACACACCGACTACAACGACGGCTTCGTGCTGCCGTGCGCCATCGATTACCAGACGGTTATCAGCTGTGCGAAGCGCGATGACCGTAAAGTCCGCGTCATTGCGGCGGATTACGGTAATGAGACGGACGAGTTTTCCCTTGATGCCCCGATTGTGACGCACGACAGCCAGCAGTGGTCTAACTACGTGCGCGGCGTGGTGAAGCATCTGCAGAAGCGCAATAAGAACTTCGGCGGCGCCGATTTAGTCATCAGCGGCAACGTGCCGCAGGGTGCGGGCTTAAGCTCGTCGGCCTCGCTCGAAGTGGCCGTGGGAACCGTCTTCCAGCAGCTGTATCATCTGCCGCTGGACGGGGCGCAAATTGCCCTGAACGGTCAGGAAGCGGAAAACCAGTTCGTGGGCTGCAACTGCGGCATTATGGACCAGCTGATCTCCGCGCTGGGCAAAAAAGAGCATGCTTTACTGATCGACTGCCGCTCGCTTGGTACCAAAGCCGTTCCCCTGCCAAAAGGCGCGGCCGTCGTGATTATCAACAGTAACTTTAAACGCACGCTGGTGGGCAGCGAGTACAACACCCGCCGCGAACAGTGCGAAACCGGCGCGCGCTTCTTCCAGCAGCCTGCCCTGCGCGACGTGACGCTCGATGAATTTAACAAAGTGGCGCACGAGCTGGATCCTGTCGTCGCCAGACGCGTGCGTCACGTGCTGACCGAAAACGCCCGTACCGTTGAAGCCGCCTCCGCGCTGGCGAAAGGCGACCTGAAGCGCATGGGTGAGCTGATGGCGGAATCTCACGCCTCCATGCGCGATGATTTTGAAATCACCGTGCCGCAGATCGACACCCTGGTGGACATCGTCAAAGCGGTTATTGGCGATAAAGGCGGCGTGCGCATGACGGGCGGCGGCTTTGGCGGCTGCATTGTCGCGCTGGTGCCGGAAGAGCTGGTCCCTGCCGTTCAGGACGCCGTGGCGAAGCAGTACGAAGCGCAAACGGGCATCAAAGAAACGTTCTATGTATGTAAAGCATCACAAGGAGCCGGACAGTGCTAAACGAAACACCTACCCTCGCACCGGATGGTCTGCCGTATCGCCTGTTAACCCTGCGCAACAGCGCGGGGATGGTGGTTACGCTGATGGACTGGGGTGCGACCCTGCTTTCTGCCCGCGTACCGATGCCGGACGGCAGCGTGCGCGAAACCCTGCTGGGCTGCGCCTCACCCGAGCAGTACGTTAATCAGTCTGCCTATCTGGGCGCGTCCGTCGGGCGCTATGCCAACCGCATCGCGAAAAGCCGTTTTGAGCTCGACGGCGTGCAGTACTCCCTGCTGCCAAGCCAGGGCGAGAACCAGCTTCACGGCGGTCCGGACGGGTTTGATAAACGCCGCTGGAAAATTGTTCGTCAAAACGACGGCGAAGTGCTGTTCTCGCTGGATTCGCTTGATGGCGATCAGGGCTTCCCGGGGAACCTTACCGCGTCCGCGCGCTTTACGCTGACGGACGACAACCGTATCGCTATTGAATACCGTGCGACGGTCGACAAGCCGTGTCCGGTTAACCTGACTAACCATGCCTACTTCAATCTCGACGGCAACCAGTGCGACGTGCGTAACCACAAGCTGCAGATCCTGGCGGACGCGTATCTGCCGGTTGACGAGATGGGCATTCCGTATCAGGGCCTGAAAGACGTGAGCGGGACCAGCTTTGATTTCCGCAGCGCGAAAGTTATCGCCCAGGATTTCCTGAGCGATGACGATCAGCGCAAGGTGAAAGGCTACGATCACGCGTTCCTGCTGCACGCCAAAGGTGATGTGAAGCAGCCTGCCGCACAGGTCTGGTCCAGCGATGAAAAACTGCAGATGACGGTGTATACCACCGCCCCAGCCCTGCAATTCTACTCGGGCAACTACCTCGGCGGCACGACGGCGCGCGAACACAATGAGTACAGCGACTGGCAAGGACTTGCGCTTGAGAGCGAGTTCCTGCCGGACAGCCCCAATCATCCTGAATGGCCGCAGCCGGACTGCGTGCTGCGCCCCGGTGAAGAGTACATTAGCGTGACGGAATACCATTTTATTCCGAAATGATTTCCAGCCCTCCCATCGGAGGGCTTTTTTCTGCGCGTCTTGCTGAAAATAGCGCCGATCGCTGACAAAATCCTAACCCTGGATTCACAAGCATCTTACACTCAGAGACTATTTTCGCTATGGTTAGGGTTAAGCGTTGCTGCTGGCACGGCCACAGCAATATAATGAGAATTGTTATCATTCTAAAAATGCTTGAGGAGTAAGAGATGGCTATTACTAAGCTGGTCCTGGTGCGTCACGGCGAAAGCCAGTGGAACAACGAAAACCGCTTTACCGGTTGGTACGACGTTGATCTGTCCGAGAAAGGCGTAAGCGAAGCAAAAGCAGCAGGTAAACTGCTGAAGGAAGAAGGCTTCAGCTTTGATTTTGCTTACACCTCTGTGCTGAAACGTGCCATCCACACCCTGTGGAACGTGCTGGACGAACTGGATCAGGCCTGGCTGCCGGTTGAGAAATCCTGGAAACTGAACGAGCGTCACTACGGTGCGCTGCAGGGTCTGAACAAAGCGGAAACCGCTGAGAAATACGGTGACGAGCAGGTTAAACAGTGGCGTCGCGGCTTCGCGGTCACCCCACCAGAGCTGACCAAAGATGACGAGCGCTATCCGGGCCACGACCCGCGCTACGCGAAACTGACCGACGCTGAGCTGCCAACCACCGAGAGCCTGGCGCTGACCATCGACCGCGTTGTGCCTTACTGGAACGAAACCATTCTGCCACGCCTGAAAAGCGGTGAGCGCGTGATCATCGCTGCTCACGGTAACTCCCTGCGCGCGCTGGTGAAATATCTGGACAACATGGGCGAAGACGAGATCCTCGAACTGAACATCCCAACTGGCGTACCGCTGGTATATGAGTTCGACGAAAACTTTAAGCCAATCAAACATTACTACCTGGGTAACGCGGACGAGATCGCAGCGAAAGCAGCGGCTGTCGCGAACCAGGGTAAAGCGAAGTAATTTTCGCCGGACATAAAAAAAAGCGCGGAGCCTTCCGCGCTTTTTTATTTGTGCGTGAGGACTCAGCCGCGGCGCGCTTTTACCGCATTCGCCAGCTGACGCAGGATGGCATCGGTATCGTCCCAGCCAATGCAGGCATCGGTGACGCTTTTGCCATACACCAGCGGCTCGCTGCCTTCCAGGTTCTGGTTACCTTCAACCAGATGGCTTTCGATCATCACCCCAATTACCGCCTTCTCACCGTTAGCGATCTGCTGACAGACGTCTGCCCCCACTTCCATCTGCTTTTTGAACTGCTTGCTGGAGTTGGCGTGGCTGAAGTCGATCATCACCTGCGGTGGCAGCCCGGCTTTTTCCAGCCCGGCCTTCACCTCTGCCACGTGTTTTGCACTGTAGTTTGGCTCTTTACCGCCGCGCAGAATGATGTGGCAATCACCGTTACCGCTGGTGTTGACGATGGCGGAGTGACCCCATTTGGTCACGGACAGGAAGCAGTGCGGCGCACCCGCGGCGTTGATGGCATCGATAGCCACTTTGATGGTGCCATCAGTACCGTTTTTGAAGCCCACCGGACATGAGAGACCGGAAGCCAGCTCGCGGTGAACCTGAGATTCAGTGGTACGGGCACCAATGGCGCCCCAGCTCATCAGGTCTGCCAGGTATTGTGGCGTAATCATATCCAGGAACTCGCCGGCAGCAGGCAGGCCGCTGTCGTTGATCTCCAGCAGCAGCTTGCGCGCAATGCGCAGGCCGTCGTTGATCTGGAAGCTGTTATCCATGTGCGGATCGTTAATCAGCCCTTTCCAGCCCACGGTCGTGCGCGGTTTTTCAAAATAGACGCGCATGACGATTTCCAGCTCATCCTTTAACTCTTCACGCAGGGTGAGCAGACGCGCAGCATACTCTTTCGCAGCGGCAGGATCGTGAATGGAGCACGGGCCAATCACCACCAGAAGACGATCGTCATTACCTTTCAGGATCTTGTGGATCGCTTTACGAGCATGAGAAACCGTATTTGCGGCATTTTCAGTGGCGGGGAATTTCTCAAGGAGTGCTACAGGAGGTAATAACTCATTGATCTCTTTGATGCGTAAATCGTCGTTCTGATAATTCATCTTCTTTCCAGCTCTGCCATATCTTTAGTAATGAAAGCAATCCTTTCAATCTATCTTGTCGACCAGGAAGTGTAAACACGGTTTTACACTTCACGCAGATAATTCCTGGAATTTGCCTAAAAATCGCCACAAAATAGCGAAAAATGAGATCTAACCTAAGCTTTTTAACTGTAACAACCATTTTTAAACGCTTAAACGCGATTCCCTACTGACGTAAGTCCGTGAGGCGGAATCTTTCGCCTCTAAAAAGATGCACTGTTGGAGAATGTTATCCAGCGTAACGACAAGAACAGGAGCACCATCATGAAAATGACAAAACTGACCACCCTCTTCCTGACTGCCACACTCACCCTTGCCAGCGGCAGCGTCCTGGCCGCAGAAACGGGTGCTTCAGACAGCAACGGTGATGCCAATGCGGCAGCAGCGGCAGGCCAGGTTGCGCCTGATGCGAAACAGAATATCGCCCCGAATAATGTCGATAACAGCCAGATCAATACCGGCAATACCAATACCGGCGGTACCATGCTGCATCCGAACGGTAGTGCTTCCGACACCATGAATCATGACAACATGAGCTCGGATGAGGTTCATAAGAACTCGATGTGCAAGGACGGCAAATGTCCCGATCCGAACGACAAAGTGGGTAACGACGCCAATACCAAAACTGATGGCACAACCCAGTAATTCTTGATGCTTCAAATGTGAAAGGAGAGCCCAGGCTCTCCTTTCTTTTTGGAGTAACCTGTTAAAAACGCTACACTAAAATAATAACGAATCAGGAAAGCAGACATGGCGCACACCCACTCACACCCATCTTCTCCCGGCAACGACAACGCAAAACGACTTATGCTGGCCTTTGGCGTTACGGCCACGTTTATGGTTATCGAAGTTATTGGCGGCCTGGTTTCCGGCTCGCTGGCGCTGCTGGCTGATGCCGGACATATGCTGACCGATGCCGCAGCGCTGCTTTTCGCCCTGCTGGCGGTGCAGTTTGCTCGCCGCCCACCCAACGCGCGTCATACCTTCGGCTGGCTGAGGCTGACCACCCTTGCCGCGTTTGTTAACGCCATCGCGCTGGTGGTTATTACTGTTCTTATCGTCTGGGAGGCCGTACAGCGTTTCAGGCACCCGCAGCCCATCGCCGGGACGACAATGATGGTAATTGCCGTGGCGGGGTTGCTGGCAAATATTCTGGCGTTCTGGATTTTGCATCGCGGCAGCGGGGAAAAGAACCTCAACGTTCGCGCTGCGGCTCTGCATGTGCTGGGGGATTTGCTCGGCTCAGTCGGGGCGATTGTCGCCGCGCTGGTGATCCTCTATACCGGCTGGACGCCTGTCGACCCCATTCTCTCCGTGCTGGTATCGTGTCTGGTCTTGCGCAGCGCCTGGCGGCTACTGAAGGAGAGCGTCAATGAACTGCTGGAAGGAGCGCCGGCATCAATGGACATTGACGAGCTGAAACGAAACCTGCGCCGTACTGTCCCGGAAGTGCGTAACGTTCATCACGTGCACGTCTGGCTGGTAGGCGAGAAGCCTGTCATGACGCTGCACGTCCAGGTCATCCCGCCCCACGACCACGACGCGCTGCTTGAACGCATCCAGCACTTTCTTGAACATCACTATGAGATAGGTCACGCCACCATCCAGATGGAGTATCAGCCCTGTAGCGGGCCGGACTGCCACCTTAACGAGGCGCAGCCCGACCATTCACATCATCACCACTAGCTTGAAAGCGCGTGTGAGCCACGCTCACGCGCGCTCTTGATCCACATCCGGCTGCCGTTCAGGGCAATGAAGGTCAGCAGCAGATACTCCAGCGACATGGCATAGACGCCCTGACGGGCAAAAATCACCACGCTGATGACGTTGATGATGACCCACAGCAGCCAGTTCTCAACGTATTTACGGGTCATCAGCACCATCGCCGCGATCGACAGCACCATCATGCAGGAATCCCAGAACGGGAAGGCATCCGGCTGAAGCTCCGGCATCGTCACGTTGAGGCCAATCGCGGACATGACCGAAACGGCAACGCGGGTCAGGAACGCAAACACCGGGTTGATGTAGACGGTCATCAAACCAATGGCGACGACGCAGGCGACAAACCAGGCGATGGCTTTCGGTAAGGGCAGCCAGCGGATCTGCAGCTCAGCCTCCTGCCGGCTGTTCTGCCGGGACCAGGCGTACCAGCCGTAAATATTGGCAGCGAAGAAAAAGAGCTGTAAAAGCAGGCTGGCGTACAGCTGGATCTGGAAGAAGATAATCGCAAACAGCGTGACGTTAATCAGCCCGAACGCGTAGTTGCTGATCTTCTCCAGGCTTGCCAGCCAGATACACAGCAACCCCGCCAGCGTGCCTACGGCTTCAATCCATGACAGGTCATAGCCACCTGCACCAATCGGTATATGAACCAGAATGTTTTGCGTGCTAAAAAAATCCATCTTTTCCCCAGGGCGTTTTTGAATTAAGTACGTAGTGTAGCCGCAAAATCCAGCATGCGGTTAAGCGGAATTAACGCACCGTCACGCAGAGCGGCGTCCACATGAATTTCATGCGCTGCACCGCCTGTCTCGAGCCCTTCGGCAATGGCCTTCAGGCCGTTCATCGCCATCCACGGGCAATGCGCGCAGCTGCGGCACGTTGCGCCCTCACCTGCCGTTGGTGCTTCCAGCAGCTCTTTCTCCGGTACGGCCTGCTGCATCTTATAGAAGATACCGCGATCGGTCGCGACGATGAGCTGCTTGTGCGGCAGCGTCCTGGCCGCGTTGATAAGCTGGCTGGTTGAGCCAACCGCATCGGCCATATCAACAATCGACTGCGGTGATTCAGGATGAACAAGAATGGCCGCGTCAGGATAAAGCGCCTTCATACGGGACAGCGCCTGGGTCTTGAATTCGTCGTGCACAATGCAGGCGCCCTGCCAACAGAGAACGTCAGCGCCGGTCTGCTTCTGAACGTAATTGCCAAGATGGCGGTCAGGGGCCCAGATAATTTTCTCACCCAGGCTGTCCAGATGCTCAATCAGCTCAACGGCGATGCTCGACGTAACCACCCAGTCTGCGCGCGCTTTTACCGCCGCAGAGGTGTTGGCGTAAACAACCACGGTCCGGTCAGGATGGGCGTCGCAGAAGGCGTTGAATTCGTCAATCGGGCAGCCGAGATCGAGCGAACACTCCGCATTGAGCGTCGGCATCAGAATGGTTTTTTCCGGGCTGAGGATCTTTGCCGTTTCGCCCATAAAGCGCACGCCTGCAACCAGCAGCGTGGAAGCGGGATGTTTTGCACCGAAGCGGGCCATCTCCAGTGAATCAGAAATACAGCCCCCGGTCTCTTCCGCCAGCTGCTGGATTTCCGGATCGGTGTAGTAATGGGCCACCATCACCGCATCGCGCTCTTTGAGAAGCCGTTTGATCTTCTCGCGGTAGAATTGTTTTTCATCCTGGCTTAATGGCACAGGCTTTGGCGGAAACGGATAGATTGCGGCTTCAGGATCGAACATCACGCTCATTATGGCTTCTCGTTTTACTGGCTTAACAATATTGCCTTTCTTTTGCCTGACAAAGCAAAACGCAGGGCAATTGTGTTTTATATACTAAACAAGATAGCGAATCTGGAGTGAAAAGTCACCGGGAATAGATGGGCGGAGCATTTGTTGTACGGCAGATAGCAAAAAGGCGCCTTTAGGGCGCCTTTCTACACTGGTGGGTCGTGCAGGATGACTCGCTTCGCTCGCCCTTCGGGCCGTCGCCGTAAACGGCTCCGGTGCCTCACTACGTTCGGCTCGAACCTGCTGCAGGTTCGAATCATCCAGATCGCAGATAGCAAAAAAGCGCCTTTAGGGCGCTTTTTTACATTGGTGGGTCGTGCAGGATTCGAACCTGCGACCAATTGATTAAAAGTCAACTGCTCTACCAACTGAGCTAACGACCC